>DATJWN010000093.1:0-3656 GCA_035501235.1 Reyranella sp.
GAGATGCGCCGCGTGCCAGTTGAAGACCGGAATCTCGAAGTACGGCCTGGCACCCGGCGGCACCTCGCCGCGGCGGTCGGTGGCGAGCGGCTCGAACAGATGCTTCAGCAGGTCGGGCCGGCGCCTGCGCATCTCGTTGAAGATGGTCGTCGAGCTCACCAGTGCCGACAGGCCGCCCGATTGCGCGGTCTTGAGGCACAAGAGGCCGACGATGTCGCAGGAGTCGGTGTGGAAGGTCTGGCGCTCGTGCGTCTGGTAGATGCGCACGTTGGGATCGTTCGAGGCGAGGCCGATATCCTGCACGTGGCCCAGCACATGGCCCTTGCCGTTCTGCGAGCGTGCGCTGCCGAGATGGGCGCCGAGCCCGAAGAAGGCCGTCGCCGCCTCGCGCATGGTCCAGCGCTCGACGGGCAGGCCGCGCAGCAGCAGGAAGCCGCGGCCATTCAGCACCTCGTTGTCGACGCGGATCTGCAGCTTGGGGCCCAGAGTCGGCAGCGGGAAGTCGCTCGCCTTGATCGCGGCAATGTCGGCCTCGCGCGACGCCAGCGCCTTGGTGGCCGTCTCGACCTCGGCGATCTCGGCTTCGGTGAGCGGCATCGCCCAGTCGGTGCGCCTGGCCATCTCCGGCCCGTACCAGGCGGCGGGGCCCGTCTGCTCCGGCGGCAGCTCGAACGTCATGTCGCTTCCCACGGAAAACGCGGCGCGAAGAGCGCTTCTTCGCTCTGCGCCAGTCGGTAGTTCTCGGTGGCGTTCACCAGCGCCGCGCGGATGCCGGGCTCGAGCGCGCTGTGGCCGGCATCGGGCACGACGACCATCCGCGCCTCGGGCCAGGCACGCGCCAGCGCATCGGCCGTGACGATGGGACAGACCACGTCGTAGCGGCCCTGCACGATCGTGCACGGCAGGTGGCGCACGCGATCGAGCTCGGCCCACGGCCAGTTGTCGGGCAGGAAGGTGCGATTGACGAAGTAGTGCGCCTCGATGCGCGACAGGGCGAGGGCGAAGCCGCCGTGATCGGATTCGAAGGGCGCGCGTTGCGTCGGATAGAGCGTCGAGCAGGCGGCTTCGTAGCGGCTCCAGACCCGCGCGGCGGGACGGTGGATGTCCGGATTGCGGTCGATCAGCCGGCGATAGTAGCTGCCCAGCAGGTCGGAGCGCTCGTTGGCCGGCAGATGCTCGGCGAAGTCGCGCCAGGCCTCGGGGAAGACGGTACGCATGCCGTGGAGGAACCAGTCGATCTCCGACTGTCCGCCCAGGAACACGCCGCGCAGGATGAAGCCCGTCGCGCGGTCGGGATAGCGCAAGCCATAGGCCAGCGCGAGCGTGCTGCCCCACGAGCCGCCGAACAGCAGCCAGCGCGGGATGCCGAGATGGGCCCGCAGCTTCTCCATATCGGCGACGAGATGGCCGGTCGTGTTGTCGGTGAGGTCGCCGAGCGGCATGGAGCGGCCGCAACCGCGCTGGTCGAACACGACGATGCGATAGAATTGCGGATCGAAGAAGCGGCGATGCACGGGCGCTGAACCCGCGCCGGGCCCGCCATGCAGGAACACCACCGGCACGCCGTCCGGATTGCCGCTCTGCTCCCAATAAAGCGTATGGCGCCCGTCGACCGCCAGCATGCCGCTGGCGAAGGGCGAGATCTCGGGAAACAGGTCTGAACGAAGCGGGGTTTCGGAACGCGGCATGCTTGGGTCCGTTGGCATGAGTGCCATAGAGGCGGCCGCCGTTCCAGCCTCGAGGCGCCTCGATCAACGCGTTTCCGATCAGATGGAACCGCTTTAGCGGTTCCATCTGATCGGAAGCCGCTTTAGCGTCCAAGGTTGCGGGCTCCCCCAGGAGGAACAGTGTTTTTTCGCCGTATTTTGGCGCTCGTCGCGCTGTTCCCCCTCACACTGCTCCTCGTCGCTTCCTGCACGCCGGACGGATCGCTACCCCAGACCGCCGCGCCTGCACGGCCGGCCTCGGCCGCGGACGCCGACCTGCCGCGCGAGATCGTGCGCGAGGTCGGGCCGATCTATCCCTCGCCGCCCTTGCATGCGCTGGTCGAGCGGGTCGGACAGAAGCTAGTGGCGGCCTCCGGCCTGCCCGGCCCCTTCCACTTCTACGTGCTCGACGAGCCGGTGCCGAACGCGCATGCCGTCTCGAGTGGCTACGTCTTCGTCACGCGCGGCCTGCTTGCCATGATCGACGACGATGCCGAGCTCGCGGCCGCGATCGGCCACGAGCTCGGCCATGTCGAGCTGAAGCACGGCGCGCAGCGCGAGAAGATCCGGCGCAGCGTCATGGAGGCGGCCGTCGATGCCGCGCTCACCAGCGGCTCGGCCACGGTGGGCCGCTCGGTGGCGCGCGAGGGCATGCTGAAGCTCAGGCGCTACTCGCGCGACCAGGAGCTCGAGGCGGACAAGGCGGGTGTCGGCTATCTCGTGCGCGCGGGCTTTCGCGCCGATGCCATGATCAGCCTGATCGAGAAGCTGCAGCGCGAGCTCAAGCTCGAGGACAAGATCATCGGCATCGAGGCCGACACCGAGCGCAGCGCCTTCGCCACCCATCCCGATCCCGACCAGCGGCTGGCGGCGCTGCGCAGCCTGCCCGAGGCGCACACGCCGGGCGCGGCCGACCGGCCGGGCTATCTCGCCCTGATCGACGGCCTGTCGATCGACGATTCGCCGGAGGAGGGCTTCGTGCGCGGCTCGGCCTTCCTGCATCCGATCATGCGGATCGCCTTCCAGATGCCGGCCGATTTCCAGCTGTTCAACGATCATGACGGCGTGCTGGGCGTCGGCCGCGACCGCTCGATGGTCTATTTCTCCTGCACCGATCAGAAGGTCGAAGGCCGCCTCGATGCCTGGATGCGCGACAAGCTGCAGCCCACGCCGACCGACATCCAGGAGACGGAGATCGGCGGCGCCGAGGCCGCCATCGGCGCCAAGCCGCGCGGCTCGGACACCGGCCTCGGCCAGGTCCGCTATGTGCTCATCCGCCGTCCCGACGGGCTCTGCTATTTCAGCCTGTTGAGCGAGGGCGCCGATCGCGACAAGCGCATCGAGGCCATGGTGGCGGCGACCCGCAGCTTCCGCACCCTGTCGGACGCGGAGGTGGCGGCCCTGCGCCCCTATCGCCTCGGCATCGTGTCGTCGGCCGGCCAGACCGCGAACGGGCTCGCGGCGCGCATGCCCTATCCGACCTACAAGATGGAACACCTGCTGACCTTGAACGGCGTCGACGATGCCGCGGCGCTGATGAAGCTGCCATCGATCAAGCTCGTCGTGCCGTAAGTCAGGTCTCTTTCCTCCCCATTCAAATGGGGACGTTACACTTGGCGTACCCTGCCACTAGGGGTAGGGTATGACCACCCCGGCCCCGGAACCTTGTCAGCGTACCCAACTCCACGGGCCTAACCGCCTTTGGAGCCTTTGGGACATGTACCTTTTTGATCTTGGGTTCATCGACAATGTCATGAATATTGTGCGCCGCCGCGAGAGTTCCTACGGAGTCTGGGCGGATAACCCTCCCGATCCACGCGGAGTGTTGTTCGGTCTTAGCGCAGGTCAAAACGCGCTTGCCCCCCAACCGCCACGCACGAACTTCGTAGGTGATTCTTATCTTGTCGATCAAAAAGACATTCTTGGGATTATCGCTAATCCGATTTCGCA
>DATJWN010000094.1:0-4124 GCA_035501235.1 Reyranella sp.
TGGCACATTACTGCGCGTTGCCGGTCGCGTTGGCGGCCGGAGCAGCAGTGTTGTCCATCGCCATATTGTCGGTGGCGGTCATCGTGCTGTTCATGTCGCCCATCGCGTTCTCGTCGGCGGGGACCAGCATGTTGTCTTCGGCCGAAACGTTCGACGCGTTGGTGTCAGCCGACTTGTGGCAAGCGGCAGCGCCGAGCGCCAGAGCCGCAACCGCGGCGATCGTGAAAGCCTTCTTCATCATATACTCCTATTCGTTCACCAGCGGACGTTCGGCAACGCAGCACGCCCGTAGCCGTTCCGAAAAAGGCGATAAAGGCCGCCCGCGTCAAGCCCCGGCAGCGATCCGTCGACCGCAAAAGAGCCGGGAAAAGGCATTTTCCCGGCTCTTTTGGCTCGATTTCCACCCCGCCCGGCCGAACCCGCCGGGCGATCGCGACTAGAAATGCAGCGCGCGACCGTAGGCGGAGAGCACGCTCTCGTGCATCATTTCGCTCAGCGTCGGGTGCGGGAATACCGTTTCCATCAGCTCGGCCTCGGTGGTTTCGAGCTGCTTGGCGACGGTGTAGCCCTCGATCAGCTCGGTCACCTCGGCGCCGATCATGTGCGCGCCGAGCAGTTCGCCCGTCTTGGCGTCGAACACCGTCTTGACGAAGCCTTCCGCCTCACCGAGCGCGATCGCCTTGCCGTTGCCGATGAAGGGGAACTTGCCGACCTTCACCTCATAGCCGGCTTCCTTGGCCTTCGCCTCGGTGAGGCCGACCGACGCGATCTGCGGACGCGAATAGGTGCAGCCCGGGATGTTGCGGACGTCCATCGCGTGCGGATGCTTGCCGGCGATGGCTTCGGCCGCGATCACGCCCTCATGGCTCGCCTTGTGCGCGAGCCACGGCGGCGCGGTGACGTCGCCGATCGCCCAGATGCCGGGCACGTTGGTGCGGCACAGGCCGTCGGCGTCGATATGGCCGCGCGTCGTCTTCACGCCGAGCGCTTCGAGGCCGATATTCTCGGTGTTCGGCACGATGCCGACCGCGACGATCGCGTGGCTGTATTCGTTGGTCTCGACCTTGCCGTCGGCGAGCTTGATCTCGGCCTTCACGCCCTTGCCCGTGTTGACGAGGCTCTGGACGCCGGCCGAGGTGATGACCTTCATCCCCTGCTTGGTGAGCGCCTTGGTCAGGAATTCGGAGACTTCGGCATCCTCCACCGGTACGATCCGGTCGAGCATCTCGACGATCGTCACCTCGGCGCCCATGTCGCTGTAGAAGCTGGCGAATTCGACACCGATCGCGCCCGATCCGATGACCAGCAGCTTCGTCGGCATCTCCTTGGGCACCATCGCGTGGCGGTAGGTCCAGATCCGCTCACCGTCCGCCTTGGCGAAGGGCAGGTCGCGGGCGCGCGCGCCGGTCGCGATGATGATGTCCTTGGCGGCGAGATCGGTGGTCTTGCCGTCCTTGACGACCGACAGCTTGCCTTTCGCCATGATCTTGCCCTCGCCTTCGACGACGGTGATCTTGTTCTTCTTCATCAGGCCCTTGACGCCGGCGTTGAGCTGTCCGGCGACGCCGCGCGAGCGCTTCACGACCTTGGCAAGGTCGAAGCCCGCCTTCTCGGCCGAGAGGCCATAAGCCTCGGCATGGGTCATGTAATGGTAGATTTCGGAGGTGCGGAGCAGCGCCTTGGTGGGGATGCAGCCCCAATTGAGGCAGATGCCGCCCAGATTTTCGCGCTCGACGATCGCGACCTTGAGGCCGAGCTGCGCCGCGCGGATCGCCGCGACATAACCGCCCGGCCCCGAACCCAGCACGATGAGATCGTAGGTATCAGCCATGCTTGTCCTTCCTCAGAGCCAGCCCCGTCCGAGGCCGGCGATCAATCGATGGGCCGATCGGCCCCTCAGTCGTTTTGTACGGCCTTCAGCGCGCCCCAGGCGATCACCGTGACCAGCGAGAAAACCAGCCAGGACCAGTGGAAATCGATCCCTCCGATGGGGATCCGGACATAGTCGCCGGCCAGCACCCCACCCTTCAGATCGTCGCTGTGGTTCACCAGCCAGGGCACCGTGACGCCCGCCACCGCTCCCGTAAGAAGGGCGGTGGGCAGCGCCATGTCAGGCCGCCGCCTCGTCCGCGCCGGCGGGCGTCATCGGCGACACCCGGCGGGGCTGGCGATCCTCGCCCACGGCGACGAAGGTGAAGAGCGCCTGCGTCACCTTGTAGCTCGTCCCGTCGTGGCGCGCGCGGCGCCAGGATTCGACCGCGATCTTCATCGATGTCCGCCCGGTGGAAACGAGCTTGGCATAGACCGAGACCTCGTCGCCGACGAACACCGGCCGATGGAAGGTCATCCCGTCCATCGCGATGGTGACGGCCCGGCCGTGGCTGTGGCGCGACGCCACAGAGCCCGCGGCCGAATCCATCTGGCTCATCAGCCAGCCGCCGAAGATGTCCCCATAGGGATTGGTATCCTTGGGCATGGCCACCACGCGGATGACAGGCGGCGCATCCGGCGGGAGCTCGTCGAGCGGCTTCATGCCAGCATGCCCAGCGGGTTCTCGATCAGCCGCTTGAACGCCTGCATGAGCTTGGCACCGTCGGCCCCATCGATGGCGCGGTGATCGAAGCTGCCGGTCGCCGACATGACGGTCGCCACGGTCAGTTCGTCATTGACGATGTAGGGGCGCTTCTCGCCCGCACCGATCGCCATGATCATGCCCTGCGGCGGGTTGATCACCGCCTCGAACTGCTTGATGCCATACATGCCCATGTTGGAGATGCTGGCGGTGCCGCCGGCATATTCCTCGGGCTTGAGCTTGCCGTCCTTGGCGCGGGCCGCGAGATCCTTGATCTCGGTGGCGATGGCCGACAGGCTCTTGGTGTCGGCACCGGTGACGACCGGAGTGATGAGCCCGTTGGGGATCGACACCGCGACCGAGATGTCGGCGCGTTTGAAGGTGACGAGCTGGTCGCCCGCGAGCATCACGTTGCAGCTCGGCACTTCCATGAGGGCGCCGGCCAGCGCCTTCACCAGCATGTCGTTCACCGACAGCTTCACGCCACGGCTCTCGAGGCCCTTGTTGAGCTCGCCACGCAGCTTGAGCAGCGCGTCGAGCTGGATGTCCACCGTGAGGTAGATATGCGGCACCGTCTGCTTCGATTCGGTGAGGCGGCGCGCGATCGTCTTGCGCATGTTCGAAAGCTTGACGCTCTCGTGCGGGATGTCGGGGATCTGCGCGGGCGCCGGAGCGGCGACCGGAACGGCAGCAGCCACCGGAGCCGCCGCCTGCGGGGCGGGCGCTGCGGCGCCCGGTGTCGCGGCGGCGAGATCGGCCTTGACGATGCGGCCATTGGGGCCGGTGCCCTGCACGGCGGC
Source organism: Reyranella sp. (assembly GCA_035501235.1). GTDB lineage: Bacteria > Pseudomonadota > Alphaproteobacteria > Reyranellales > Reyranellaceae > Reyranella. Next base: position 3,373 of record DATJWN010000094.1, read on the forward strand.
CAGATCGATGCCCTTCTGATCGGCGATGCGACGCGCGAGCGGGCTCGCCTTGACGCGATCGCCCGATGCGGCAGGCGCTGGTGCGGGCTTGGGAGCCGTCACGGAGGCGGGCGCCTCCTGCTTCAGCGGGGCCGCGGCGGGCACCTTGGCCTCCGCCGGCTTGGCTTCGGCCTTGGCGGCCGGCGCGGCCTTGGCAGCGGCGGCGTCCTCGCCCTCGCCGGCCAGAATCGCGATCAGCGCACCCACCTTCACGCCATCGGTGCCTTCGGCCACGAGGATCTGGGAGATGGTGCCTTCGTCGACGGCCTCGAACTCCATGGTCGCCTTGTCGGTTTCGATCTCGGCGAGAATATCACCGGATTTTACCGTGTCGCCCTCCTTCACGAGCCACTTGGCAAGGGTGCCCTCCTCCATCGTCGGGGAAAGCGCAGGCATCTTCAGTTCGATGGGCATCGCGGCGAGGGCCTCTCTGGCAGTCGGTCTAGCGAGGCGCCCATTTCGACCCTCGGCGCCTCACGGTCAAGGCTGACGCTTGCGTGAGACGGCAGGATGCCGCACCGTCACGGTTATGGAAGAGCTTTCGATGCCCCGTACCTACCTCGTCGTGCTGGACGGCAGCCCCGAGGCGCGCGTCGCTCTGCGCTTTGCAGCGCGCCGCGCCGCCAAGACGGCGGGTCAGGTCGAAATGCTGACGATCGTGCCGCCCGCAGAGTTCGTCCAGTGGGGCGGCGTGCAGGCTGCGCTGGAGGAAG
>DATJWN010000095.1:0-12999 GCA_035501235.1 Reyranella sp.
CCGCCGGCATCGGCATCTACCAGTTGCCCGGCGCCAACGCGCTCGCGACGGCGCAGGGCGTGCGCGCCAAGCTGAAGGAGCTGGAGGCCCGCTTCCCCGAGGACGTCGCCTATGACGTGATGTACGACACCACGGTGTTCGTGCAGGCCACGATCAAGAGCGTGATCACGACCCTGATCGAGGCCTTCGTGCTGGTCGGCATCGTGGTCTTCGTCTTCCTGGGCAATCTCAGGGCCACCATCATCCCGATCGTCGCGGTGCCGGTGGCGCTGATCGGCACCTTCGCCGTCATGCTGGCGCTGGGCTTCTCGGCCAACACCGTGTCGCTGCTGGCGCTGGTGCTCGCGATCGGCATCGTGGTCGACGATGCGATCGTGGTCGTCGAGGCCGTCGAGCACATACTGGAGCACGAGCCCGAGCTCACGCCCGCCGAGGCGACCGAGAAGGCGATGAACCAGGTGACCGGCCCCATCATCGCCATCACGCTGGTCCTGCTGTCGGTCTTCGTGCCGACGGCCTTCATCCCGGGCATTACCGGCCAGCTCTACAAGCAGTTCGCGGTCGCGGTGTCGGTGTCGATGATCCTGTCGGCGATCAATGCGCTCTCGCTGTCGCCGGCGCTCTGCTCGCTGATCCTGCGCCATCGCGGCAAGCCCAAGGGCGTCATGGCCTGGCTGTCGGGCCGCATCGACGCCAGCCGCGACGGCTACGTGCGGCTGGTCACGCCGCTTGCCCGGCGCGGCGTGATCGCACTGCTGCTGGTCGGCGTCTTCGCGGCTGCGACCGGCGGCCTAACGGCCATCGTGCCCTCGGGCTTCCTGCCCGACGAGGACCAGGGTGCCTTCATGGGCGAGATGCAGCTCCCCGACGCCGCCTCGACCAATCGCACGCTGACCGCGCTGCAGGAGGTCGAAGGCCGGTTCGCCGGCAAGCCCTGGCTCAAGAATGTGTTCGCCGTGTCGGGCTACAGCCTGCTCGACGGCATCGCCCAGCCGAACCGCGCCTTCATCGTCGCGGCGCTGAAGCCGTTCGACGAGCGCAAGGGCCGCGCCCTGTCCGTCTTCGCCGCACTCCAGGAGATGGAAGCGGAGCTGAGCCAGGTCGTGTCGGCCAACGTCTTCGTCTTCAACCTGCCGCCGATCTCGGGCCTGGGCACCGGCTCGGGCTTCGAATTCGTGCTGCAGAGCCTGGCCGGCGGCTCGCCCGAAGACCTCGCCGCCGTGGCGCGCGGCCTGATGGAGGCGGCCTACAAGCGGCCGGAGCTGGCCGGCGTCTTCACGACCTACAGCGCAGCCACGCCGCAGATCTATCTCAAGCTCGACCGCGAGCGCGCGCAGGCGCTGGGCATCTCCATCGGCGACATCTTCAGCGCCATGCAGACGGCGCTGGGCGGCGCCTATGTCAACGACTTCAACCTGTTCGGCCGCACCTGGCAGGTGAAGATCCAGGCCGAGGCCGACCAGCGCGCGCGGATCAACGACATCTTCCGCGTTCGTCTGCGCACCGCCGCCGGCGACCTGGTGCCGATCGGCGCGGTGGCCGACGTGCAGCTCGTGACCGCGCCCTCGACCATCATCCGCTACAACAATCTCCGCGCCGTGACCCTGAATGGTGCCGCGGCGCCGGGCTATTCGTCCGGCCAGGCGCTCGCCGCCATGGAGGCGCTGGCCAAGGCCACGCTGCCGCAGGGCTACGGCTATGAATGGACGGGCACCGCGCTGCAGGAGCAGGCCGCGTCGGGCCAGACCGGCTTCATCCTGGCGCTGGCCGTGGTCTTCGCCTACCTCTTCCTGGTCGGCCTGTACGAAAGCACGGCCATCCCGCTGGCGGCGCTCCTGTCGGTCGCGGTCGGCCTGTTCGGCGCTCTCGCGGCGCTGGCGCTGAGCGGGCTCGACAACAACATCTACGCCCAGATCGGCATCGTCGTGCTGATCGCCCTCGCGGCCAAGAACGCCATCCTGATCATCGAGTTCGCCATGGCCGAGCGCGCGCAAGGCCGCGACATCGTCGAAGCCGCCACGAACGCCGCCGGCTTGCGCTTCCGCGCGGTGATGATGACGTCCTTCGCCTTCATCTTCGGCCTCGTGCCGCTGGTGATCGCCTCGGGCGCCGGCGCCAACACCCAGCGCGCGGTGGGCACGGCCGTGTTCGGCGGCATGATCACAGCGTCGTTCCTCGGCATCTTCGTGATCCCGGGCCTCTACGTCGCCTTCCAGCGCTTGCGCGAGAAGGTGAAGGGCGAAGGCAAGGCCAAGCCGGCCGAGCCGGCGGCGCACTAAGCCGTCGGCCGGTCCGTTCCCGCCTCGAGGCGCGCCCGCAGCGCGGCGTCGTGCACGGTCGTGTCCTGGCCGACGGGCGCCACCTTCACCGCCTCTTCCAGGGTCGTCGTCTGGCGCCACTCCGCGGCCGGGCGAACGCGGCCGTCGGAACCGACCTGGTCGACGCCCCAGTAGAGCTCGAGATGGTGGCCGTCGGGATCGAGGAACTCGACCGACACCTGGCAGCCCGCGCGGCGGCGGCCCTCGAAGGTGATCGTGGCACCCGCCTTGCGCAGGTGGTCGCGCGCATAGAAGACCTCTTCGAGGGTCGCGAGCTCGAAGGCGAGATGGTGCAGCTTCTTCGCCCTGCCCGCATCGCCGTCGCCCACCAGCGCCAGGCAATGGTGGTCGGGATTGCAGCGCAGGAACACCATGCCGCCCGGCATCATGGAACCCGGATAGACGTCGGACACCTTGAAGCCCAGCACCTCGGTGTAGAAGCGCTTGGAGCGATCGAGGTCGCTCACGAAGATCACGGCGTGGCCGATTTTCCGGACGGCGAAGGGCGTGCTCATGGGGTAGCATCATGCACCCGGGGGAACAGTCGAGGAAGACCGATGGCGAAGTCGCCGAACCAATTGTCGGCCAGCGAGGCCGTGCAGCGCATGGCCGGCAAGCGGCTGAAGGCGCGCGATCTCGTGGAGGCCTGCCTCGACCACATCGACAGCCGCGAGGGCCAGGTCCATGCCTGGGAGGCGCTCGATCCCGAGGGCGCCTTGAAGCGCGCCGACCAGCTCGACAAGCGCGCCCGGCCGGTCGGCCCGCTGCACGGCATCCCGCTCGCCGTGAAGGACATCATTTCCACGAAGACGCTTCCCACCACCTGCGGCTCGCCGATCTATCGCGACCAGGTCGTCGGCAAGGATGCCGCCTGCGTGACGCAGCTCGTGCAGGCGGGCGCCATCGTGCTGGGCAAGTCGGTGACCACCGAGTTCGCGGGCGCCCATGCCGGCAAGACGCACAATCCGCACAATCTCCGCCATACGCCCGCCGGCTCCTCCTCGGGCTCGGCCGCCGCGGTCGCCGACTTCATGGCGCCGATCGGCTACGGCACGCAGACCTCGGGCTCGGTGATCCGTCCCGGCGCCTTCAACGGCGTCGTGGCCTACAAGGGCACCTTCGGCTGGGCCGACATGACGGGCGTGAAGACCTACGCCCGCAGCCTCGACACGCTGGGCTTCTTCGCGCGCGAGGCCAACGATCTTGCCCTGATCCGCGCCGCCTACGGCCACGCGCCGGCCGATCCGCCCGCGCCCCTGTCGAAAGGAGGCCGCGCGCCGCGCATCGGCTTCTGCCGCACCCGCTGGTGGGACATGGCCGATCGCCATACCCAGAAGAACATGGAGGCTGCCGCCAAGGCGCTGCGCGCCGCGGGCGCCAAGGTGCGTGCCTGGGACATGCCGGAGAGCTGGGACGCGCTGATCACCGCGCACAATCGCGTCATGACCAAGGAAGCGACGCAACACTATGCGCCGGAACGCGAGCGCCATCCCGAGCTCCTGTCGGTGAGCCTCACGGCGTCGCTGGAAGTGGGCGACATGGTCACGCGCAGCCAGCTTGCGGATGCCAAGAAGCGGCGCGACCGCGCCAAGGCCGATCTCGCCCAGGTCTGGGAGACATTCGACGTCCTGCTGGCGCCCTCGGCGCGCGGCGAGGCCCCGGCGGGGCTGGGCTATACCGGCGATCCGATCTTCAACCGTTTCTGGACCCTGCTCGGCAGCCCTTGCATCACCCTGCCCTTCAACACCGGCCCGTTCGGCCTGCCGCTCGCCGTCCAGCTGATCGGCCCGCACAAGGGCGACGATCAGCTGATCGCCTGGGCGCGCTGGATCGAAGAGCGGCTCCATTGAAGCTCGGCCTGATCGGCTACGGCGCCATCGGCCGGCACATCGAGGCGGCAGGCCTCGACGGCATCGAGCTCGCCGCCGTCCTGGTGAAGCGGCCGCGCCCAGATCAGCTCCAAGCCGGAAAGCTCACCCACGATCCCGAGTGCTTCTTCGCCCAGCGCTTCGACGCCGTCGCCGAATGCGCGGGCCACGAGGCGGTGCGCGTGCACGGCCAGAGGGTGCTGGAGCGCGGCGCGGACTTGCTGGTGACCTCGGTCGGCGCCTTCACCGATACTGCCCTCTTCGACCGCCTGCTGGCCGCCGCCAGGGCGAATGGAAAGCGGCTGATCCTGCCCTCGGCCGGCATCGGCGCCCTCGACATCCTGAGCAGCGCCGCGGTCGGCGGCCTCGACAGCGTGACCGTGACCGTGCGCAAGGATCCCTCGGCCTGGAAAGGCACCGTGGCCGAGACCCTGGTCGATCTCGATGCGCTCACGGCGCCCCACACCGTGTTCGACGGTCCGGTCCGCGAGGGCGCGCGGCTCTATCCGCAGAATGTGAACATCTCGGCCGCCGCCGCCATCGCGGGCCTTGGCCTGGACAAGACGCGCGTGGTGATCGTGGCCGATCCCACCATCACGACCCACATCGTCGAGCTGGAGGCTGAGGGCGCGTTCGGGCGATTCAAATTTCTCGAGGACGTCGCCGTCAGCGAGGAGAACCGCAAGACCGGCAAGCTGGTCGCCATGGCCATGGTGAAGTCGGTGCGGCAGCTGGCGTCCAGCCTCGTCGTTGCTGCGTAACTGTCATCCTGGTTAAAGAATCGGAAAAATAACGGTCACTTTCCGTAACCGTGTGCATTGGGTGTCATGATAGGCGATTAAGGCCGTAGCCTGCGATTCTGATCAATGGAGAGAGCATGACGACCGTCATCGACCTGACCGCCGAACTCGCCAAATTGACGATGCTGCGCGGCCGCACGCCACAGTCCACGAGCGCGGATCGCGCCGGGACCGCCGCTCAACTGGGCCCCTATCGCGACGGCTCCCTCTTCACCGGGAAATTCTCCGGAAAGGGCGCCTGGGAGCGTCACATGAAAGGCGACGAGCTGGTGCACATAATCGACGGCAGCGCCGCCCTGGACATCGTGGTGGGCGACGGACCGATACAGTCCCTGCCGCTCCGCGCCGGCATGATCGCGGTCGTGCCGCAGGGCGCCTGGCATCGCTTCCGGTCGCCCGACGGCGTGACCCTGATGACCGCCACGCCGCTGCCCACCGACCACATCCGGACGGACGTCGACGATCCGCGCCAGGCGGCTCAAGAGCCGGGGTGAACGTTTACGCCTAGATTCCCCAGGATCTCCGACTGCTCGCTCTCGCTGATCCGCAGGCCGGCATAGTCGGAGAGCACCGCGAGGTTCAGGCCGGACAGGTTGGAGCCGCGCAGGTCGGCGCCCTTCAGCCTGGCGCGCTCCCATTCGACGCGATCGAGCGCGCAGGCGAGCAGGGTGGCGTCGCTCAGATCGGCATCGATGAACGAGGCCTCGGAGAACTTGCAGGACTTGAACTCGCAGCGCTCCAGCGACGTGCCGGAGAGATCGGCGAAGGAGAGGTTGCAGGTGTCGAACGACGCCCGGGTCATGACCGTCTTGCGCGAGATCGCCTTGGAGAAGGTCGATTGCTTGAACTGCGCGCCGCGGAAGCTCGAGTCTGACGCGACGAGATTGTAAAGATCGCAGCGCTCGAACACCGAGGTCGCGAGATTGCACTTGGCGAACTCGGCCGCCTGCAGGTCGCAGAAGGCGAAGGTGCCGCCCTTCCTCTGGTCGGCATCGAACCAGACACACGAGCGGAACTTCGCTTTGGGAAACTTGCAAGCAGCGAGCCGCAAGGGCTCAAAACGACAATCGACGAACTCCGATTCGGAGAAATCGAGGCTCTGCAGCACCGGCCCCTGGAAAACGCAGCGCTCGAACCGGCTCTCGGTGAGGTCGAGCCCGTCGAATACCGTTTCGGCGCCGAACGTCCGGTCGGCGAAGACGCGGTCCGTCACCGCACGCCAATCATCAGATTGCCCAGCCTGTCCTGCCGCACCGTGTCGCCCGGCTCGACGACGGTCGTGCAGTCGAGCTGTTCCAAAATCGCCGGCCCCTGGAACACCGCATCGAGTGGCAGGCGGTCGCGGGCGTAGATCGGTGTCTGGTGCCAGCCGTCGGCGAACCACACGCGGCGCTCGCCGGTCTGCGCGGCCTTCAGGGTCGAGGCGCGCTCGGTGGCGGCGAGCGTGGCGAGGTCGATCTCCGGCCGCACGCCGATCACGGCGGTGTGCAGGTTGACCAGCACAGGCGGGATCTCGCTGAGCTCGATGCCGAAGCGGCGCCAGTAGGCCGCGGCATGGACCTTGCGCAGCTCGTCGACGCCGATGTCGGGCCGGTCGATGCCGACCGACAGGATATGGCTCTGCCCCGCGAACTGCATGTCGACGGTGTGGACGTAGCGCAGCTCGCGTACCGGCGCGCCTTCGGCCTCGATGGTGGCGCGACCCTCCGCGCTCTGCTCGGCATAGATGCGCGCGATCAACGCGTCGTCGACGGCGGACAGGGGCTTGTTCACGGTGCGCACATAGTCATGGCGCAGGTCGGCGACGACGCAGCCCAGCGCGTTGGTGATGCCGGGCCGCGCCGGCACCATCACGGTCGGGATGGCGAGCTCGCGGGCCAGCGCCGTCGCATGCAAGGGCCCCGCGCCGCCGAAGGCGAAGAGCGCGAAGTCGCGGGGATCGTGGCCGCGCGACAGCGAGACCAGCCGCATGGCGCCCGCCATGCGATCGTTGGCGATGCGCAGGATGGCGGCGGCGGCGGCTTCGGCATCGAGGCCGAGACGCCTGCCGACCTTCTCCTCGATGATGCCGCGCACCTGGTCGAGCGTGACCGGATGGTCGACGCCCAGCAGGCGGTCGGGATTGAGCCGGCCCAGGATCAGGTTGGCGTCGGTGATGGTGGGCTCGGAGCCGCCGCGGCCGTAGCAGATGGGACCCGGCCGCGCGCCCGCGCTTTCCGGGCCGACCCTCAGCATGCCCGCCGCGTCGACGGACGCGATCGAGCCGCCGCCCGCGCCGATCGTGTGCACGTCGACCATGGGCACGTGGATGGGCATCGCATACTCGAGCTCCAGCTCGCCCGAGACCTGCGGCACGGCGTCCTCGATCAGGCCGACATCGGTCGAGGTGCCGCCCATGTCGTAGGTGATGAGGTTGGGCTGGCCCGAGGCGCGGCCGGTATAGGCAGCCGCCATCACGCCCGAGGCCGGACCCGACATCACCGTGTTCACCGCGGCCTTGGCGATGAGCTGCGAGGAGATCGTGCCGCCATTGCCCTGCATCACCAGGATGTCGCGGTCGAAGCCCTGCGCCGAAAGCTCCTTGCGCAGGCGCGTAAGATAGCGGTCGAGCACCGGCTGCACCGAGGCGTTGACCGCCGCCGTCACGCCACGCTCGAACTCGCGATACTCCGACAGGATGGCGTGGCCCGCCGTGACGTATTCGTTGGGCCACAGGCCGCGCACGATCTCCGCCGCGCGCTTCTCATGCGTGGAGTTGATGTAGCTGTGAAGGAAGTGGATCACGACCGCCTCGCAGCCCAGCGCCAGCAGCTTTTTCGCGGCGTCGGCCACAGCCGCCTCGTCGAGCGGCGTCAGCACCTTGCCGTCGGCATCCATGCGCTCGGCGACTTCGAGGCGGTACTCGCGATCGATCAGCGGGTGGAACGTGCCGCGCAGGCCGTACGGCTGGGGCCGCGTGCGGCGGCCAAGCTCCAGCACGTCACGGAAGCCCTTGGTCGTGATCAGACCGACCCTGGCGATCTTGCGTTCGAGCAGCGCGTTCGTGGTCGTGGTCGTTCCATGCACGACGGCCTGCAAGGTCGCGGGAGCGGTGCCGGCGGACTGGAGCGCGGCCATGAAGCCGATCGCCTGGTTGTCGACGGTGGTCGGCACCTTGGCGAGCTTGACCGCGCCGGAGGCTGTATCGATCGCCAAGAGATCGGTGAAGGTGCCGCCGACATCGATGCCGGCCGTCGTGGAGTTTTGCGTGGGCATGGTCAAACCGACAGGTACTGTTCGCGAAGCTTGGGATCGGCGGCGAGCTCGGCCATGGTGCCACCGAAGCGGATCTGGCCCTTCTCGATGATATAGGCGCGGTCGGCGATGGCCTCGCAGAAACGCAGGTTCTGCTCGCAGAGCAGCACCGAGAGCCCCTCGCCCTTCAAGGTGCGGATCGAGTGCGCCATCTGCTCGACGACGATGGGCGCCAGCCCCTCCGACGGCTCGTCGAGCAGCACGCAGGCCGGATTGCCCATGAGCGTGCGCGCTATCGTGAGCATCTGCTGCTCGCCGCCCGACATGCGCCCGCCCGCGCGCTCGCGCATGCGGCCGAGGCTGGGGAAGAGCGCGAACAGGCTCTCCTCGTCCCATCGCGGCGCATCCGGACGCACGGTCTGGCGGCCGACCTCGAGATTCTCCATCACGGAGAGCTCGCTGAAGATGCGCCGCTCCTCGGGCACGTAGCCCAAGCCCAGCCGCGCGATGCGATAGGGCGGCAGGCGATCGATGCGCCTGCCGGCGAAGCTCACCTGTCCTTGCGTCGGCGGCACCAGCCCCATGATGGCCTTGAGCGTGGTCGACTTGCCCGCGCCGTTGCGGCCCAGCAACGCCACGACCTCGCCCTTGCGCGCCTCCAGCGACACGCCCTGCAGGATATGGGCGCGGCCGTAGTTGGCGTGGAGGTCCTTCACGAGGAGCACAATGACTCCTCATGCGGACCGCGGGCCTCCGGGCCCGCCTCCCGAGCGGGCCCGGAGGCCCGCGGTCCAAATGAAATCAATGCATGCCTCCGAGATAGACTTCGCGGACCTGCGGGTTGGCGCGCACCTCTTCCGGCAGACCGCCGGCGATCAGGCGGCCGCGGTCGAGCACGACGATGCGGTCGGCCTGGCTGAAGACCACGTCCATGTCGTGCTCGGTGAACAGCACGGCGATCCTCTGCGCGCGGGCGAGCGTGGCTGCCAGCTCCATCAAGGAGACCCTCTCCCTGGGCGCCATGCCGGCAGTCGGCTCGTCCATGAGCAGAAGCTTCGGACGGTTGGCCAGCGCCATCGCCAGCTCGACCCGCTTGAGGTCGCCGTAAGCCAGCACGCCGCAAAGCCGGTCCGCCTGGTCGAGCATGCCGACCCGCTCGAGGAGCGCGTTGGCCTCCATGGTCAACGCCCTGCCGAATCGGGAGAGAAGCGAGCGCAGTCGACCGGCATGGGAATAGAGCGCCATCTGCACGTTCTCGCGCACGCTGAGCGAGGCGAAGGTCGCGGTGATCTGGAAGGTACGGCCGACGCCCAGCCGCCAGATGGCGCGCGGGCTCATGCCCACGATATCGCGGCCCTCGAGCTGGACGGCGCCGTCATCGGGGGCCAGCTGGCCGTTCAGCATGTTGAAGCAGGTGCTCTTGCCGGCGCCGTTGGGCCCGAACAGCGCCAGCAGCTCGCCCGCCTCGACCGCGAAGGAGACGCCGTCGACCGCCTGCACGCCGCCGAACGCCTTGCGCAGCCCCTCGACCCGCAGCACCGCGCTCATGTCGGCCGCACCCGCGCATAGAGCGCCTTCAGGCCGCCCACCAGCCCCTGCGGGAAGACGATGACGACGAGCAGGATCACCAGGCCGAGGGCGGCTCGCCAGAAGTCGATGTTGAGGGTCACGGACACGCGGGCCAGCGTGTCGCGCAGCCAGATGAAGACGGCCGCCCCGACGATCGGCCCGGTCAGCGTCTCGACGCCGCCCAGCAGCACCATGATGAGCCCGTCGGTCGATTGCGAGATCGAGACCGATGAGGGCGCGATGCCGCCCTTGGAGAAGACGAAGACCGCGCCCGCGAGGCCCGCGACCGTGCCGGCGAGCACGAACGCCGCCCATTGGAAGGAGCGCACGTCGATGCCGATCGCCTCGGCGCGCAGCGGCGAATCGCGGCCGGCGCGCAAGGCGTAGCCGAAGGGCGAGAAGATCGCGCGCCACAGGACGGCGATGCCGAGCCCGACGCAGGCGAGCGTGAGATAGTAGTAGACGGTCTTGTCCTGCAGCCACGCGGCCGGCCAGATGCCGATCAAGCCGTTGCTGCCGGCGGTCAGCTCGTCCCACTGGAAGACGATGGACCAGGTGATCTGCGCGAAGGCCAATGTCAGCATGGCAAGGTAGACGCCGCTCAGCCGCACGCAGAACCAGCCATAGATCACGGCGAAAAGCCCGGCGACGAAGGGCGCCACGACCAGCGCCAGCTCCATCGGCAGGCCCGCGAGCTTGAACAGCAGCGCGGCGGCATAGGCGCCGACGCCGAAATACGCGGCATGGCCGAAGGAGATCATGCCGGCCGGCCCCATGATGAAATGCAGGCTGGCGGCGAAGAGCGCCAGGCAGGCGATATCGGTCAGCAGCACGGTGACGTACTGATCGGCGACCAGCGGCAGGAGGATCAGGAACGCGAGCCAGACGCCGACGACCCGCCATCGCGGCGGCTTCAGCGTGGCCGTCGTCTCGCCCAGCGCCCGCGCCATGGTCGGCGCCTTGCCGAGCAGGCCGTAGGGGCGCAGCACCAGCACCACGCCCATGATCACGAACTCCACGACCAGGGTGAGCTTGGAGAAGCCGAAGCCGATGCACAGCGCCTTGGCGACACCGATCAGGAGCGCGGCCAGGAAGGCGCCGCCGAGGCTGCCCAGCCCGCCCACGACCGTGACCACGAAGGCATCGGCGATGACGCCGAAATCGAGATCGAGAGTGGCGGGCTCGCGCGGGATCTGCAGCGCGCCGCCCAGCCCCGCGAGCACGGCACCGGCGAAGAACACCGAGGTGAAGAGCTTCGCCTGATCGACGCCCAGCGCGCCCACCATCTCGCGGTCCTGCGTCGCGGCGCGCACCAGCGCGCCCCAGCGCGTCTTGTCGAGCAGCAGCTTCATGGCGCCCAGCACCAGCGGGCCGATCGCGATCAGCAGCAGGTCGTAGCTCGGCATCCTTCGGCCCAAAATCTCGACCGCGCCGGTGAAGCCCGGCGCGCGCGGCCCCACGAGATCCTCCGGCCCCCACGCGAAGAGCGCCGCGTCCTTGATCACCAGCACGACGGCGAAGGTGGCGAGCAGCTGGAACAGCTCGGGCGCCTTGTAGATCCGGCGCAGGATCAGGATTTCTATCGCGGCACCGATCACGCCAACCGCAATCGCCGCCAGCGGCAGGGCGGGCCAGAAGCCGAGATGCCCGATCAGGCTGTAGGCGATGTAGAGCCCCAGCATGTAGAGCGAGCCGTGCGCGAAGTTCACGATCCGCGTCACGCCGAAGATCAGGGACAGGCCGGCCGACACCAGGAACAACGACGAGGCGGCGGCCAGCCCGTTCAGGAGCTGGATGAGGAGAGAGGCAAGACTCATGCGGACCGCGGGCCTCCAGGCCCGCTCATGAGTAAGGCGCCTGTGAATGCGCCGATGAGCCGGCCCGGAGGCCCGCGGTCCACTTGATCAATTCGCCGGCCGCATCTTCTTGACCTCGGCGTCGCTCGGCAGCGCGTCCTTGCCGTCGACGAAACGCCAGTCGGTCATGATGCCCTTGCCGTCCTTCAGGCCGATGCGGCCGACATAGGCGCCCATGGTCGACTGGTGGTCGAGCGCGCGGAACTCGATAGGGCCGAAGGGGATGGTGAGCTTGAGCCCGCTCATCGCCGCGATCAGCTTGTCCTGGTCGAGCGAGCCCGCCTTCTTGATCGCCGCCACGGCCGACATGGTGAGCGAGTAGCCGACGATCGAGCCCAGCCGCGGATAGTCGTTGAACTTCGCCTGATAGGCGGCGAGGAACTTCTGATGCTCGGGCGTCTTGATGCCGTACCAGGGATAGCCCGTGACATACCAGCCGACCGGCGCCTCGTCCTTCAGCGGATCGAGATACTCGGGCTCGCCGCCCAGCAGGTCGAACACCTCGACGCCCTTGAACAGGCCGCGCTGCTGGCCCTCGCGCACGAACTTCGCGAGGTCGGCGCCGAACAGCGAGGAGAAGATCGCCTCGGGCTTGGCATCGGCCAGCGCCTGCACGACCGCGCCCGCGTCGATCTTGCCGAGCGGCGGCGCCTGCTCGGCCACGAACTCGACGTCGGGCTGCTTCTCCTTCAGGAGCTTCTTGAACGCCGCCGTCGCCGAGGTGCCGTACTCGTAGTTGGGATAGACGATCGCCCAGCGCTTCTTCTTGATCTTCGCGGCATCGGGAATGAGCATCGCGGTCTGCATGTAGGTCGAGGTGCGCAGCCGGAATGTGTAGGCGTTGCCCTGGTCCCAGACGATCTTGTCGGTGAGCGGCTCGCCCGCGATGAACAGCGTCTTGCGCTGCTTGGCGAAGTCGGCGACGGCCAGGCCCACGTTCGAGGGGAAGGTTCCCATCAGGAAAGCAACCTTCTCTCGGCTCAGCAGCTCCTCGGCGGCGCGGACGGCGTCGCCGGTGTTGCCGTTGTCGTCGCGGCTCACGATCTCGATCTTGCGGCCCAGCACGCCGCCCGAGGCGTTGACCTCATCCATCGCCATCTGCCAGCCCTTCTTGTAGGGATCGAGGAAGGCGGCGAAGACCTTGTAGCTGTTGAGCTCGCCGATCTTGATCGGCTCCTGTTGCGCAAAGGCAGGTGAGCCGAGCGGCAGGACGAGCGCCAGCGCAGTGAGCAGACGGTTGCGGGTCAGCATGAATTCCCCCTCCGAAAAGCGTTGAACACCCCGTGAATAGAGCCTAGCACCGTCTCACGACGCAAAAGAAGAGCGCGCTTGGATTCCCCAGTGCCCGTCCTGC
>DATJWN010000096.1:0-11383 GCA_035501235.1 Reyranella sp.
AGATCATCGATCCGCGCGACACCCGCAAGATCCTCTGCGAGTTCGTCGAGATGGCCGCTCCCGTGCGCGGCGCGGGCAAGGCCAGTTTCTGGATGCGGCCGTGAGGCGTCAGCGCCAGTTGTAGCTTGCCAACTTCGGCACCGTGCCGCAGGCCGGATCGAACGGCTGGTTCATACGCGCATCCATGTCGTCGACGATGACGGCGTCGCCCGGCTTGGCGCGCAGGATTACGCTCAGTGCCGGCAGGGTCCAGTTCTGGTCGAACATGCGATGCGGCCAGGCGAGCGACGGCAGGGTGCTGGCCTTGATGTAACCCGTGTGGCTGGTGACATAGCCGCGCCTGAGGCTCACATAGTCGGTCCAGACGCGCGTCAGGAACACGTCGGGCACCGCCGAGGCCGCGAAGAGCAGGAGCATCGCCATGGTAAGCCGCCGCCCGACCTCCGGTTGTCGCAGCGTGTCGACCAGCGCCAGCGGTGGGCCGCGCCAGGCTCGGTACAGCCAGAGCGCCGCCAGCAATGCCAGCAGCACGCCGCCCGCCGCGGTGCGCGCGACATAGTGCGCCGGCGGGAACAGGATCGTGCCGGGATTGACCAGATAGGCCCACGGCGAGACCACGAGCAGGATCGCCACCACGCCGATCACGATCGTCGGGCCCCTGCCCTGCAGCCAGCGCGGCGTCAGCAGCGTGATCGCGGCGAAGATCGCCAGCCCCACGATGGGAATGACGAATTGCAGATCCTGCCAGAAGTCGAAGGTCGCGGCGCGCACTTCGATGAAATACGGGTGGTCCCAGTAGTAGACCATGGTTCGCAGCGCGACGACCGCGCCGCCCAGGAAGGCGAAGGCGGCGAGGCGGCGCAGCAGGCGCGCGATGTCGTCGTCATCCGGGGCCCCCCACAGGGATGCCGCCGCCAGCAGCGGGCCGAAATAGACCATCGACTCGTAGGAGCGCAGGCACAGCACGCCGAGCAGGCAGAGGATCACGCCGTCGCGCCGGCTCTTGAAGGTGAGCGCGACCGCCATCGCGGCAGCGACCGCGGCATAGGTGACGTTGTACTCGCCGATGATGAAGAACGAGGTCGGCAGGTAGACGATCGCCACGACGGCGATGGCGATGGCGAGCGATGTCGCATCGTGGCGCAGGCGCGCCAGCGCCAGGTGATAGAGCGCGGCCGGCAGGAAGAACAGACCGGCCGAGAGCACGATCGCCAGCACGCGCGTATTGTCGGTGATGCCGAGATCGAGCGCCGCGAGCAGCGGCAGCTGGGTCGCCCAGGCGACATGGGCGCGCGACACGAAGGAATCGTGGAAGCCGCCGGTGTCGATGATATCGACGAAGAACGAACCGCCGTCCCAATACAGGCCGCGGCTGGCGGCGCTGTTCAGGAGGGCGAGCGCCCACAGCAGGAGCACGGCGAGGCGATAGAGGCCCGTCCCCATGCGGTCTCAGTCCTCCCAGTGGAACTTGGCGAAGGGCGCCGGCAGCGGCTTCGTGGCGTCGAAAGGCTGCCAGCCGGCATATCCCTTGGGCGGCAGGATGATGCCGTCGGTCGGCTTGCGGCGCAGGATCACGCTCTGGCTGGGCAGCGCCCAGGGCTCGACCATCTCGCTGTAGGGCCTGTGCAGGAAGGCCGTCTCCTCCGCCGCGATCAGGCCGGTGTGCGTGGAGATGACGGTGCGGAACTCGACCAGGCTGCGGCGCCAGAGCTCGGTCAGCACGATGTCGGGCGGCAGCGCCGCCAGCAGCGCCGCGGCGGCAAGAGCGGTATGGACGGGCCGCGGCGTCCAGGAGGGTCTCCAGGCATGAAGCCAGATCGCGATGGCGAGAGCCGCGATCACGAGGCCCGCGACGGTACGCGAATGATAGTGCGTGCGCGGCAACGGTGCGACGCCGATGTCCACCAGCAGCAACAGCGGACTGACGGCGACGAACACGAGCAACAACATCGCCGCGAGGACGGCCGATTTGCCGCCGCCGCGACCGAACGCCGCGACGATCACCAGCGCGAGGAGCGGCAGGATGAACTGGAGGTTGCGCCAGAATTGCACGACGCGGTTCAACGCATCGCCCAGCGGCGCCGGGTTCGTTGGATCGAACAACGAATAGATCGACACGGCCGACGCGGCCAGGAAGGCCAGGATCGCCAGCGCATAGGAAGCAACACCTGCACCATTGCCGCCGCCGCGCCCGAGGCGCCAGGCGGCGAAGGCCGCGAGCAGCAGTCCGAAACACGAAACGGTTTCATAGGAACGGATCAGCAGCGCCGCCGTCGCCGCGAGCAGCAGCCCATCGACCGGCGCGGGGCGCCGCGCCGTCGCGAGCACGACGGCGCAGAAGATCACCGCCGCATCGATCGCGTTCGATTCGCCGATGATGAAGAACGAGGTCGGCAGGAAGACCACGCCGATCGCCACAAGGACGGCCGTGAGCAGAGCCGCATCGTTTCGCGCCCGCCAGAGGGCCGCGTGATAGAAGGCCGTCGGCACGAGGAAGAGCCCGGCCGAGTAGAGCTGCGCGATCACGCGCGTGTCCGTGACGCCAAGGCCCATGGCGGCCGCGGCCGGCGCCTGCGTCAGCGCCATCATGTAGAGCCGCGACTGGTAGAAGAGCGCGAAGCCGCCGTTCTTCAGCATGGTCACGAGCGCCGCGGCGCCGTCGAGATAGAGGCCGCGCGCGACCCAGGCGTGCCAGGCGGCGAGCAACCAGAGGATCGCCGCGGCGCCGACGGCGAGGCGGCGCAGGCTCAGCCCGGCCACGAATAGCCCTCGAGCCGGGGCACCGTCCCGCAGGACGGCTCGAAAGGCGGATTGATCTTGTAGGTCTTGTCCATCACGACCACGCCCTGCCCCGGTCTGGCCCGCAGCAGCGCGCTCAGCGCCGGATAGCTCCAGTCCTGCGCGAACAGCCGATAGGGCCAGGTCTCGAGCGGCAGTTCCTTGGCGCGCACCAGCCCCGTGCGGCTGGTCACGATGCCATGGAAATAGTCGAGATAGTTCGTCCACATGCGCGTCAGCACGACATCGGGCACGGCGGCGCAGAGCGTGAGCACGAACATCGCGGTCGCCAGACGCCGGCCGACCTCCCGCCGGTGCAGGATGGCGAGCAGCGCCGGCGGATCGCGCCAGACCGCATAGACCCACATCGCCGCCATGACCGCCCACAGGAGCCCGCCGGCAGCGGTGCGCGCCACGTAGTGCGCGGGCGGGAAGATCATCGCCTCGGGCTGGAAGATCTGCCGGAACCAGAGCGTCGAGATCAGGATCGCGCCGATGGCGGCGACGGCCGGAATCGGCCAGCCGGACGCAAGCCATGCCGGCCGCGCGAAGGTGAGCAGCGTCAGCACGCCGAGCCCGATCAGCGGCACGATGAACTGCAGGTTCTGCCAGAAGTCGAAGGTCGCGGCGCGCACCTTGATGAAATAGTTGTTGTTCCAGTATTCGATGACGGCGCTCGACGAGACGATCACGCCGGCGGCGAGCGAGACGACGGCGATGAAGCCCAGAAGCTGCGTGATGTCATCCGATTGAGGCGCGGCGCGCCGGCCGCGCGACATCCACCACAGCACCGCCGCGATCAGAAGGGGTCCGAGATAGATCATGGCCTCGTAGGAGGCGATGCAGAGCACGCCCAGCGCCGCCAGGATGAGCGAGTCGAGCCGGCTGGCACCATCGCTGGTCAGGACCACCGCCACGATGGCCATCGCCGCGGCATAGGTCGCGTTGTATTCGCCGATGATGAAGAACGAGGTCGGCAGGTAGATCGCGGCGATCACGCCGATGCCGGCCGCCAGCAGCGTGCCGTCGTGGCGCAGACGGTGGAGCGCGAAGTGGTAGAGGCCGGTCGGCAGCCCGAACAAGGCGGCCGTGAAGACCATGGCGAGCAGCCGGACGTCGCGCACGCCGAGCTTGGCGAGCAGCAGCACCGGCACCTGCGTCACCCAGTTGACGTGCGCCCGCGCCGGATAGAAGTCGTGGACGGAGCCGTACTCCAGCATGTTGGCGAGGAACGACGTGCCGTCCCAGAACAGCCCGCGGCAGGCGATCGTGTCGTAGGCGACGAGCGCCCACAGCAGCACGACGGTGCTGCGGTAGAGGGTGGCGAGGGACGGCGGCGTCACGGTCAGTCGTGCCAGACGAACCGGCCGATATTGGGCGGCTGCGACGGCGGGAACGGCACCCAGTCCCGGAAGTCACGGGGCGGCAGGATGATGCCGTCGCCCTGCCGCGAGCGCAGCGCTAGGCTCTGCGTCGACAGCGCCCAGTTCTCGACCAGCAGGAAGTCCGGCAACCGCGCCATCGGCGTTTCCTCGTAGGGGATCAGGCCGGGCCGGCTGACCACGGTGCTCCGCATGGCCCGTAGATACGACACCCATGTGGAGGTGAGGAAGAGATCGGAGGGCACCATGGCAAGCGGCATGAGGACGACGAAGGCCAGCAGCCGCCGCCGGACCTCCGGCATCCGCAGCGCGGCTCGCAGCTTCCAGTCGGGCAGCATGCGGGAAGCGTAGAGCCAGATGAAGCAGAGCATGGCCGCGATGATCAGCCCGCTCACGGTACGCGCGACGTACTGCGACTTGGCCAGCGGCCGGATCAGCGTGTCGGAGAGCGCCAGCAGCGGCGACAGCGCCAGCGCCATGAGCAGCAGCGCAGCCCACCGATAGGGCTTGGCGGCCCCCAGATCCTCCGGCCGCAGGAGCGCCCAGACCGCGATCACGAGCGTGGCGCCCAGCACCCAGTCGAACTGCATGTTCTGCCAGAAGAACTTGGCCTGCTCCCAGGTCTCGTCGAGATGCGCCGTCGACCAGGGATGGATGACCACCGAGTCGAAGGCGATCCACCAGCCGTAGAGGAACAGCACGGCCGCGATCAGATGCAGCGCGACGGGAACGATCGGCCGCGGCGAGAGACGCCAGACCTGCCACAGCGTCATCGCCGCCAGCAGGGGGCCGAGGTAGATCATGGTCTCGTAGGTGCGCATGGCGAAGGCCGCGAGCAGCACGATGAACAGGCTCTCCGACAGGCGGAGCCGGTCGGAAGTCGCCAGCAGCACCGCGACCAGCAAGGTCACCGCATAGAGCGTGTTGTATTCACCCACGATGAAGAACGAGGTGGTCATGAAGACGAGCGCGATCGCCGTGATGACGACCGCCAGCAGCACAGGGTCGCGCTTCGCGCGGGCGAGCGCCAGCGTGTAGACGAGCGTCGGCAGGCCGAACAGACCGAGCGACAGCAGCCGGCCCAGCCAGTGCAGATCGGTCATGCCCAGCGTGACGGCGGTCATGATGGGGATCTGGCCCACGATCATGGCGTACAGGCGCGGCGGATAGAAATCGAAGAACCACTCGCGCCGCACGATCTGGATCAGGAAAGCCGATCCGTCGACGAACAGGCCGCGGCATGTCCAGCTGTGCCAGAGCGCCAGCGCCCAGATGAGTCCGACGGTGGCGCGATATGCGAGGGTGGTGGACGGCATCTCCGACAATGCCGGGCTCTACAGGAGGCCTGCTTTTGACGCAAGCGGGACGGCTTGCAGCGTCGATAGGGCGCTGTTAGCAAGGCGCCTCGAAAGCGGGAGCCGCAATGCTGAGCTGGGAGAAAATCGACGCCATTCCGGGCTGGTTCGGGTTCGGCTCCTATTGCATATGGCGCGCCTTGCTTGACCAGCAGACCCGCATGGGCGCGACCGGCGACTTCTTCGAAATCGGCGTCTGGAAGGGCCGGTCGGCCTCGGTGCTCGCCAACTACCGCAAGGGCCGGGAGAAGATCTATCTCTGCGACATCAAAATGGACGAGCCAGCCATCCAGACCGCGATCCGATCGACCGGCATCGAGCCCGCCAATCTCGTGCCCATCGAGACCTCGTCGGCCGACCTCGCCTCCCGCCTCGACCTCAGGACCATGCACCGCAGCGTGCGCTGGGTGCATATCGACGGCGAGCATACCGGTCCCGCCGTCTATCGCGAGCTCGAGCTCGCCAACCGCATCGCCAACGACGACGGGCTGGTCGTGATCGACGACTTCTTCTCCGAGCGCTACCCCGCCAACACGACCGAGGCCATCCGGTACCTCGAGAAGAACCCGTTCCATTTCCGCTTTCTCGCCGTCGGCTACAACAAGGCCTATTTCTGTCGGCCTGAGGCGCTGCCGAAATACATGGAGTTCATGTCGTCGGGCATGGCGGAGGCGCTGCTGAAGTACGGCGCGCCGAGCACGATCTTCAAGACCACCGGTCCGTGGGATACCGACGCCGTCGGCATCGTCGCCTATCTCGATGGCGTGGGGCCCGTCGCCGGTGCGGACAACGAACCCTATCGCTGGGACATGATCCGCACCAAGCATGTCTGGGGACCGCTACGTGTCCTACATCTCAAGATCCTCAAGCTGATGGGCCTGAGGTAGGGCCATCGACGTGTCGCTCGACCGGTATCGCGAGAAGTGGCGTGAGGCGCCGCGCGGCAGCGACACCGACGGACGCATCTTCTCGTCCGATCTGCTGACGCTTCCCGACGACGCGATGCTCGCGGCCTGGCAGGAGATGGCCGAGCGCCGCTATGTCGGCGAGCTCGGCTGGCTCGGCCCCCTGTACGGCGATCACTTCCGCGACCGCCGAGTCCTCGAGCTGGGATCGGGACTCGGCTTCGACGGCTTGCGCTTTGCCGCCCTCGGCGCGCACTGGACCTTCGCCGACATCGTGCCCGACAATCTTCAGGTCATTCGCCGCATCGCCACGCTCAAGGGCCTCGCCGAGCGCACGCGCTTTCACTTGATCCCCGACGATCTCTCGTTCGGCGCGCTGCCATCCGACTACGACGCCGTGTGGGTGTTCGGCTCGATCCATCACGTGCCCTTCGAGATCGCCCGCCGCGAGGCGCTGGCCGTGCTGCCGCATCTCAAGGCGGGCGGCCGCTGGATGGAGCTGGTCTATCCACGCGAACGCTGGCTGCGCGAGGGCGCACCGGCCTTCGAGGACTGGGGCAAGCTGACCGACGGCGAGCGCACGCCCTGGGCCGAGTGGCACGATGCCGAAAAGATCCGGCGCCGGCTCGAGCCCGCACGGCTGCGTGCCGTGCTCGATTTCGAGTTCTGCTCGCACAACTATCGCTGGATCGACTTCGAATATCTCGGCATGGCCGCCGAAGCACCGCAGGCGACACCGGTCGACCTGATGGCCACGGCAAAGTTCGAGCTTAAGTCGGGCCAGCGCCCCGTGTTCGCAGGGACGCGGTGGGCGCTCTCCGTTCCGGCCGGCCTGTTCCGGCCGGGCGCGACGGTCGATCTCCGCGACGCTGGTGCATCGTTCGAGGCTGTCGCGCTCGATCTCGAGGTGAAGGTGACGAGCGGCGCGATCGGCTTCGGCCTGGTCGATGAAGCGGGCGCCTATCTCCCGGGCGGGGAGACGGTCGTCGAGGCCGGTCCCGACTGGCGACCTCTCACGTTGCGATCGATGGGCGCGCAAAAGCCCGCGACGCTTGCCGTGCGCGGCATGGAGGCGCGCCGCAAGAGCGCGATCGAGGTACGATCGGCGACGCTGCGGCCGGCCCGCTGAGCCGCTTCGTCAGGCCGGCTTGGCGATCCTCATCTGCTCGTCGAGATCGTCGGCGATGAAGTTGCGCACGACCTCGTCGAGATCGCGGTCGATCTCGAAGCCGAGCCGGCGCGCCCGCGCCGAATCGATGCCCTGGGGCCAGCCGTCGCAGATCTTCTGGATCGCGGGATCGTGCTGCCAGAGCACCTTGCCAACCTTGCGATTGCCGGCATGGGTCGTCACCGCCTTCTCGAGGTCCTTGGCGGTGACGTTGATGCCGTTCAGGAGCAAGGTTCGCCCCGGGCCGAAGGCATCGGGCGGCAGGTCGTGCAGCTTCACGAACGCATCGACCGTCTTGCGCGGGCTCAAGACCACCATGATGGTCTGCGGCGTCACCGGGCAGACGACGTCGACGCCGGTCAGCGGCTCGCGCACCACCGAGCTCGCCCAGGTCGAGGCCGCCTTGTTGGGCAGGCCCGTGCGCACGCAGATGGTCGGCAGCCGCACCGCCGTGCCGCGCAAATAGCCCTTGCGCGTGTAGTCGCGGATCAGGAACTCGCCGATCGACTTCTGCGACCCGTACGAGGTCTGCGGCGTGAGAGGCGTGTCGTCGGTGACGGCGGGCGGCAGGTCGCCGCCATAGGCCGCGAGCGAGCTGGTGAACACAACGCGCGGATTCGTACCGAGCGCGCGGCAGGCTTCCAGCACGTTGCGCGTGCCGTCGAGATTGACGCGATAGCCGAGATCGAAGTCGGCCTCGGCGCCCGCGCTCACCACGGCGGCAAAATGGAACACGGTCGAGGCGCCCTGCACGATCGACGAGACCGTCGCCGAGTTCGCGATGTCGCCCGCGATCGCCTTGACCCGGGGATCGTCGAGGCCGGGGCCGCTCGCCTTGCCGACATCGAACAGCAGGAGCTCGCTCACCTTCTCCGGCTTGCCGTCGGGCCCTGCCAGCGTGCCCTGCTGCAGGATGCGCCGCGCCAGCTTCTTGCCCAGGAAGCCGCCGCCTCCGGTGATGACCACCTTCATGTCGTTTCCACCCGTGATGTTTCCGGACGAAAGTGTGCACAGATCGCGGGCGAGCGTCTATGTTGTCGGCGATGAGGGTCATCTCCTGGAATCTGCTCCGGCTCGAAGGCGCCGCGGCGCGCGACGTGGCGGCGCTGATCGAGCGCGAGAAGCCCGACCTGCTCCTCATGCAGGAGGTGACGCAGCATATGGACGTGCTGCCGACGATGGTCGCCGGCCACTATCACCGCCTGCCCTGGCCGGGCCGCATCCACGGGCTCGCGGCCTGGAGCCGGCACCACTTTGCGCAGCCGCACATCCTGCCGCTGCCCGCCTCATCGCTGCCCGGCCGCCTGCCGCGACGGCGCAGCCAGATCGTGAAGGTGGGCGAGATCACATTCGCCAACGTCCATCTCAGCCACGGCCAGCTCTTGAACCGCCGCCAGCTCTTGCGCATCGCGGGGGCGCTACGCGGCCAGCCGTCGGCCATCATCGGCGACTACAATGCCGTGGGCCCGAGCCTGATCCCGGGTTTCAGCGATGTCGGCCCACGCGAGACCACACATTTCGGCAGCAACATCGTGCCCTTTCGCCTCGATCGCTGCCTGGCGCATTGCCTCGCCTGCACCTTCGCGAGCACGCTCGACTTCGGCCCTTCGGACCACAAGCCGATCGTGCTCGACCTGCAGGTTGCGGAAGCCAAGAGCCGACGCCGGCCGCTCTATCGCGCGCGCCGCCGGCTGGTGAAGATCAGGGCGGCGCTGCGCTAGAGCATATTCCGTTCGGCTGGAATCAGCCGAACGGAATATGCCGACGGTCGAGGCGCGTCGATCAATGCGCTTCCGATCTAGAGATAGGGCTGCATCAGCCGCGCCGCGCTGTTGCGCAGGCGCGCCAGCAGCGGATCCGACTTGATCTCGCTCAGCGTCAATTGCCGGCCCTGCTGCGTCACCTCGCCGAGACGATGGGCGAATTCCTCGTCCTGGACCTCGACGTTGAGCTCGAAATTCAGGCGGAAGCTCCTCGTGTCCCAGTTGGCGCTGCCGATCAGGGACCAGGCATCGTCGATGGTCATGAGCTTGGAGTGATCGAAGGGTGGCGGCATCAGCCAGATGCGGCAGCCCGTCTCGAGCAATGCCCGCAAGGGCACCCGGCGCGCCCAGTCCAGGATTGTGTGGTTCGATCGCTCCGGCACCATGACATCGACGGTGAGGCCGCGCATGGAGGCCAGGCCCAACGCCGTGGTCAGCACGTCGGGCGGCAGGAAATAGGGCGTGACGATGCGGATCGAGCGGCGCGCACACGAGATGGCGTGCAGGATCGCGAACTCGATCTGCTCGAGATCCTCGTCGGGCCCCGAGGTCACGACCCGAGCGGCACAGTTGCCCACGGGATGCAGCGGCGGAAACCAGTCCTTGCTCAGCAACCGCTCGCCGGTCTGGTAGAGCCAGTCGTCGGCGAAGGCCTCGGTAAGCTGCTCGACCACGGGCCCGTCGATGCGGAAATGCGTGTCGCGCACCGGATGCGGAGGATTGGTGGAGAGCAGGTTCTCGGCACCGATATTGATCCCTCCCGCGAAGGCGATCCTGCCGTCGACCACCATCAGCTTGCGATGGTTGCGCAGATTCAGGAACGGCGTCTTCCACGGCACGTAGGAATGCAGGAAGCGGTCGACCGGCACCCCGGCCGCCTTCAGCCGCTGGTTGGTGCCCGACCAGAAATAGCCGCTGCCGATGCCGTCGATCAGCACACGCACCTGCACACCGCGCTCATGGGCACGGATCAGCGCCTCGATGAAGCCATCGCCTCCCTCGTCGTTGCGGAAGATGTAGCTGCACAAGCCGACGCTCCTCTCGGCGCCGTCGACCGCCGCCAGCATGGCGGGATAGGCCTGGTCGCCGTTGCGCAGGAGCTGGACGGAGTTGCCGGTCTCGATCGACAGGCCGGTCAAGCGGCCGACGGCATATTCGAGCGGCGTCAGCGGACCCGCATCGGGCGCGTCAGGCGCCAGATCCTCGACGACGAAGAGATGCGAGCGCTCGCGCCGGAGCCGCTGGGCGCGCCGCTTCACCCTGTTCACGCCGAAGGCGAAATAGAGCAGCCCGCCCAGGAAGGGCGACAGCCAGGCGACGCCGATCCACGAGACCGACGTGCCGACATTGCGCTTGTACAGAAGGACATGGACCGTCACGCCGCCGGCGATGACGAAATGCGCCATCGCCGCGATCTCGCCGATCAGCCAGGCGAGGTGGGACGTGAGGGTCACAGTCCGTTTAGGCGATCGCCTTGATCGTCTTGCCGGTGATCTCGATGATCTCGTCGATCTGGTTCTTCTCGATGATCAGCGGCGGCGACATGGCGATCGCGTCGCCCGACTGGCGCACCATGAGGCCGAGTTCGAAGGCCTTGGTGAAGGCCTCGTAGCCGCGCGTGCCGACGGCGCCCTTCGGCGCGAGGTCGATGCCGCAGGCGAGGCCCAGGTTGCGGATGTCGGTGACGTTGGGCAGGCCCTTCAGCGAGTGCACGCCCTGCTCCCAGTACGGCGACAGGTCGGCCGAGCGCTGGAACAGCGCCTCGTCACGATAGATGTCGAGCACCGCCGAGGCCGCGGCGCAGGCGAGCGGATGGGCCGAGTAGGTGTAGCCATGGAACAGCTCGATGGCGTTCTCCGGGCCCTGCATCAGGCCATCATAGACGTGCTTGCGCACGAATACGCCGCCCATCGGCACCGTGGCGTTGGAGATGCCCTTGGCCACCGTCATCAGGTCGGGAATGACGCTGAATTTCTCGGCGGCAAAGCCCGTACCGAGACGCCCGAACCCGGTGATGACCTCGTCGAAGATC
>DATJWN010000097.1:0-8176 GCA_035501235.1 Reyranella sp.
GACGGCGGCGGCCAGGTGCGCGTCGAGGCGCAGCATGCCAAGGGCAAGCTGACCGCGCGCGAGCGGCTGGAAGTGCTGCTCGATCCCGATTCCTTCGAGGAATACGACATGTTCGTCGAGCATCGCTCGACCGACTTCGGCATGGAGAACCAGAAGATCCCGGGCGACGGCGTGGTGACGGGCCACGGCACGATCAATGGTCGGCTGGTCTATGTCTTCAGCCAGGATTTCACCGTGTTCGGCGGTGCTTTGTCGGGCATGCACGCGGCCAAGATCTGCAAGGTCATGGACACGGCCATGAAGGTCGGCGCGCCGGTGCTGGGCATCAACGATTCGGGCGGCGCGCGCATCCAGGAAGGCGTCGATTCGCTGGCGGGCTATGCCGACGTCTTCCAGAAGAATGTGCTGGCGTCCGGCGTCATTCCGCAGATCTCGATGGTCATGGGGCCATGCGCCGGCGGTGCCGTCTATTCGCCGGCCATGACCGACTTCATCTTCATGGTGAAGGACAGCTCCTACATGTTCGTCACCGGTCCCGACGTGGTGAAGACCGTGACGCACGAGACCGTGACGCAGGAGGAGTTGGGCGGCGCGCTCACGCACACGCAGAAATCGGGCGTGGCCGATCTCGCCTTCGAGAACGACGTCGAGGCGCTGCTGCAGCTTCGCCGCTTCGTCGATTTCATCCCGTCGAGCAACCGCGAGAAGGCGCCGGCGCGCACCACGACCGACCCGATCGATCGCGACGATCCCTCGCTCGACACTTTGGTGCCGGACAATCCCAACAAGCCCTACGACATCAAGGAGCTGATCCTGAAGGTCGCCGACGAGGGCGACTTCTTCGAGCTCTCGCCCGAATGGGCCGCCAACATCGTGGTCGGCTTCGGCCGCATGGGCGGCAAGACCGTGGGCTTCGTCGCCAACCAGCCGATGGTGCTGGCGGGCTGCCTCGACATCGATTCCAGCCGCAAGGGCGCGCGCTTCGTGCGCTTCTGCGATGCCTTCAACATCCCCATCGTGACCTTCGTCGACGTGCCGGGCTTCCTGCCGGGCACGGCGCAGGAATACGGCGCCATCATCAAGCACGGCGCCAAGCTGCTCTACGCTTATGCCGAAGCGACCGTCCCGAAGGTCACCGTGATCACGCGCAAGGCCTATGGCGGCGCCTACGACGTGATGGCGTCCAAGCATCTGCGCGGCGATGTGAACTATGCCTGGCCGGGCGCGGAGATCGCGGTGATGGGCGCCAAGGGAGCGGTCGAGATCATCTTCCGATCCGACATCGGCGATGCCGCCAAGATCGCCGCGCGCACCGAGGAATATCGCCAGAAGTTCGCCAATCCGTTCATCGCCGCCAATCGCGGCTTCATCGACGACGTGATCATGCCGCACGGCACGCGCCGCCGCGTCTGCAAGGCGCTCGCCACGCTCGAGACCAAGCGGCTCGAGAACCCGTGGCGCAAGCACGGAAACCTGCCTCTATGAGTCTCACCCCCGAGGAGCGGATGCGGCGCAACCGGTCGGTCCGGCTGCATGTCATCGTGGCGCTCTTCACGCTGCTGGTGCTGATCGCGATCAACGCGCTCTTCACCAGAAGCTATCCATGGTGGATCTGGGTGTTGATGGCCTGGATGCCGTTCATCGCCGGCCATACCGCGTGGGCGATGGGTCTGTTCGACAGCAGCAGCAAAGAGGGATCATGAGCAAGGCCGGCAAGCTGTTCGACAAGATCCTGATCGCCAATCGCGGCGAAATTGCCTGTCGTGTGATCCGCACGGCCAAGCGGCTCGGCATCAAGACCGTGGCGGTCTATTCCGAGGCCGACGCCGACGCGCTGCACGTGCGCCAGGCCGACGAGAAGGTCTTCATTGGTCCGCCGCCGTCGGCCCAGTCCTATCTGTTGATCGACAAGATTGTCGAGGCCTGCAAGCAGACCGGCGCGCAGGCCGTGCATCCGGGCTATGGCTTTCTCTCCGAGAAGCAGGAGTTCCAGAAGGCGCTGGCCAAGGCCGGCATCACCTTCATCGGGCCCGACGCGCACGCCATCCACGCGATGGGCGACAAGATCGAATCGAAGAAGCTCGCCCAGGCCGCGGGCGTCAGTACCGTGCCCGGCCATCTCGCGGCGATCCCCAATGCCGATGAGGCGGTGAAGATCGCCCAGAAGATCGGCTACCCGGTGATGATCAAGGCCTCGGCCGGCGGCGGCGGCAAGGGCATGCGCATCGCCTACAACGATGCCGAGGCGCACGAGGGCTTCGGCTCGGCGACCAACGAGGCCAAGGCGTCGTTCGCCGACGACCGCGTGTTCATCGAGAAGTATGTCGAGGAGCCGCGCCACATCGAGATCCAGCTGATCGGCGATGGCCATGGCAACTGCGTCTACCTCTGGGAGCGCGAGTGCTCGATCCAGCGCCGGCACCAGAAGGTGATCGAGGAGGCGCCGAGCCCGTTCCTCGATGCCGCCACGCGCAAGGCGATGGGCGAGCAGGCGGTCGTGCTGGCCAAGGCCGTCAAATACAAGAGCGCCGGCACCGTCGAGTTCATCGTCGACAAGAACCGGAATTTCTACTTCCTCGAGATGAACACCCGGCTCCAGGTCGAGCATCCGGTGACCGAGCTGATCACCGGCCTCGATCTGGTCGAGGTGATGATCCGCGTTGCGGCGGGCGAGAAGCTGCCCTTCGCGCAGAAAGACGTGAAGCTCGAGGGCTGGGCGATGGAAGCCCGCGTCTATGCCGAGGATCCGTTCCGCAACTTCCTGCCGTCGACCGGTCGCCTGGTGAAGTACCGCGAGCCCAAGCCCGGAGCGGACGTGCGCGTCGATACCGGCGTGTACGAGGGCGGCGAGATATCGATGTTCTACGATCCGATGATCGCCAAGCTCTGCACCTATGGGAAGACGCGCGACGCCGCGATCGACCGCATGCGCCGCGCGCTCGACGAGTTCTATGTCCGCGGCGTGTCGCACAACGTGCCGTTCCTGGCGGCATTGATGGCGCATCCGCGTTTCCGCGCCGGCAAGCTCACGACCAACTTCATCGCCGAGGAATTCAAGGGCGGCTTCACCGCGGCGCATTTGCCGCCGCGCGATCCCGCCATGCTGGCGGGCATCGCGGCCGTCATCGATCGCATTCAGGCGCATCGCGCGGGCATGGCGCACGACAAGCGTATCGTCGTGCTCAATCGCGCGCCGATCGAGGTCGAGGCGGCGGGGGCGGGCGGCGGCTTCAGCGTCGAGACGGGCGGCCGCAAGCTCGAGATCATCACCGACTGGGCGCCCGGCCAGCCGCTGCTGCATGGTCGCGTCGATGGCCAGGCGGTCGCCGTGCAGGTCGATGCCGTGGGCTCGGGCTGGAAGCTGATCCACGAGGGCGGCCAGGCCGAGGTGCTGGTGCTGACGCCGCGCCAGGCCGAGCTCTACGCGCTGATGCCGGTGAAGGCCGCCCCCGACACCTCGAAGTTCCTGCTCTCGCCCATGCCGGGCCTGCTGGCCTCCGTCGCGGTCAGCGAAGGTCAGGAGGTCAAGGCCGGCGAGGCGCTGGCCGTCGTCGAGGCCATGAAGATGGAGAACGTGCTGCGCGCGGCGCAGGACGGCACGGTCAAGACGCTGCACGCCAAGGCCGGCGACAGCCTCAAGGTCGACCAGAAGATCATCGAGTTCGCGTGAGGCAGATGCTCCAGGCGCGCCTCACCATCACGGGTCGGGTGCAAAGAGTCGGCTATCGCGACTGGGCGATCGACACCGGTCGCCGGCTGGGCGTAACGGGCTGGGTGCGCAACCGCAGCGACGGCGCGGTCGAGGCTCTGATCGTGGGCGAGGAGGCTGCGGTCGGCCAGATGATCGAAGCCTGCCGCCGCGGTCCCGAGCTGGCGCGGGTGGATGAGATCGAGGTCGATCCGGTGGATCTCGACATTCTTCCGGAAGGGTTTACACGGCTACCAACGGCTTGAGGCCATTGGCAGGAATTGCCAATCGTCCTAGAGTGGGCGCCATGCCGACAACCATGAATGTGGCGATCTCGCCGGAACTCAAGTTGCACGTCGACCGTCAGGTCGCCGAGGGACAGTACGCGTCCTCGAGCGAGTATGTGCGTGATTTGATACGCCAGGATCAGCGCCGCAAGGCGGAGCAGCGGCTGGCAGATCTCGTTCGCGAAGGGCTGGAAAGCCCGGAGGAGCCCGCAGACCCGGCCTTCTGGCGCAAGCGCCGCGACGCCTTGCGACGAGCGATCGCAAAGAAGCATTTGTGAGGATCGTCCGGCGGCGGCGAGCTGTCGAGGATATTGACGAGCACGCAGCCTATATCGCCGAACGCAACCAACGCGCGGCCTTTCGCTTCCTCGAGAAAGTCGAGGAAACCTTTGATCTACTGGCGCGGCATCCGCGGATCGGATCACCGCGCTTCAACGATCTCGTTCCAGGGCTACGTGCCTGGCCCGTGGTGTCGTTCAGGTCGTATGTGGTCCTGTATTTCGTGAATCGTGGCGCCGTCCGGGTCGTGCGTGTCGTCCACGCGACCCGCGACCTCGAAGCGCTGTTCAAAGGGCCATGGACGGAACTGCCTCGCGGCTGACATCAAACACCTCATCGAACGTCTCCGCCAGCGCCATATCCAAATCGGTCAGGGTGACCGGCAGGCCGAGATCGACCAGCGAGGTGACGCCATGCTGGCTGATGCCGCAGGGCACGATGCCGGCATAGTGCGACAGGTCCGGCTCGACGTTGATCGACAGGCCGTGGAACGACACCCAGTGCCGGATGCGCACACCGATCGCCGCGATCTTGTCCTCGCGGCCTGGCCGGGCCACCCAGACGCCGACGCGGCCGTCGCGGCGTTCGGCGCGGACGTTGAAGCGGGCGAGGGTGCGGATCGTCCAGTCCTCGAGATCGCTCACGAACCGCCGCACGTCCTGGCGCCGCCGGCGCAGGTCGAGCATCGTATAGACCACGCGCTGGCCCGGCCCGTGATAGGTGTACTGGCCGCCGCGGCCGGCATTGTGGACGGGAAAGCGCAGCGGCTGCAGCAGGTCGGCCGGCTTGGCGCTGGTGCCGGCGGTGTAGAGCGGCGGGTGCTCCAGCAGCCAGACCAGCTCGCCGGCGTGGCCGGCGCGGATGTCGGCCACGCGGGCCTCCATCGTCGCCAGGGCCTCGTCGTAGGGCACGAGACCGTCGGAGATGCGCCATTCGGGCCGGTTCATTGTGGCAAAATCGGTACTTCCGCGGCCTCGCGCAAGTCCCGTCCCAGCGTGCCTTGCCACTGCCGGGGGTATTTGGTATCCCCCCGGCCCATCGAACCGGCGCGGCCATGGCGGAATTGGTAGACGCGCTAGCTTGAGGTGCTAGTGCCGCGAGGCGTGGAAGTTCGAGTCTTCTTGGCCGCACCAAACTCGCCGGATCGATCGAAAAGGTAGAGCCGCCGCCCATCGGTATCCCCGGGGGCGGCCCTTTTTGTAATTGGGGAGTAGAGCTTGGCCGATGAACTATCCGATAGCGCGCTGCGCTATCACCGTATTCCCCGCCCGGGCAAGATCGAGGTCACCCCGACCAAGCCGCTCGCCACCCAGCGCGACCTCTCGCTTGCCTATTCGCCCGGCGTCGCTGCTGCCTGCAACGAGATCGTGCGCGACCCCGCGACCGCGGCCGAGCTGACCGCGCGGGCCAATCTGGTGGGGGTGGTCACCAACGGCACCGCCGTGCTGGGCCTGGGCGCCATCGGCCCGCTCGCCGCCAAGCCCGTGATGGAAGGCAAGGGCGTCCTCTTCAAGAAGTTCGCCGGCATCGACGTGTTCGACATCGAGCTCAATCAGCCCGACCCGGAGAAGCTGGTCGAGGCGATCGCGGCCCTGGAGCCGACCTTCGGCGGCATCAACCTCGAGGACATCAAGGCGCCCGAGTGCTTCTACGTCGAGCAGACGCTCCGCAAGCGGATGGGCATCCCGGTGTTCCACGACGACCAGCACGGCACCGCGATCATCGTCGGTGCGGCCGTCCTGAACGCGCTGTCGCTGGTGGGCAAGGACATCAAGAAGGTTAAGCTCGTCGTCTCGGGCGCGGGCGCGGCGGCGCTCTCCTGCCTGGGCGTGCTCGAGCAGCTGGGACTCCCGAAGGAGAATATGTGGGTCACCGACATCGTCGGCGTGGTCTGGAAGGGCCGCAACGAGCTGATGGACCCCGTCAAGGAGCGCTACGCGCGCGAGACCGACGCGCGCACGTTGGGCGAGGTGATCGGCGATGCCGACATCTTCCTCGGCCTCTCGGCCGCGGGCGTGCTGAAGCAGGACATGGTGAAGCGCATGGCGCCGAAGCCGCTGATCTTCGCGCTGGCCAATCCCAATCCCGAGATCACGCCGGAGGACGTGGCCGCCGTCCGCAACGATGCCATCATGGCGACGGGCCGCAGCGACTATCCCAACCAGGTGAACAACGTCCTCTGCTTCCCCTACATCTTCAGGGGCGCGCTCGATGTCGGCGCCACCACCATCAACGACGAGATGAAGATCGCCTGCGTGCGCGCGATCGCCGAGCTTGCCCGCAAGGAGCCGTCGGAGGTCGTGGCGCGCGCCTTCGGCGAGGCGGGCGGTGCGGGCGGCTTCGGTCCCAATCAGATCATTCCCAAGCCCTTCGATCCGCGCCTGATCGTCGAGCTCGCCCCCGCCGTCGCGAAGGCGGCGATGGACTCCGGCGTGGCGACACGGCCGATCCAGGACTTCGACGCCTACCGCCAGCAGCTCAGCCAGTTCGTCTTCAAGTCCGGCCTGGTCATGCGGCCGGTCTTCGAGCAGGCGCGCGCCCACCCCAAGCGCGTGATCTTCAGCGCCGGCGAGGACGACCGCGTCCTGCGGGCGGCGCAAATCATCCTCGACGAGCGCATTGCCGTGCCGATCCTGATCGGCCGGCCGGAGATCATAAAGCGCCGCGCCGAGCGGCTCGGTCTGCGCTTCCGGCCGGGCATCGACGCCGAGGTCATCAACCCGTCGAGCGACCCGCGCTACGACAAATACTGGGGCGCCTACCACAATATGATGGAGCGTCGCGGCGTCAGCGAGCCCACGGCGCGCAACCTGGTGCGGACCAGCCCGACCCTGATCGCGGCGCTCGCCGTCCGGCTGGGCGATGCCGACGCCATGATCGCCGGCGCCTACGGCCGCTTCCGCACGCACTTCAATCATGTGCGCGACGTGATCGGCATGCGCGAGGGCGTGAAGCACATGGCGGGCCTCAGCCTGCTGGTCATGCCGACGCGCTCGTTGTTCATTGCCGACACCTACGTGAACGACGATCCCGACGCCGAGGCGCTCGCCAACATCACGCTGCTGGCGGCCGACGAGGTATTGCGCTTCGGCATCCAGCCCAAGGTGGCGCTGCTGTCGCACTCGCTGTTCGGCAGCTCCGAGCATCCTTCGGCGCGCAAGATGGCGTCGGCCGTGAAGATCCTGCATGAGCGCGCACCCTCGCTGGAGGTCGACGGCGAGATGCACGGCGACGCGGCGCTGGATCTCGAGATCCGCCACAACGTCTTCCCCAATTCGCGGCTCAAGGATGCGGCGAACCTGGTGATCTGCCCGTCGCTCGATGCGGCGAACATTTCATTCAACCTTCTGAAAACCGCCGCCGAAGGCCTGCATGTTGGCCCGATGCTGCTCGGCACCGCCTTGCCTGCCCATGTGCTCACTCCGTCGGTGACGGCGCGCGGCATCCTTAACATGACGGCGCTGGCCGTGGTCGAGGCGCAGCGCCTGGCCGAGGCGCGCGAAGAGGATCCGCGCGGATGACGGCCGAGGGCGAGGCGCTCGACGAGGTGACGCCGGAGCTCGTCCGGCGCATCGAGTCGGCCCTCGCCGAAGGCAGGAGCGAGATCGCCCGGGACCTGCTGGCGGGGCTGAGCGGCGCGGGCCAGGCGCATGTGCTGGAGCAGGTCACCGAGGCCGAGCGCGAGGCGCTGGTCGACCTGCTGAAGGGAGCGCTCGATCCCGAAGCGCTGACCGAGCTCGATGTCGAGGTGCTGGAAGGCGTCCTCGAGCAGCTCGACAGCAAGGACATCGCCGCCGCCGCGCGCGAGCTCGACACCGACGACGCCGTCAACCTGATCGAGGACCTGCCGGAAGAGGAGCAGCGCGAGATCCTGGCCGAACTGCCGGCCGAGGAGCGCGCCGAGATCGAGACGGCGCTCGCC
>DATJWN010000098.1:0-11837 GCA_035501235.1 Reyranella sp.
GGAGGCAGGGAGGGGGTGGGCAACAACAAGGTTTTCTGAGGAGGAAGTTCATCATGGCTGACGCCGTCATCGTTTCAACCGCCCGCACGCCGATCGGCAAGGCGTTCCGCGGCATCTTCAACGACACGCACGGCGCCGACATGGGCGCACACGTGATCAAGCACGCGGCCGAGCGCGCCAAGCTCGAGCTGGGCGAGGTCGAGGACGTGATCCTGGGCTGCGCGGCGCCGGAAGGCACCACGGGCTCCAACGTGGCGCGCGTCTCGGCGATCCGCGCCGGCGCGCCGGTCAGCGTCTCCGGCGTGACGGTCAACCGCTTCTGCTCGTCGGGGCTGCAGACCATCTCGATGGCGGCCCAGCGCGTGTTGGTCGACAAGGTGCCGGTGATGATCGCCGGCGGCCTCGAGTCGGTGTCGCTTGTGCAGGGCCCGCCGGGCGGCAACAAGAACCGCTTGGTCAATCCCTGGGTCAAGGAGCACGTGCCCGGCATCTATCACAGCATGATCCAGACGGCCGACACGGTGGCCGAGCGCTACAAGATCAGCCGCCAGTACCAGGATGAATACTCGCTGCAGAGCCAGCTGCGTACCGCGGCCGGCCAGCAGGCCGGCAAGTTCGACGACGAGATCGTGCCGATGGAGACCACGATGCTTGTCACCGACAAGAACACGAACGAGGTGTCGAAGAAGACGGTGAAGCTCACCAAGGACGAGGGCAACCGGCCGGACACCAACCTCGCCGGTCTCGCCAAGCTGCAGCCGGTCGCGGGTCCCGACAAGTGGATCACCGCCGGCAACGCCAGCCAGCTCTCCGACGGCGCGTCGGCTGCCGTCATCATGAGCGACGCCGAGGCCGCCAAGCGCGGCCTGAAGCCGCTCGGCATCTACAAGGGTCTGGTCGTGGCCGGCTGCGAGCCCGACGAGATGGGCATCGGTCCGGTCTATGCGGTCCCGAAGCTGCTGAAGCGCTTCGGCCTCAAGATGGACGACATCGACCTCTGGGAGCTGAACGAGGCCTTCGCGGTGCAGGTGCTCTACTGCCGCGACAAGCTCGGCATCCCGAACGAGAAGCTGAACGTCAACGGCGGCTCGATCTCGATCGGCCATCCCTTCGGCATGACCGGCGCGCGCTGCACCGGCCACGCCCTGATCGAGGGCCGCCGCCGCAAGGCCAAGAACGTGGTCGTCACCATGTGCATCGGCGGCGGCATGGGTGCCGCCGGCCTGTTCGAGGTCGTGCAGTAGACACTTTCCCGGAAACGGCGGCGGGCCCTGAAATGCCCGCCGCCGTTGACGTTTCCAGACCACGGCCTATCGTGCGCCGGCATGAAGCTCGGCCCCTACGATATCGGCTGCACCGCGGTCTATGCGCTGAAGAGCGACCCGCGTTTCTCCTACTGCCTTTATGTCCCGTCCGCCTATCGCACTGCGCCGGCGGCGCCCGAACTGCTGGTCGTCGTGCACGGCAGCCCGCGCACCTTCATGGAATTCCGAGATCGCTTCCAGGATTTCGGCGAGGCGCACAGTGCGATCGTCCTCTGCCCTCTATTCCCGGTCGGCGTGACGGGCGATGACAATCCCGACGGCTACAAGTATCTCACCGAGCCCGGCCTGCGTTACGACGAGCTGTTGCTGGGCATGGTGGCCGACGTGGCGAAGCGATGGGAAGCCGCGGGCGACCGGTTCGGCCTGTTCGGCTTCTCTGGCGGCGCACAGTTCGTCAACCGCTTCCTGCTGCTGCAACCGCAGTCGCTCTGGGCCGCCTCGATCGCGGCGCCTGGCTCGGTGACCCTGCTCGACGAGCAGCGCGACTGGTGGGTCGGCGTGCGCGATCTCCCGACGCGCTTCGGCCGGCCGCTCGATCTTGCGGCTTTGCGGCGCGTGCCCGTCCAGGGCTTGGTGGGCGGCGCCGACCTCGATACGCAGGAGATCACCCACCGCGAGGGCGGCCGCTACTGGATGGCGGGCGCTAACGAGGCCGGCGCCTCGCGGCCGGATCGCCTCGCCGCGCTCTGCCGGTCGCTCGCCGCAAACGGCATCGACGTGAAGCACGAGGTCGTGCCCGGCGTCGGCCACGATCCCTGGCCGATCATCGAGCGGTCCAAGCCGTTCCTGGCCCATCATCTGTCGCGCCATCGCGCGGCGCGTAGCAAGGTGACTGTCCATGCTTGATATCCGGAAGATCGGAGCGGCGCTCCTGCTCGCTGCCGGTTTGCTCTGCCCCACGATCTCCGGTGCGCAGACGCTCAAGGTCGCGATGGGATCGGACGTCAAGATCATCGATCCGATCTGGAGTACGGCCTACATCCAGCGCGACTTCGGCTACATGGTCTGGGACGTGCTGTTCGCCCTGGACGACAAGTTCGAGGTGAAGCCCGAGATGGTCGAGAGCTGGAGCGTCTCGCCCGACAAGCTGCTCTGGACCTTCATCCTGCGCGACAACAAGTGGAGCAACGGCCAGCCGGTCACGTCCGAGGATTGCATCGCCTCGATCAAGCGCTGGGCGGCCCGCGATTCGATGGGCCAGCGCCTGATGGCCTCGGTCGACTCGCTCGAGGCGGTCGACGCCCGGACCTTCCGCATGAAGATGAAGCAGCCCTACGGGCTGGTCCTCCAATCGTTTGCCAAGGTGTCGTCGAGCCCGGCCTTCATGATGCCGAAGAAGACCGCCGAGACGCCGCCCACCAGCCAGATCAAGGTCGAGGACGCCATCGGCTCCGGCCCCTATGTCTTCAAGGCCGACGAATGGAAGCCGGGTGAGAAGGTCGTGTTCACCAAGAACACCGTCAGCCGCCCGCGCGAGGAGAAGCCCTCGGGCATGGCGGGCGGCAAGCGTGCGCTGGTCGACAGAGTCGAATGGATCTGGATCCCCGACGCACAGACCCAGGTCAACGCGCTGCTGGCGGGCGAGATCGACATCGTCCAGGCGCCGCCGTCCGATCTCCTTCCGCTGCTGGCGGGAGACAAGAATGTCCGGCTGATCGAAAGCAATCCGGTCGGCAGCCAGTACGAGTTCCGGTTCAACACACTCACCAAGCCGTTCGACGATCCCCGGATCCGTCACGCCGCCATGGTGGCGTTCGGCCAGGAGGAATTCCTGAAGGCCGGCGTCGGCGATCCCAAGTACTACAAGGTCTGCAAGCAGCCCTTCGTCTGCGGCACGCCGCTCGGTTCCGACGAGGGGCTGCAGGACGTGCTCAACCAGGATGCCGGCAAGGCGAAGGCGTTGCTCAAGGCCGCGGGCTACGACGGCGCGCCGGTCGTGCTGCTGCAGGCGGTCGACATTCCCGCCATGGCGAACCTCGGCCCGGTCGCCAAGGCGCAGCTCGAGGCGGCGGGTTTCAAGGTCGAGCTCCTGGCGATGGATTGGCAGACACTGGTCGCACGCCGCACCAGGAAGGATCCCGCCGACAAGGGCGGCTGGAGCGCCCTGTTCACCTATTCAGGCGCTTCCGACATCCTGAACCCGGTGAGCGCCAACCTGTTCAACGCCTCGTGCGAGAAGGCGACCTATGGCTGGCCCTGCGATGCCGAGATCGAGCGCCTGCGCGGCGCCTTTGCCAGCGAGACCGATCCCGTGAAGCAGAAGGAGATCGCGATCGCACTCCAGAAGCATTGGGTCGAGGCGCCGACCTTCGTGCCGCTCGGCCAGCTCTATCAGCCCTCGGCGCTGCGCGTCGGCATCGACGGCATGGTGCCCGCCCCTGCTTCCGTCTTCTGGAACATCACGAAGAAGTAGCGGCCCGGATCATGCCGAGCGTCCGCTGACCCAGCTCGGTGGCGGGATCGGCGAGGTCCAGGATGACGTCGAAATGATTGCGGCCCGCGATCTCGAAATCTTCTGACCGCGCGCCGGCGTCGCGCAGCGTCTGGGCGAAGGTACGGCTTTGTCGCTTGAACGATTCGGTCTCGATCTCGCCCCAGCAGACGAGGCTGGGCGGGAAGCCTTTCAGCGGCAGGCCAAGCGGGCTGTTGCGCGCCGCCGTCGTTGCATCGAGCCGCAGCGCCT
The DNA here is from genome assembly GCA_035501235.1 of Reyranella sp. Lineage (GTDB taxonomy): Bacteria > Pseudomonadota > Alphaproteobacteria > Reyranellales > Reyranellaceae > Reyranella. Next base: position 4,009 of record DATJWN010000098.1, read on the forward strand.
CGTCGATCGAGGTACCGATCAGCGGCGCGAGGTCGTAGACGCCCGACACCAGCACCGCGCCCTTCACCACGGTCGGTGCCGTGAGCGCCACCATGGCCGCAAGATGGGCTCCGGCGGAACTGCCCGCCACGAACAAGCGTCCGGGATCGATGCCGACCGTCGCGCCGTTGCCGGCGAGCCAGGAGAAAGCAGCGCGGCACTCGACGACGATCTCGTCCAGCGTCGCTTGGGGTGCCAAGGTGTAGTCGATGGCGGCATAGGCGATGCCGTGCGCCAGGCAGTGCGGCGCGGCGAAGGCCGACTCGCGCTTGGACAGTTCCTGCCAGTAGCCGCCATGGAAGAACACCAGGACCGGCGGCCGCGCGACTCCCGGCGGCAGGAAGAGGTCGAAGGTCTGCGCGTCCGCGGAGCCGTAGCGGATCGTCGTCGGCGCCTGCGACCGCCGCGCCGCGGCGCTCTGTTCGATATAGGCGCGGATATAGGGCTGGTAGTTGCCGCCGATGCACGAGCTCGGCGAGTACTCCCGCTCCCGTTCGGCCAGCGTGCTCAGGGGATCACCGCGTAGGCCACGATCTCGAGCTTCATGCCGGGCACCACCAGGGCCGACACGCCCATGCTCGACCGGTTGGGATACGGCGCCGCGAAGAACTCGCGATAGACCGTATCGATCGCCGGCATGTCCTTCACATCGGTCATGTAGATCAGGACCTGCGTCACGTCCTGCAGGGTGCCGCCCGCGGCCGTCACGGCGCGCTGAAGGTTGGCGAAGGTGAGCCGCGCCTGCACCTCGATGGATCCCGTGTCGATCGTGCCGTCTGGCCGCACAGGACCATGCGCCGTGAACAGCAGCCCGGCCGCCTTGACCGCCCAGGAGAAGGGCTGCTTCAGCGGCGGCAGCCCGACGTCGACGATCTCCTTCATGGCCCGATCCTACAGGTCCGTGCGCAGGCGCCACAGCTCGGGAAAGAGCACCACGTCGAGCATGCGGCGCAGGTAGCCCACGCCGCCAGTGCCGCCCGTGCCACGCTTCAGGCCGATCAGCCGCTCGACCGTGGTGACGTGGCGGAAGCGCCAGACGCGGAAGGCGTCCTCGAGATCCATCAGCTCTTCTCCGAGCTGATACAGGTCGAAATGAGTCTGCGGTTCGCGATAGACCTCGAGCCAGGCCTGCTCGACCTCGTCGCTCTCGACATAAGGCTGCGTCCAGTCACGCTCGGTGTGGCTCTTCGGCACCGGCAGGCCGCGCCGGGCGAGGAGCCGCAGTGCTTCATCATAGAGCGACGGCGCCTCGTAGACGGTGCGAACCAATGCCAGCAGGTCGGGCCGATGCTCGTGCGGCTTCAGCATGACGGCGTTCTTGTTGCCGAGCAGATACTCGATTGATCGGTACTGGTAGCTCTGGAAGCCGCTCGACTGGCCGAGATAGGGCCGAATCGCGGTGTATTCCGGCGGAGTCATGGTCGACAGCACGTCCCAGGCGTGCACGAGCTGCTCGAGGATGCGCGACACCCGTGCCAGCATCTTGAAGGCATTACCGAGCTGGTCGTCCGCGATGCAGCGTTTGGCGGCCGTCAGCTCATGCACCATCAGCTTCATCCAGAGCTCGCTCGTCTGATGCTGGATGATGAACAGCATCTCGTCGTGCGCCGGCGAGAGCGTCTTCTGCGCGTTCAGCAGCATGTCGAGCTGCAGGTAATCGCCGTAGCTCATCGTCCGGCTCATATCGAGCCGCGGCTTCTCCTCCTGGACGATCTGCTCGGGACGCTCGGGACCCTTGGCAGCCATCGGTCAGCGCTGATGCTCTCGGAGCGCCGCGCCGAACGCCTTGAACAGCGTCCGGTTGATCGGATTGGTCTGGGGATCGTACTCGGCATGCCATTGGACGCCGAGTGCGAAGCCGGGCGCATCGGCGATGCTGATCGCCTCGATGGTGCTGTCCTCCGCGATCCCCTCGAGGATCACCCTCTTCCCGGGCTGCTCGATCCCCTGCCCGTGCAGCGAGTTCACGCGGATCTTGTCGCAGCCCAGCAGGGTCGCGAACTTGCCGTGCGGCTTCAGCGCGACCTCGTGACGGTCGGCGAACACGACCTCGGGATCGGGATGGATCTCGCCATTGGCCAGCCGCGGCATGCGATGGTTCATGCGGCCCGGCAGCTCGCGGATCTCGGGATGCAGTGTGCCGCCGAAGGCGACGTTCATTTCCTGCAAGCCGCGACAGACGCCAAAGATGGGAATGCCGCGCTCGACGCAGGCCGTGATCAGCTGCAGCGCCACGGCATCGCGCGCCTGATCGTAAGGCTCGTGCTTGGGGTCCGGCTCCATGCCGAAGCAGGTCGGATGGACGTTGGCGCGGGCGCCAGTCAGCAGGATGCCGTCGACCGTGTCCAGCAGGGCACCGATATCGGTGATCTCCGGCGTGCCGGCAAACATCAGCGGCAGTGCATTCGCCACCTCGGCGACTGCCCGCATATTGCGCTGTCCCACGACCTGGACGTTGTGGCGGTCGTTTATGACCGTGGCGTTGCCGATCACGCCCACCACCGGCTTCGTCATTCTCGGTACTCACTCACCGCTGAAGGAGCTGTCCCATTGTTTCAGCCGGGCGACAGTGTGGCACCGCCGGCGGCAGCTTGCGAGTCCCGTCTCCCTGATTTATGCCAGTCGCATGGCTGCTGGTCTGGCATTTCACACTTCAGAGAAGGAGCGTGTCGCCGCGCTGCACAGCTATGGCATCCTCGACACGGATTTCGAGGAAACGTACGACCGGGTCACGCGGCTGGCCGCGATGGTGTTCGACGCCCCGGCTTCGGCGATCTCGCTGATCGATCTCAATCGCCAATGGCTGAAGTCGCGCACCGGCGACGGTCCCCGCGAGACAACCCGGGAGGTCGCCTTTTGCGACCATGCCATCCGCCAGACGGGCGTCCTGGTCGTTCCCGACGCCACGGCCGATCCCCGGTTTTCGAACAACCCTTATGTGACCGGCACGCCGTCGATCCGTTTCTACGCTGGCGCGCCGTTGATATGTCCCGAGGGCTTCGCGCTGGGCACGATCTGCGTCTACGACATCGAGCCGCGTGTGCAGTTCTCGCAGCACGATCAGGCGAGGCTGGCCGATTTCGCCGGCGTGGTGATGGACCTGCTGAATGCCCGCCGCCGCGCTCTCGAATCCGGCCGCGAGCTCTCGCGCCTCCGGGCCGCGCTCGACAAGATCATCGGCCAGATGCAGTTCTGAGGGATCAGCGCCGGTTGCGACGCAGATCCTCCTCGTCCTTCCACATCAGATAATGCGGACCGAGATCGGAAATCTTAGTGGCGCCGATCTGCGCCATGCTGATGTCGATCTCGCGGCGGAAGATGCCGAGCGCGGTCTTGGCACCCGGGACGCCGCCTGCAGTGACGCCGTAGAGCGTCGGCCGGCCCTGGAAGACGAACTTCGCCCCCATGCAGAGCGCGATGATGGCATCGAGGCCGCGGCGGATGCCGCCATCGAACATCACCGTCATCTTGTCGCCGACAGCGTCGCGGATCGCCGGCAGCACGTGTAGCGGTGACGGCGCATTGTCGAGCTGCCGCGCGCCATGGTTGGAGACCATGATGCCATCGACGCCCAGCGAGTGGGCGCGGATCGCATCGTCGGGATGCATGATGCCCTTCAGCACGAAGTTGCCCGGGAAGATCGAGCGGAAGCGCTCGACGTGCTTCCAGGTCATCGGCGCGCGGTTCTGGTAGGCCACGAGATCGGCAACCTTGTTGGCGTCGGCGCCCTCACCCGCATACTTCGCCCAGTTGCTGAAATAAGGCGTGCCGTGGCGCAGCCACTCCAGCATCCAGGCCGGATGCTCCAGCGCCTCGAGCTTGGTGGCGAGGCTGAGCTTCAGCGGCCGCCCCCAGCCGTTTCTGGTGTTGCGCTCGCGGTTGGAGCCTTCCGGCACGTCGACGGTGAAGACCAGCGTCTTGAGGCCGGCATCGGCGGTGCGCTTGATCAGATCCTCCGAGATCGCCTCGTCCTTCGACGAATAGAGCTGGTACCAGCCATGATCGGGCGCGAGCTTGGCGAGATCCTCGATAGAGCCGGTGGAGGAGCCCGACATGATGAACGGCACGTTCGCGTCGCGCGCGGCCTCCGCCAGCATCAGGTCGGCGCCGCGACGGAACAGCCCCGCCAGGCCTGTGGGGGCAATGCCGATGGGGCTAGAATAGGTCCGACCGAAGATCGTGGTCGACTGGTCGCGCACCGATACGTCGACCAGGTAGCGCGGCACAATGCGCGCCTGCCGGAACGCCTGTTCGTTGGTGACCAGGCCCACCTCGTCGTCGGTGCCGCCTTCGATGAAATCGAATGCGATCTTGGGAAGCCGCTTCTTGGCGAGCTTCTTCAGATCCTCGATGTTGACCACGCCCTTCATGTCTTTCACTCCCGTTACAGCGATTTTGCCGCGCTTTGCCGCGCGCGGCCAGCGGTGTTAGACGAACCGCCATGCAAATCAGGCACGTCAAAAGCGGCGACGAAGCGCAGCTCGCCTTCCTCCTGGAAGACCATGAGCGACACTATGGCGCCACGGTGCGTGAAGGCTCGGGCGCCGAGGGTGCGACCTTCCTGGCCAAGGGCGGCACTCCTTGCCTGGTCGCCGAGGACGAGGACGGGCGGCTGGTCGGATTTGCCATCCTCAACCCCTTCTTCCCGGCGCCCCGGCTGACGCACGGCCTCTATCTGAAGGAGCTCTACGTCGCGGCTTCCGCGCGCTCCAAGGGTGTGGGCGAGAAGTTGATCGACGGCATCCGCGCCTTCGCCCGGGAGCGCGGCGATACGCGCGTGCTGTGGACGACCGGCGAGGCCAATACCGGCGCGCAACGTTTCTACGACCGACTCGGCATGCGGCGCGAGAAGAAGGTCTATTACGTTCTGGACATATGAGCAGCCTCATCCTGCATCACTACGACTTCTCGAACTTTGCCGAGAAGGCGCGACTTATGCTGGGCTTCAAGGGCCTGGCCTGGCGCGGCGTCGAGATTCCTCCCATCGCACCCAAGCCCGACCTGGCGCCCTTGACCGGCGGCTATCGCCGCACGCCCGTGCTGCAGGAGGGCGCCGACGTGTGGTGCGACACCCGCCTGATCGCCCGCGAATTGGAACGCCGCGCGCCCTCACCCACCTTCTTCCCGAAGGAGAGCATCGGCACCGCCGAAGCCATCGCCTGGTGGGCCGAGCACCAGCTCATGCGCCCGATGGCGCTGTTCGTCTCGGGCGTGAACGCCGATCACATGCCCGAAGGCCTGCATGAGGATCGGGCACGCCTACACGGCCTGCCGGTGCCTTCCATCGAGGCTGTGCGCGCGGCGGCTGTGCGCAATCGGCAACTCGTGCGCCCGCAGCTCAAGTGGCTGGCCGACATGCTGACCGACGGGCGGCCCTATCTCCTGGGCGATCAACCCTGCATCGCCGACTTCTCCGCCTATCACGTCGTCTGGTTCCTGCGTGGCCGCAGGATCGACTGTGCGTCGGAGCTCGATCCTTATCCCAGGCTGATCGTTTGGCGCGACCGCATGGCCGCGATCGGCCACGGCGTGCGCACCGACATCGCTGCCAAGGTCGCGCTCGCCGAGGCCCGTGCCACTGAACCTTCGTCGCCGCGCGCCAGCGATCCTCAGGAAGGCGATCCCCGGCCCGGCGAGCGTGCGCGCGTGCGGGCCGCCGACAATGCGCGCGACTGGATCGAGGGCGAGGTGCTGTTCATCGACAAGGACGAGATTTCACTCCTGCGCATCGATGAGCAGGTTGGCCGCGTCGCCGTCCATTTCCCGCGGCTGGGTTACGATTGGCGGCAGATGCGCTGACGGTGGCTAGTGGCAGGCAGCCGACAGCCCGGGCGCCACGAGGCTCGCGAACTTAGCCGAACCTCCCGGGTTGAAATGTCCGCGATCGACGAAGTCGCTGCTGGAAAAGCGATCTACCGGCACATCGATGTAAGCGTCGCGCAACCTCGCCGCCTCGCCACGTGCGATCGTGTTCAAGCGCTCGACCATCGCCCAGAGGTCCTTGTCCTCGACGAAGGGCATCCACGGGTCCGACACGTTCCGCGCCAGCACCTCGCGGTTGAGGACCTGGCCGATCCAGATCGTGACGATGCCGCGCTGGCGGTTGATCGCCGAGATCGCCTCGATATTGCGTGCATAGATCGCCTCGAGGGCGGGATCCGGCGCGGCGCTCCTTGCGCCTTCGGGTTCCGGCAGCTGCACGGTGTCCGCGGCCAGGGAAACAAGCCGGGCAAGCAAAGAAAAGGTCGGCGAGATCGCGAGATAGGGGCTGTCCAGGCGCCGCGCGCCCATCACTTCGGCCTGCCCCGGCGCGTGGAAGTCGGCGTAACCCGGATCGAGGCCGCGCACATGGGCCGTATGAAGATCGTTCCAGCCGACATAGTAGACCGCGCAGCGCGGACGCACGCCGTAGGCTTCCGCATAGAAAGCCGTCTGGATCACGTTTTCCTCGGTCGTGTAGGCCGGCACGCCATGATTGAGCACTGCGTAGCGATCGGCGCCCAGCAGCGTTTCGAGACGCTCCGGCCAGGTGTCGCCATCGCCGACCGCGGCGTCATAGGTCGTCGAGCCGCCGAACACGGCCACCACCACACGCCGCCGCAACTCGTCGGCCGATCTTTCGCGCCCGCGCAGGCCCGCAGAATTGATGTTGACCACGACCTCGTCGCCGGGAGCCGCGGCCGAGGGTATCGGCACGGCCTGCAGCAGCGGATGCCACTTGAAGCGCGTGCGCTCGAAATAGCGGCTCGGCAACAACGAGGTGTCGACCATGCCGAGATCGAGCAGCAGCGCGGAGCCGAAGCCCAAGCCTGTCTCCAGTGCCAGCAGCGACAGCACGACCATGGCGAGCCGCGGAAAGGGAGCGGCCAGGACACCCAGCACGACCAGCATCGCGAGATAGAGGACATAAGCCAGCACCGGCGAACGAGCCGGCAGCTGTTGGGCGTGGATGAGCCAGAGCGCCCCTCCGAAGATCACGAACCCGAACGCGCCTGCCACGAGGACCGCCAGAAGCCGCTCCGGGCGGCGGGGTTCTATCCCGACATGCGCCCGCAGCGCGCGTGTCATTGGCGGAATCGGCCGATCTCCAGCCCGTCGATGGGTACGTTGGTCGAGCCGGTCGCCACCAACTCGGCCATCATCGCGCCCGTGCCGGGACCGAGCTGGAAGCCGTGCCCGGAGAAGCCGAACTGGTGATAGACGCCCTCCGAGGTGCCGCTCGGGCCGACGACGGGGATATCGTCGGGCATGCGCGCCTCGATGCCGGCCCAAGCGCGTACGATGGTGGCCTGACGCATGATCGGGAACAGCTCCCAGACGGTGCGGGCGGAAATCGCGAGATTCTCCCAGTCGAGAACGGTCTCGTTGCTGTCGCGATAGGGCATCGCGCGATGGCCGCCGCCGATCACCACTGTGCCGTTCTCGCGTTGCTTGAAGGAGAGCTTGCGGCTGCGCAGGATCACGACGGGCTCGATGAAGGCCGGCACCCGGCTGGTCACCATCAGCATCGGCGCGAAGACCTCGAGCGGTACCGGCTCGCCCAGCATGGCGGCGATCCGGTCGGCCCAGGCGCCGGCGGCATTGACGACCTTCGGCGCCTCGATGGGGCCGTCGCTGGTTTCGAGGCGCCACACATTGCCGACACGGGAAAGCGCCGTCACGCTCACGCCTTCCAGTATTTCCGCCCCCTTCTCGATCGCCTTGCGACGGAAGGCCTGCGTGGTGATGAAGGGATCGGCCGCGCCGTCGCGCCGCGAGACAACCCCGCCCGGGCAGTAATCCGATACCGC
>DATJWN010000099.1:0-9826 GCA_035501235.1 Reyranella sp.
GGGGCGGCGAGGTCTACTACGACACGCCGTCGATGCTGGGCGCGGCACAATTCGTCGAGGACCTGGTGTTCAAGCACAAGGTGATGCCCCAGGGCGTCGTCGAGCAGGGTGCGGTGTCGACCAACTTCCTGGCCGGCAAGACCTCGATGGTGATGCTGTCGACGGGCAGCCTTTCCTTCATCCGCAACAACATGAAGATGGCCTACAACGTCGCCTTCGTGCCGAAGAACGTGCGCAACGCCGTGCCGATCGGCGGCGCCTCGCTGGTCATGTTCAAGGGCCAGACGGACGAGCAGAAGGCGGCAAGCTGGAAGTTCGCCAAGTGGCTCTCCTCGTCGGAGAACCTCGGCAACTGGAGCCGCTTCTCGGGCTACTTCGCGCCGCGCAAGTCGGCCTACGACCTGCCGGAGATGAAGGAGTTCCTGGCCAAGAACCCCGACGCCAAGGTGGCGATCGACCAGCTGCAATACGCGCAGCCCTGGTTCGCGACCTACCAGACCGTCGCCGTCCGCAAGGCCCTGGAGGACGAGATGCAGGCCGTGCTGAACGGCAAGAAGAAGGCGCCCGAGGCCATCAAGGCCGCGCAGAAGAACGCCGACGAGCTGCTGAAGCCCTATGTCGACCGTACGGCCCTGAAGCTGCCGTAGCATTCGTATGCTAAGGATGTGACATGACCCTCATCGCCCAGATCACCGACCTGCACATGCGACCCGGCGGCAAGCTCGCCTACGGCGTCGTCGATACCGAGGCGATGTTACGCGCGGGCGTGGCGGCCGTGGCCGCCCTGCCCGTGAAGCCCGATGCGGTGATCGCCTCGGGCGATCTCACCGACTGCGGGCTAGTCGAGGAATACGAGCTACTGCGCGATTGCCTGAAGCCTCTGTCGATGCCGGTCTATCTCATTCCTGGCAACCACGACCGGCGCGATAATCTCGCCAAGGTCTTCGGCGGCGACGGCTACCTGCCGAAGACAGGAGACTATCTCCACTACACGATCGAGCATCTGCCGATCCGCCTGATCGGCCTCGATACCGTCGTGCCGGGCAAGGGCCATGGCGAGATGGATGCGCCGAGATTGGCCTGGCTGAAGGCGCGGCTCGACGAGCAGCCCGATCGGCCGACGATGATCTTCATGCATCACCCGCCCTTTCCGACGGGACTGCAGCACATGGATTCGATCAACTGCCGCAACGGCGACGCCATGGCGGCCCTGCTCCGCAATTACACGAACATCGAGCGCGTGGCCTGCGGCCATCATCATCGCTCGATCCAGATCCGCTGGGCCGGCACGGTGGGCAGCGTGGCGCCGTCGGTGGCGCATCAGGTGCTGCTCGATCTCGAGCCCCATGACGATGCCCGCTTCACGATGGAGCCGCCGGGCTTTCATCTGCATCTCTGGCAGCCGGGCGGGCTGATCACGCACACGGCCTATGTCGGGAAATTCGCCGGACCCTACCCCTTCCTGCTCGACCCGGAATACCCCGCTTTCGGCGACAAGGAATCCGCGCCGGCGACGCACGCCGCTCGCTGATCTCACGGCTCGACGGCCCTAGCGCAGGGTGTCGACGCGGCCGAACGGCACGTCGCGATACTTCACCGGACGCAACGGCACCTGCCGCGGCGTGGCGAAGGCGACCCAGATCACCGTCGAGCTGGCGAGGACGAACGCCAGTTCCGGGACGTTGAGAACAATGAGCAGAATGGCCGCCAGGGCCAGCACGCAACCTACAACCTGAAACATCGGTTCTTCCCTTCACCGGTGTCGATGCTGCCTGTTTACGGCCCTTGCGTATCTTCACCGTATCGCATCAAGGGAAAGTTGCGTCGTGTGTGTCGCGGCGGGTGCTTAATTGCGCGCCGCCAGCGCCCGCGCGATCTCGTGGGCCACGAACCGGTTGCCCTCGGCCGTGTGATGCGGCCGGTCGTAGAGCGCGTCGAGGCCGCGCCGGCCGATTTCCCGCCGGAGCGGCTCGAACAGGTCGAGCGTCGCCAGGCCCGCCCGCTCGGCACAGTGCAGAAACTCGACGATCCGCCGATGCTCCTCGGCGTCGAAGCCGCCGTCCGGCCATGCACCGCGGTCGTACTGCGCAACGACCAGCACGGGCGGTCCCAGCCGCGCCAGGCGAGGCACCAGCCGGCAGGCGATCGCATCGCCCGCGCCCACGGGCAGGACGCGCTCCGTGTCGCCGTACCAGGCGTCGATCAGATCCAATCGCTCGGCGACCGTCTCGATCAGCAGCGACCAGCCGAACAGCGTGCGCAGCGCCGGCATCACGCCGCCGTCCCGGGAGTTCGGAGGCACCGGCACGTGCTTCAGCGCCGGCGCATCGCCGTCGGGGGCGAACCAGGGCTTCTCGCGGAACCACAGCCGGCTGAACTCGAGACGGCTGAGATCGTGGGCGATGAAGGAGACGATGACGAGCGCAGGGCGCGCCGTCCCCGCCTCGCGCTCGGCCCGCAGCAGCATCTGATCGAAGCCGTAGCCCGCGACGCCCGCGTTGATCGTGCGCCGGCCGAACTCGGTCTCGAGGTAGGATGGCCAGGTCTCACCGTCGGCCACGCCCTCGCCGTCAGTGAAGGAATCGCCGACCGCCAGGATGGCCGGTCCCGTTGCCGTGCCCGGCCCGGTGCGGCGATGGCCCGAGGCATCGACGCTGTAATCCGCCGAGACGAAGTTCGGACGCTGCACCCAGCCCAGCAGCGCATCGTGCGCGTAGCGGCCACCGCTGTGGCTCACCGGATCGCCGGCCTTCGCCGCGTCGATGAGGTTGCCCCAATGCAGCACCATGTGCGACCGACGGTCATGGAGGCGGCAGGCGACCTCGAGGACCAGGAACGCCGCCAGCAGCGAGACGGCGACCAGCGCCGTTCGCGCGAAAATCTCCGTGCGCCGCGTCATCGCTCGCAGCCCTCGCCTCCAACGACGGCATAGACCACCTCAGGCGTCACCGAAGGCCCGGCCTGAAGCGCCATCGGCCGCAGGCACGGCCCGGCATCGACGGGCAGCTTGCCGAAGACGTAGGTCACGTTGCGCGCCCGGAGATAGCCGGCGAGATCGATCGAGGTGCCGCGGACAAAGTGCCGGAACCGATGGTCGACGATGCCGTCCAGCGGCCAGACGATGAAACGTTCGTCCAGCCATCCGCGGATCTGCACCTCCTGCAGAGCCATCACGACCGGCAGCGGCGGCCGGCCGAGGCTGCGATAGAGCGCATCGCTGCTCGACCGCACGAAGTCCGGCCGCAGCCCCTCCACCACCTGGAACACGCTCGACCGCGGTTCGCTGTTGCGCAGCACCTGCTCATAGGGCGCGAGCGTCGACGCGAGCAGCCCCACCGCCGCCAATACGGGCCAGCGCGCATCGACCCGGGCCATCAGGCGGGCGAACAGGAAGAAGAAAACGGCATAGCCATAGGCGAAGTAGCGCGAGAAGTGGGTCGACGGGAACACGACGAGGAGATGGAGCAGCAGCGGCAGGCAGAACAACGCACCGAACACGACCGCCTCGTGCCTGCATTGCCCCAGCGATGCACGATACAGCCACGCCACGACGGCGAACGGCACGCAATAGAGCAGGAAAGGCGCGGACTTGAAGCTCAGCCAGAGGCGATCGCCGAACAGGCCGAGCGCCGTGCCGTCGAGCGGCGCCAATGCCGCACGCGCAAGGCCCGCCGCCTGCAGGGGAACCCCCGTCCACGCGGTCAGCAGCGCCACGCCGGCGAGCACGATCGCCGCCCCGGCGGCCAATGCCCCGAGGCTGCGCCAGTCCCGCTCGAGCAGGGCGACGCCCCCGAGAGCGATGCCGACCAGCAAGGCTTCGGGCCGCAGGAAGAAGAGCAACGGAAGGATCACCGCCGCCACGAGCATCCGCGACCGGCCGGCAAGCCACGCCTGCAGCACCGCGACGACCAGAAACGCAAACAGCATGTTCTCCATGCCGATCGAGGCCTGGAAGACCATGGACGGCAGCAGCAACGGCAGCACGCCGAGCGCCGCCGCCCAGTCGCGCGACGCCCCTTGCCGCGCGGCTTCGCGGCCGATGACGAAGCAGAGGCCGACGAGGCTCGCCGCCCCCACGAGCTTCATGCCAATCGCCACATAGGCGCCCATCGCCAGCGACATCGCCGCGACGATCAGCATGTAGAGCGGCGAGGTCTCGCCCGAGCTGAAGATGCCCGGGTTGAACTGCAGCGGATAACCGGCGATCAGGTTGCGCGCGAAGACGATATGGATTTCGGAGTCGCCCGCGAACGCCGGGCCGTAGGCCATGACCGACCAGGCCGCATGTCCCGCAACCAGCGCGAGGACGGCCGGCACGATCCAGTTGCGCGTCGCCGCGTGCGGCGTCACGGCATCAGACCTTGGGCCCCAGCGCTCCCGCCGCGGCGAGCTTGTCGATCGCCGCCCGATCGTAGCCGATCGCCGCCAGCACCTCGTCATTGTGCTGGCCGATGGTGGGCGGATCGCTGACCAGCGGCGGGCGCCAGCCGAACATCTGGAACGGCAGCAATGGCAGGCGCGTCTTCACGCCGCCCGGCAACGTGGTCGGCGCGAGCGAGCCGTTGGCGAGCAGATGCGGATGGTCGAACAGATCCTGCGGCCGCGCGATCGGCGCGAAGGAGATGTCGGCGTCGAGGCACATCTGCTCGAGCTCGGCCTTGGTGTAGCGCTTGAAGACCTCGGCCACTTTCGGCACCAGCCAGGGCCTCGCCTCGATACGCTGGTTGTTGGTCGCGAGCCGCGGATCGGCCGCGAGCTCGCCCTGCTTGAAGAACTCGCAGAAGCGCTTCCACTGGCCGTCCGACGTGATGCCGATGAAGACCTGCTGGCCGTCGGAGGTGTTGAACACCTCGTAGACCGCCCACGATGAGACGCGCTCGGGCATCGGCGGCGGCGGCTCGCCATTCATCGCCGTGATGGCGAGGTGCTGGCCCATCAGGAATACGACCGATTCGAACAACGCCGATTCCACGAGGCCGCCCTTGCCCGTGCGATCGCGCTGCTTGAGCGCGAGCACGGTGCCGAAAGCGCCGAACATGCCGCCCATGATATCGACCACCGACGTGCCGGCGCGCAGCGGCCGGCCGCTCGGCCCGGTCATGTAGGCGAGCCCGCCCATCATCTGCACGACCTCGTCGAGCGCCGGCCGCTTCTCGTAGGGGCCGGGCAGGAACCCCTTCAGCGCGCAATAGACGAGGCGCGGATTGATCTTCTCCAGATGCTCCGGCCCCAGGCCGCGCCTGGCCATTGAGCCCGGCGCGAAATTCTCGATCAGCACGTCGGCCGACTGAAGGAGCTTCACCAGCACCTTTCGGCCTTCGATGGAGTCCGCGTCGAGCGCGAGGCTCTTTTTGTTGCGGTTGAAGTAGCCGAAGAAGCCCTGCCCGAAGCCCTTGAGCTTGCGCGTGCGGTCGCCGTCGACCGGCTCGACCTTGATCACGTCGGCGCCCAGATCCGCCAGGATCATGCCGCAGGAAGGGCCGAGAATCGTATGAGTGAGCTCGACGACGCGAATGCCTTCAAGCGGAGGAGTGATTTTCATCGAGCAAGGCGTCCATTCGTCATATTAAGCACTGCGACTGCAGCTTATTTGTCGCAGGTTGTTCAATTCCGTTCACTGCCCATATGGAGGCAGCAGCCGCAGTGCGGCGGTTGGCTGGCGTTGCATGTTTCGCACATTCGACGGCCAGCCGGCCATAGTGACCATCATGAATATAGCAACCGAACACGTTCGGCGGATCGAAACCGCCCTTGCCGAGCCGCCCAAGGCTTCGAACGGCGATCCGATTTCATCATCATGGCGTCGCTCGGTCGATCGCTTCCGCATCGACCCCGCCTCGATGGACGAACTGCATATCCTGCCCTTCCCGGAGCTCTCGGCTCTTCGCGAGCGATCCCGACTGCTGGTCGAGGCGGCGCAGCCCGAGCTCGACCGCCTCTATCAGATCGTGCGGCCCGCGCGGTATGTCGTCCTGCTGACCGACGAGGACGGCGTGGTCGTCGATCATCGCGGCGCAGAAGAGGATGCCGAGCAGTTCCGCCGCTGGGGCTTGTGGCTGGGCCGCGTCTGGTCGGAATCGATCGAGGGCACCAACGGCATCGGCACGGCACTGGTCGACGGCCGGCCGACGACCGTGCATTGCCAGCAGCATTTTCGCGTGCGGCACACGAGCCTCAGCTGCTCGGGCGCACCGATCCACGATTCCGAAGGCAAGCTATTGGGAGTGGTCGACGTTTCTTCCTTCGATCCAACGATTTCCGAGCACGCACACAGCATGACCGCGCCGCTGATCGAAGCGGTGGCCCGTGGCATCGAGGAACGCCTGTTTCGCGTACGCTTCCACAAGCAATGGGTGATCGCTACGGCTCGCGCCGACAGGCCCGGCACGGCCATGCTGCTCGCCGTCGACGACAGTCAACAGATCATTGGTGTCAATCGCGCGGCTCGCGCAGCGCTCGAGAAGAAGGGTCACGATCCGTACAGCGGCCTTCGATTGTGGGACATTTTCGAGCACAGCGATGTCCTGTTCCGTCGCCGCAACAGCGGCGACACATCGGGTTGGCTGACCTGCCGCACCAATGGGGGCGCCATGCCGACCATCGTGACGCCGCCGCTACCGACGTACATGGGCAAGTTCGGGCTCGCCGCCGACAGCCTGATGTGGCGGCCGCGCTGCGATGCACTGCTTGCCGGCCATGGCCCGGCGCCGGCCGACCGGCATCTCGGCCTGACGCCCATGGCGGCGCGGCGGGTGCGCGACCATGTCGACGCCCATCTCGACGGCGATCTCAGCGTGAAGACACTGGCCGCCGTCGCCGGCCTTTCCGAAAGCCATTTCATCCGCGCCTTCAAGACCGCAGAGGGCATGACACCCCACGCCTTCGTGCTCGAACGGCGGCTGGTCAAGGCGCGGTGGCTATTGATCGAATCGGCCCTTTCGCTTTCGGAAATCGCTGCCGCCGTGGGGTTCGCGGACCAAAGCCACCTCGCCCGGCATTTCCGGCAGCGGCTCGGCGTTTCACCGAGCGAGTTCCGCAAGTCTCAGGCTGCATAGCAGGCCGTGCGAACGCCGTCGGTGAGACGGCCCGCCTGAAATCAACAGCGAGAATGTACCGGCGCGGCAGGATTGTTCGCGAGTCGACGGCCTCGCGCGCGGCATAGGCGATGCCGCAATGGCAAGCCGACGACGCGAACACGTCCGGCGGATTTCGTCGGCGCTGAACACGCGTGCCGGCAAATCCACCGACAACCAGATCCTGCAGTCCTGGAGACGCTCCGCCAGCAGTGCTCGCCTCGATCCTGCGTCGGAGAAAGAGGTTCGAATCCTCGCCTCCCCGCAGCTCGCGCGTCTTCGCGATCAGTCGAGCGCCTACATCGAAGCGGCACGGCCGGAGATCGATCGCCTCTACCGGATCGTGCGCCCGGCGCGATACGTGGTGCTGCTCACCGACAAGGACGGCGCCGTGATCGACCATCGCGGCGCAAGGGAAGATGCGCCGGAGTTCAAGCGCTGGGGGCTCTGGCTCGGCCGGATCTGGTCGGAAGGCGCGGAGGGCACCAATGCCATCGGCACCGCGCTGGTCGATCTTCGGCCGACCACCGTCCATCGCACCGAGCATTTCCGGGCGCGCCATATCGGCCTCAGCTGCTCGGCAGCACCGATCGTTGATGGAGAGTCCAATCTCGTCGGCGCGCTCGACATCTCCACCTTCGATCCAGCGATCTCCGACCACGCGCATGCCCTCACGGGCGGCCTGACGACGGCTTTCGCCCGACGCATCGAGGAACGCATGTTCCGCTCGAAGTTCCATCGGCAATGGATCATCGCCCTCTTCCGTCCCGACAGCTCCGAGACCGGCGTTCTTCTCGCGATCAACAACAGCCGGCGCATCGTCGCGGCCAATCGCGCCGGCCGCGCGCTGCTCGTGCGCTCGGGCCAGTCGCCCGAACGCAGCCCGAGCCTCTGGACGGTGTTCTCCCGGAACGACTCCCTTTTCAGCCACGGCGGCAGCGACGACGCCGTGGGTCTCATGACCTGTGCCACCACCGGCGACAGCTGTCCCGCCCTCGTCACGCCGCCCCTTCCCGGATTCATGGCCAAGTTCATGCGAGACCCCCAGAACCTCTATTGCCGTCCGCGCTTCGATACGCTTCACGCCGGGATCCAGCCGCCCGTCACCGCGCCGCGCCTGGGACTGACCCAGGCGACGCTTCGCCGAGTGGGAGGCTATGTCGACAATCATCTCGACGGCGATTTGTCGGTCGAAATCCTGGCCGGTGTCGCGGGCCTTTCCGCCAGCCACTTTGCGCGGGCCTTCAAGAAATCCTCCGGCAAGACACCTTATTGGTTCGTGCTCGAGCGCCGGCTCGCCGAAGCCCGCCGATTGTTGCGAGAATCGAGCCTGCCGCTCGCAGAGGTCGCGATGAGGGTTGGTTTCGCCGACCAAAGCCACTTCGCCCGCCGCTTCCGCCAGCAGGCCGGCGTCGCGCCGAGTCAATTCCGCAAATCGCTCGAATAGAGCAGCAGGAACGTTCAAGGATGGCGGCTTCGTCCGAGCCACGCCCGGCACCCCGCCGCTAGCCTTCGGGCAACGGAAGACTTCATCGAGGACGGCAGTCATGGAAATGCCGACAAGAGCGGTCAACCGGCAGGAGACGCCTCTGGTGGCCTTATGCGACGTACTCATCGTCGAGGACGACATCGTCCTGTCCGATGTGATCGTCGCCTACCGACGCGCCGTGGCCTGAGCGCCCGCAGCGTGCCCGGCGGATCGGCGGCGCTGCGACTTCTGGAAAGAGTCCGTCCGCGTGTCGTCGTGCTCGACTATCAGCTTCCCGGAAAGACCGGCCTCGAGCTGGCAAGTGCCTTGCACGACCGGTGTGCGCGCCTGCCGATCATCATGATGTCGGGAAGCCTCGGCGACCTCGACGCCGATTCACTGGCCGCGGCCGGTATCCGCATATTCGTCAACAAGCCGATCCCGTTGGCCGCGCTCCATCGCGCCGTGCTTCAGCTGATGGGGCGCCCGGCTTAGGAGAACCAGCTGTCGATGTCCTTGGTGAAGGGAAGGCCTGCGCTCTCCCCGAGCACCTGATGGCCCATCCCCGCACCGACCAGGAACGCCTCCTGGTGCGGCACGGCGTTGCCCTTCAGCATCGCGCGGATCGCCTTGCCGTCATGGCCCCAACCCACCGCCTCGACCTTGCCGTCGAAGGCGCGGTTGACGATCGACAGGAACGCCGCGCGCTCTTCGTCGGTGAGCGCGGGCACGGCGTCGATGTCGCCCAGCAGGAAAAGCCGGCCGCCGAACTTGCCGACCAAAGCCGCGATCGAATTGCGCGGTTCGACGATGATCTCTCCCTTGGGGCCGCGGCGAACGCGGGCAGCGAGCGACAGCGGCATCACGGCGGAGCCGAGGTTCGAGCCGGTGTTCATCAGCGCGGCCGTCAGCTCCTTGTAGGTGATGCCCAGCCGCTCGGCGCGGCGCACGCGCATCCGCGCGATCTCGGGCGCCGGCGTCTTCCAGGCCTTGGCGGCGGCGCGGCGCCACACCCAGGCCTCCCACGACATGTCGAAGATCGGCCCATTATTGTGCCCGATGCCGGGACGGCGCAGCAGCGCCTCGACATTGCGGTGGCGGACGTTCAGACGGTCGAAACGATCACCCATGGCCGAATTATAGGGAAAACCGACGCGGATCGCGACTGCTAGAAATCGGCTCCAAACGAACGAACAACAACACACTGGGGCATTGTGATAGGCGGCCAATATGTTTTCATTCAGCTGTTGGGGCCACCATCGGGGAGCGTGTTGTCGTGGAAGCA
>DATJWN010000100.1:0-34094 GCA_035501235.1 Reyranella sp.
GGCGAGCCTGCTCGAAGCAGAAATCGTCACCGCCGACGGCCAGGTGCGCATCGCCAATGCCTGCACGAACGCCGATCTCTTCTGGGCGCTGAAGGGCGGCGGCGGCGGCAGCTTCGGCGTGGTGACGCGGCTCACGCTCAAGACGCATCCTCTGCCGAACTTCCTGGGCGGTGCGTTCGGCGCCATCGAGGCCTCGACGCCCGAGGCCTACAGGAAGCTGATCGCCGCCTTCCTGCGCTTCTATCGCGAGAAGCTGTTCAATCCGAACTGGGGCGAGTCCGTGCGTTTCCGCCGCGACAACGTGCTCGACATCGAGATGGTCTTCCAGGGCCTCGATCCGCAAGCGGCGCAGGCGACGTGGAAGCCGTTCCTCGACTGGGTCGCCGCCTCTCCCGACGACTATGTGTGGATCCGGCCGCTGACGCCGCTTGCCGGCCCGGCGCATTTCTTCTGGGATGCCGCGTTCCTCAGGCAATACGCGCCCTCGGCGATCCGCTGGGACGACCGGCCCGGCGCGCCGGCCGATGCGATCTACTGGGCGGCCAATGTCGGCGAGGCGGGCTGGTTCCTGCACAATTACGAATCGGCCTGGGTGCCGCAGAAGCTGCTGACCGAGGGCGACGGCGAGGCGCTGATCGACGCGATGTTCGCCGCCTCGCGGCAATGGTCGATCCAGCTCCATTTCAACAAGGGCCTGGCCGGCGCGCCCAAGGAGGCGATCGCGGCGTCGCGCAACACGGCGACGAACCCCGCCGTGGTCGATGCCGTGGCGCTCGCCATCGTCTCGGCCTCGGGCGCGCCCGCGATGCCGGGCGTGGCGGGCCACGCGCCGAACCTGGCGCTCGCCAAGGTCGAGGCGGCCGCCGTGCGCGCCTGCATCGGCGAGCTCACCAAGGTCGCGCCGAACAGCGGCGCCTATTGCTCGGAGTCGAGCTACTTCCAGAAGGATTTCCAGCAGGCCTATTGGGGCGCCAACTACGAACGTTTGCGGGCGATCAAGCAGAAGGTCGATCCGGACGGGCTGTTCTTCGTCCACAACGGCGTCGGCAGCGAGGGCTGGAGCCGCGACGGGTTCGTGCGCTTGGCCGGTTAGCCGCAGCAATGGCCGACCAGGCCGAACACAGCGTTCGCGCCGACGGCGACCAAAGATGTTCCCGTCGTCGCAAGCGCCAGGGTCGAAACGCGCCGCAGCCGCAGGCTGGCCCCCTGTGCGACGATGCCGACGGTTTGGAGGAGGGCGAGGCCCCCGACGAATGCGCGCTCGAGGGCGACTCTATCGCCGTAAACCCGACGATAGGTTTCCTCGTCGAGAATATTGTCGGCGACCAGGGTCGCGGCGACGCAAAACGCGACCATCAACCAGCCGCAAAACAACCAATACGTTGTTGCCGTCTTCACTTTAAGTTCGGCGGATCGTCCGGGCCGGGGTGTTTGATGCCCGAGATTGCGTACTTGATCTCGATGCCATCCCATTCCTGCTTTGCAAAGTCGATCCAGGTGACTTGCCCCGGCGATATCAGGACCGTGTGCGGGTCGAGCTGCGTGATGTTCAGGGGATACGGAACGTACGGAACCTCCGAGCTGTAAGCGTAGCCATACTGGAAAACGATCGTCTTGCTCGATTGCCCCGGTCGCGCGACGAACACGGTCGGCAGGGGATTGCTGCCGATCAGCGCGCAGTCGACCCTCGCGATCTCAAAATCAGCTCCGGCGAGCCTCTGGGGCTCGGCGATCACCTCGATATCGCAGCCGGCGAGCGGATCGAAGTGGCGCAACAGCATGAGAGTATAGGGATAGGGCAAGACAAAGAGGAACAACCCGAGCAGCAGGATCGTACCAACCATCAGTACGCCGAAGCCGATGAGGAACCGCCGGAAGTAACGCATGAGCGGCAGGCTAGGAGAGAAGCTGTTTTGCCTCTATCAATCTTCGATTGATTTATCGTGCAGCCTGCACGCCGTTTCCATATCGCCGTGCCAGCGTCGCGCTCATGATCACGATGACGGTCGCCCGCCGCTCGATGTTGCAGCGCTTCGGCCTCGCGTTGCTGCCCTATGCGCTGGTGCCGCTCGTGGGAGCGGTGCAGTGGCTGCCCTATCCGCAAGCTGACTATGCCGACACGGGTGCCGACGCCGCAGCGATTGTCGTGCCGCTCCTGGCCGTGATCGGCCTCGGCGAGATGCGGCCGCGCACGCTCGTCGGCTGGCTCGCGGTCGCGGCGATCCTGTGCTTCGGCCTCGGCTGGCACTGGCAGTACAGCGCGCATCCCATCAAGCCGCTGAACCGCATTTTCGGGGAGGTGACCCTGATGTTCACGCTCGCGGGCCTGCTCGGCCTCGGCCACTGCCTCGTCGCGGCGGCCGATGTCGACCGGCGCTGGATCGGCCGATACGAGACCTGCTTCGATGTCGCGACGCTGCTGGGCGTGCGCGCCTTGCTGGTGCTGCTGCTGTTCGTGCTGGCCGTCGCGAGCCTGTCGTCCCTCGGCATGGTCGTGCTCATCCTGGCGCCGGTGCTGCCCGCGCTGACTCTGGCGGCGAGCGCTGCCTTTCCGGGCATCGCCCGGCGCCTGCGCGATCTCCTGCTCGTCCTGCTGAATTGGTTCGCCGCGCCGGCGCTGCTGGTGGCGTCGTTGGTGCTGCTCGCGGTGAGTCTGTGTCAGGGCTGGCGGCCGCGCTGGGTCGCGGGCGACGCGGAGACCTATCTTCTGGCCGCGCTCGTGATCGTGATCCTGATCGCGAGCCTCTCCGGCCCGACCGGCCATCCGGTCGGCCGGTTCGCGTCGGTCTTGCGCGTATTCAGGATCGCGCTGGTGCTGGTTCTGCTCGCGGCGCTGGCGATCGCGGCGGAAGATCTCGCCGCGGCCTGGCGGCGCGGTCCTGTCGGGGCGCGGACGATCTCGCTCACCGGCTGGTGGGGGTGGGCCGCCTTCTGCGCCGCGGGCTATGTCGTATGCGCGGCGAGGTCGGGGCTGGCGATGCGCGGCCTGCCGTTGCTCCACATCGCCACGGTCCTCCTGGGCTTGCTCCTCGCGACGGCAATGCTGACGCCGCTTGCCGATCCCGACCGGCTGGCCGTCGCCTGGCGCGTGCCGCCGCTCGAGGCGGGGGCGACGCCGCCCTATGCCTTCGACTACGGCTATCTCGGCATGTCGGGTGGCTACGGCTACGCCGCGCTGAAGCGCCTCGCCACTCTGCGCGGCGGACCCAACGCCGACGAGATCGCCCGCCGCGCCAAGGAGGCGCTGAAGGAATGGTTTCCGTACGATCCGTGAGTCGCAATGCGACCGAAGGTTGCTTACCGTCTCGCGTGTCTCGTGGGAAAATCGAGCTCGTGAAGCGCCTCGCTTGTCTCGTCCACGTCCACCAATGACCAATAACGTCGAGAGGGATGAGGCCCACCGCTTGATGCCGGTCCGCATCGGCCTCGCGGTTTTGCTGGGCGTGATCTTTTTCCTGCACCCGTTGCCGATGTCCAGGGACGCGGGCTGGTTCGAGTGGGGATGCGTCGCCATTCTCCTTGGCGTGCCGTTCCAGGCCCTGCTCGCCGTCGGTCATCTGCGGCTGCGAACCCTCAAGGTCTGGTTGATCGTCTGCGCCGTCCTGGGCTTCGTCCTGGCCGCCATTTGCGAGCATGACCTCAATCCGCGCGATCGCTGGGCCAATGACGGTGAGGACCTCTTCTTCGCCCTCAAGCTCGTCGGTTTGCTCTTCGTCGGACATTGCCTCGTGGCAGCGGGCGATGCCGATCGCCGATGGATCGCCCGCTATGAAACCTATTTCGATGTCGCCTGGACGCTCGGTGTCCGCTTCGCGCTCGCCCTATTGGCCGCGGTGCTCATCCTCATCATCCTGGGAGCGTTTGGATGGCTGGCCAATGTCGACTTCGACCTGGCAAGCAGCAAGCGCCCCTTCCTGGATCGTCTTTTGATCGCGCCGATACTGGTGGTGCCGCTCATCGCAATGGCATTGACCGACCAGGCCGACTACGCGCGCCGTCTGCGCAGCGTCGGACTTCACCTGCTCAATTGGCTCGCGGCGCCGGCGCTGCTGTGTTCGCTGTGGCTTGCCGTGCGCGCCTGGCAGCAAGGTTGGCGTCCTGGCCGGAACTTCGACGATGCAATGACGGCCGAACTCTTCGCCTGGCTTTTCCTGTTGCTGATCAACAGTCTGCATGCCGACGGTGCCGGGCAGCGTCCGCGTGCCGCCTTCTTTCGCTACCTCCAGCTCGCGCTGATCGTCGCGCTGGCGGCAGCCACCGCGCTCTTGGTCCTCTCGCTGGTCTTAGAGTACGAGCGGGCCCTCGCACGCGCCTACATGATCATGCTGACGAATTCGGCGATCTTTCTCGGCTGCTATGTCGCGGGTTATGTCGTGGCCGCGGTCACTTCCGGCCCCGCGTTGCACCTTCTGCCGAAGGTCAATGTCGTCTGCGCATTGATCGGCGTGGCGATGTCGCTCGCCGCAGCGACGCCATTCGGTAATGTCAATCGGCTCGCCGTCGCCTATCGCGTCGCGCGCCTCGAGGCGGGCGCCATTCCGCCGGCTGAGTTCAACTACCAATATTTGCGGCTCTACACCGGCCGCTACGGCTACGAGGCGCTCGAACGCCTCGCCGCCAAGCGCAACGGGCTCAACGCCGACGAAATCGCCCGCCGTGCCCGCGAGGCGCTTATCAAGCCCGAATAGCCTATGAAGGCGCGACCCTACGCGCGGGCGGCCTCAGGACACGATTATGATCAATAGAACCCCTCGGCCATGCCCTACATAAAGGCTTCCGGGGCCGCCTTGCGGGCGCTGGCGGCGGCTCTATAACATCCCCACCTTGGGTTCTGGGCGGCTGCCAGGAGGATTGTCATGGCCACTGAGATTGTGATCGCGAGCGCGGCGCGCACGCCTGTCGGCTCGTTCAACGGCGCATTCGGCGCGGTGCCGGCGCATGACCTCGGCAAGGTCGCCATCAAGGGCGCGCTCGAGCGGGCGCACGTGAAGCCCGAGGAAGTCGACGAAGTCATCATGGGCCAGATCCTGAACGCGGGTCAGGGCCAGAACCCGGCGCGCCAGGCCGCGGTCAATGCCGGCATCCCCGTCGAGAAGACGGCGCTGGGCATCAACCAGCTCTGCGGCTCGGGCCTGCGTGCCGTCGCTTTCGGCTGGCAGGCGATCCGCAACGGCGACGCCTCGATCATGGTGGTCGGCGGCCAGGAGAGCATGAGCCAGGCGCCGCACGCCGCGCACCTGCGCGACGGCACCAAGATGGGCGAGCTCAAGATGGTCGACACCATGCTGAAGGACGGCCTGTGGGACGCCTTCCACGGCTATCACATGGGCAACACCGCCGAGAACGTGGCGCAGAAGTACCAGATCACGCGCGCCGAGCAGGATGCGTTCGCGGCCTCCTCGCAGAACAAGGCCGAGGCGGCGCAGAAGAGCGGTCGCTTCAAGGACGAGATCGTCCCCGTCACCATCAAGACCCGCAAGGGCGACGTGGTCGTCGACACCGACGAGTTCCCGCGCCACGGCACCACCGTCGAGACGCTGGCCAAGCTGCGGCCGGCCTTCACCAAGGAAGGCGGATCGGTCACCGCGGGCAACGCCTCGGGCATCAACGACGGCGCCGCCGCCCTTGTTCTCATGAGCGCCGATGAGGCCAAGAAGCGCGGCGTCACGCCGTTGGCCAAGATCGTGTCGTGGGCGACCACCGGCGTCGATCCCTCGATCATGGGCATCGGCCCCGTCACCGCCTCGCAGGCCGCCTTGAAGAAGGCCGGCTGGACGGTGAAGGACCTCGACCTCGTCGAGGCGAACGAAGCCTTTGCAGCCCAGGCCGTCGCCGTCGGCAAGGAGCTGGGCCTCGATCCCGCCAAGCTCAACGTCAACGGCGGCGCGATCGCGCTGGGTCACCCGATCGGCGCCTCGGGCGCGCGCGTGCTGACGACGCTCCTCTACGAGATGCAGAAGCGCGACGCCAAGAAGGGCCTCGCCACCCTCTGCATCGGCGGCGGCATGGGCATCGCCATGTGCGTGGAGAGGGCATAGGCGCGTTCACACGCGCCGGCGGGCGGCAGCGCATTCATATGCGCGAGAGCCCGCACAGTGCAGAAAAGGCAAGAACGCAGCCTCGCCGTAGCCTCCCCCGTCAGACGGGGGAGGACGGGATTTCAGCGAACGTCTTCAGCGCCGCGAGCCATTTCGCGAAGCCTTCCTTCGCGAAGTGGTGCGTCCGGCGGGCGAGCTCGTCCGGCGCGCAGTCGAAGGTCGCCCACCATTCGACGAAGGCCTGGGCCGCGCCGTCGCCCACCGGCGCGACGCGGATCGTCGCGACGTAGTTCCACACCGGGAAGGGCGCGGGGCCGTCGAAGGCGTAGGTGTAGGAGCGCTCGAGGTCGGAATGCGCCAGCAGCTTCTGGCGGAGGATGCGGCCGCCGCCGGTATCGACGATCCGCACCGCCGAGACCTGGTCGGAGCGTTTGCCGTCCTGGATCGTGGTCTCGCCCGGCACGCCCGCCCAGGCGTAATGGTCGAACGGACGGATGATCTGCCACACCGCTTCGGCCGGCCGATCGACGACCATGCTGTAGTAGGATCTTGCCATGGCCGGGAGATAGGTGCCGCGGCGGGCGGCTTCTATCCGCCGGGAGCCCGCAATTCGGGTCCTCCGCGGGACGGGGGGAGGAAAAGGAAGGGAGGAACTCATGGCCGGACCCACCGATCCATCAGGTCCCACGGGACGACTGGCCCTGTGGCTGCAGGGCTTCCGGCTCGACTCGGCGCCTGAAGCGGTGCGCGAGCGCGCCAAGCACCTGCTGCTGGACGGCATCGCCTGCGCGCTCGTGGGCGCGCACCTGCCCTGGTCGAAGACGGCCGTCGACGCGATCCTCCGCTTCGAAGGCAAGGGCGAGCGCACGATCGTCGGCTGGGACCGGACGGCCAGCGCGCCCGTGGCCTGCCTGCTGAACGGCACGTTCATCCAGGGCTTCGAGCTCGACGACTTCCATCCCGGCGGGCCGCTGCACAGCGCTTCCGTTGTCTTTCCCTCGCTGCTCGCCTGCGCGGAGGAGCGCGGTCCTGTCGGCGGCGCGAAGTTCCTGGAGGCGGCCATCGCGGGCTTCGAGGTCGGCCCGCGGGTCGGCATGGCGCTGCACGGCGCTGAGATGCTGTCGCGCGGCTGGCATTCGGGCTCGGTCTTCGGCACCCATGCGAGTGCGGCGGCGGCCGGCCTGTTGCTCGGGCTCGATGCCGCCCGCTTCGAGGACGCGCTGGGCCTCGCCGGCACGCAATCGGCCGGCCTGATGGCGGCGCAGTTCGAGGCCATGTGCAAGCGCATGCATCACGGCTTCTCGGCGCGCAACGGGCTGTACGCGGCCCTGCTGGCCGAGGCCGGCTACACCGGCATCAAGCGTGTGTTCGAGCGCGAGTATGGCGGCTTCCTGTCGGTCTTCGGCGAGGGCCATGCGCCCGATGCGTCGAAGATCGCGGGCGGGCTCGGCGAGACGTGGGAGACGGTGCGCATCGCCATCAAGCCCTATGCCGCGATGGGCGCGCTGCATGCGCCGTTGGACGCGATCTTCAATGTGCTGAAGCGGCGGCCCCTCGAGGGCGGCGAGATCGATCGCATCGACATCGATATGAGCCACGCGGCCTATCATCATGGCTGGTGGAAGCTGGAGCGGCCGCTGACGCCGATCGCGGCGCAAATGAACGTGGGCTACGCGGTGGCCGTCGCCATCCTCGACGGCGCCGCCATGGTCCAGCAGTTCGCGCCCGGGCGCATCGACCGCGACGATGTCTGGGCGCTCATCCCCCGGATCGAGGCGCACCACGATCCCGAGCTCGACAAGCAGGGACGGGCGACGCGCCTCACGGTGCGGCTCAAGGATGGCGCGAGGATCGAGGAGTTCGTGCAAGGCCCGCGCACCGTGCGCAACCCGCTCACCAATCAAGAGGTTGTCCAGAAATACCGCACGCTCACGGATGGGATCGTCACGCCGCAGCGGCAGTCGGCCATCCAGGACGCGGTGCTCGGCATCGAAACGCTGAACGACATGTCGACGCTCTCCGCCTTGCTGGCACCGTCGGTTGGCTCGCCATTTGCCGCGCGCTCATGAGCGGGCCTGGAGGCCCGCGGTCCAATGAGCGAATACGTGGCGGCTCTCGGATAGAGAGGGCAGCGCACGCTCCCTAGGTTCGATCCAACGAACCGCAGGAGCTTCCGATGACTCTTCCCTCGACCTTCAATCGTCTCGCCTGGTCGAACCTCGCCGCCCAATCGGCCGAGCAGATCGCGCTCGCCGCGGCGCCCATCGTCGCCGTGCTGCTGTTGGGCGCAGGCGAAGGCGCGACCGGCGCGTTGCAGACGGCGCTGACCCTGCCGTTCGTGCTGTTCGCCATCCCGGCCGGGCTGCTGGCCGATCGGCTGTCGCGGCGCTGGCTGATGGCGGGGGCGGAGGCGCTCAGGGCCGTGGCGCTGCTCGGCATCCTGGCCGTGATCGCGTTCGGGCTCCTCAACATGACCCTGCTCGCGACGCTCGGCTTCATCGCGGTGTGCGGCACCGTGGTCTACAGCGTCGCGGCCCCCGCGCTCGTGCCGTCGCTGGTGAAGCCCGAGCAGTTGCCGGCCGCCAATGCCCGCATCGAGCTCGCGCGCACCGTCGCCTTCGCCGCCGGTCCCGCGGTGGGCGGCGCGCTGGTCGGCTGGATGGGTGCCGCACCGGCGTTCGGCGTGGCGGCGGCGGGTTCGCTGGTCGCCGTCCTGCTGCTCTCGCGCATCGCGGAGCCCGCGCGGGCGCCGAAGCCCAAGCGCCACCCGCTGCAGGAGATCCGCGAGGGCGCGGCGTTCGTCTTCAATCACGACCTGCTGCGGCCGGTGTTCGTGACGCAGTTCGTCTTCAACACCGCCTGGTTCCTGATCGCGGCCGTGTTCGCGCCCTATGCCGTGCATCGCCTTGGCCTCGATGCCGAGGGCATCGGCATCGTGCTCGGCATGTATGGCGTCGGCATGTTCGTGGGCGCGCTGTCGGCCACGCGCGTGCTCGGGCTCCTGTCGTTCGGCACGGTGATCGGGCTCGGTCCCGTGGCGGGCCTCGCGGCGGCGGGCGTGATGGCGCTGACCACGGTCGTGCCGTCGCCCGTGCTGGCGGGCCTCAGCTTCTTCCTGCTGGGCGCGGGCCCGATCCTCTGGGTGATCAGCACGACCACCTTGCGCCAGTCGGTGACGCCGCCGCGGCTGCTGGGCCGCGTCTCGGCCATCAACATCATGGCCTATGGCGCGCGGCCGCTCGGCGCCGGGCTGGGCGCCCTGGTGGGCGGGATCTGGGGTGCGGAGACCTGCCTCTATCTCGCGGTCGCGGGCTTCGCGGTGCAGGCCGCCGTCATCTGGATGTCGCGGGCCGTCGGCCTCGCCGTCCAGCCGGAAATGGTCATGGATTGATCTCTCCCCGTCCCTGGGAATCCGCACTAGAGTGGGTTCCCAAGGACTAGGGAGGATCGAAAATGGCTGGACGGGTCGCATTGGTCACGGGCGGAACGCGCGGTATCGGCGCCGCCATCTCGCGCATGCTGAAGCTGCGCGGCTATTCCGTCGCCGCCAACTATGCCGGCAACGACGTCGCCGCGCAGAGCTTCAAGGAAGAGACGGGCATCCCCGTCTACAAATTCGATGTCGGCGACTACGAGGCGGTGAAGGCGGCCGTCGACAAGATCGAGAAGGAACTCGGCCCCGTCGAGATCGTGGTCAACAACGCGGGCATCACGCGCGATTCCACCATGCGCCGCCTCGATCGCAAGATGTGGGACGCCGTGATCGACACCAACCTCGGCTCCTGCTTCAACGTGAGCAAAGCCGTCTGGGACGGCATGAACACGCGCGGCTTCGGCCGCATCGTCAACATCGGCTCGATCAACGGCCAGGGCGGCCAGTACGGCCAGGTGAACTACGCCGCGGCCAAGTCGGGCATCCACGGCTTCACCAAGGCGCTGGCGCAGGAGGGCGCGGCCAAGGGCATCACCGTGAACGCCATTGCGCCCGGCTACACCGACACCGACATGGTCTCGGCGGTGCCGGCCAACGTGCTGGAGAAGATCGTGGCCAAGATCCCGGTCGGGCGGCTCGGCAAGGCCGACGAGATCGCGCGCGGCGTGCTGTTCCTCGTGGCCGACGATGCCGGCTTCATCACCGGCTCGACGATCTCGATCAACGGCGGCCAGCACATGTACTGACGCGTCCTCGTCCTGACGCGCCGTAATCGTTCGAGGAGACGTGATGGCCGAGTGGAATGCCAACCTGTACCTGAAGTTCGCCGATGCGCGGCAGCGGCCGGCGATCGATCTCATGAACCGCCTCGATCCGGAGCTGGGCGAGCGGGCGGGGCATGCGATCTACGATCTCGGCTGCGGCGCGGGCAACATCACGCGCATGCTGGCCGACCGCTTCCGGAAGATCGCCGTGATCGGCGTCGATTCCTCGGAGAGCATGCTGGCCAAGGCGCGCGAGCAGACGCTCGAGGCCCGCGTGAGCTTCGTGCTGGGCGACCTCACGAAGTTCACGCCCGGCCTGCCGCCCTCGATCCTCTACAGCAACGCGGCCTATCAGTGGGTCGACAATCACATCGACTATTTTCCAGGGCTGCTGAAGTCGCTGCCGTCGGGCGGCCAGCTCGCCATCCAGATGCCGCGCAACCACGAGGCGCCAAGCCACGCGCTGATGCACAAGGCGCTG
This sequence comes from Reyranella sp., assembly GCA_035501235.1. GTDB lineage: Bacteria > Pseudomonadota > Alphaproteobacteria > Reyranellales > Reyranellaceae > Reyranella. The sequence goes on from DATJWN010000100.1 coordinate 10,717, forward strand.
GAGGCGGGGCCGTGGAAGGACAAGCTCCTGAAGGTGCGGACCATCCGCTCGGTGTGGGAGCCCGCGCGCTACTTCGATGCGCTGAAGCCGCTCACCGCCGAGCTCGACGTGTGGGAGACGATCTTCCAGCAGGTGCTGACCGGCAAGGACCCGGTCGCGCACTACACGGCGAGCACCGGCCTGCGCCCCTATCTCGACCTGCTGGACGAGCCGCAGCGCTCGGAGTTCTTCGAGACCTACTGCGCCATGCTGCGCGAGGCCTATCCGACGCGGCCCGACGGCGTCACGCTCTTCCCCTTCCGCCGCCTGTTCATCGTCGCCCGCAAGGCATGAAGCTGCGCGGCCTGCTCGCCTTTTGCCTCTGGCTGCTGGCGGGACCGCTTTCCGCCGAGCCGCGGCAGATGGTGGCGGCGGCGCATCCGCTCGCGGTCGACGCCGGCCTGAAGGTGCTGGAAGCGGGCGGCAACGCGATGGATGCCGCCGTCGCCGTGCAGATGATGCTGGGTCTCGTCGAGCCGCAGGCCTCGGGCGTGGGCGGCGGCGGCTTCCTGCTCTTCTACGATGCCGCGACGAAGAAGATCACCGCCTATGACGGCCGCGAATCGGCGCCCGCGGGCGCCACGCCCACGATGTTCATGGCCGACGGCAAGCCGCTGCCCTTCCTGCAGGCCGTGGCCTCGGGTCTTTCCGTCGGCGTGCCGGGCGCCATGGCGCTGCTGGAGCTCGCGCACAAGGAGCATGGCGTGCGGCCGTGGGCCGAGCTGTTCCAGCCCGTGATCGCGCAAGCGCGCGCGGGCTATCCCGTCTCGCCGCGACTCGCCGCCTGGCTGAACACCATCCGCCGCTTCGGGCAGGAGCCGGAGGCGGCGTCGTTGTTCTACGACAACGGTGCGCCCAAGAAGGTCGGCGACGTCGTGGTGAATCCGGCGCTGGCCGACACCATGCAGCGCCTCGCGACCGAGGGCTCGAAGGCGCTGCTCACCGGCGGCATCGCCGAGGAGATCGTGGCGCGCGTTCGCGGTCACGCGCGGCCGGGCACCTTGTCGCTCGACGATCTCGCGCATTACCAGGTCCTGAAGCGCGAGCCGGTGTGCGGGCCCTATCGCATCTGGACGATCTGCGGCATGGGCCCGCCTTCCTCGGGCGGCATCGCGATCCTGGAGGCGCTGGGCCTGCTGGAACCGTTCAAGCTCTACCAGGACCGGCCGAACGATCTCCGCTCCCTGCACCTGATCGCCGAGGCCAGTCGTCTCGCCTTCGCCGACCGCAACGAATATGTCGGCGATCCGGCTTACGTGAAGGTGCCGGTCGACAAGATGCTCGCGCCGGCTTTTCTCGCCGAGCGCCGCAAGCTCATCTCGCCCGAAAAGGCGATGAGCGGCGGCGCGGTGGAGGCGGGCTATATCGAGCACGGCACCAGCCACATCACCATCGTCGACCGCGCGGGCAATGCCGTCAGCTTCACCACCACCATCGAGGCGCCGTTCGGCGCGGAGATGATGGTGAAGGGCTTCATCCTGAACAACGAGCTGACGGACTTCGCGCCGCGCCCCGAGCGCGACGGCAAGCCCGTCGCCAACCGGGTCGAGCCCGGCAAGCGCCCGCGCTCGTCGATGTCGCCCACCTTCGTGCTGAACAAGGAGGGCGATCTCGTCGTCGCGGTCGGCTCCGCCGGCGGCGCGCGCATCATCGGCGACACCTTGCAGGCGCTGATCGGCATGCTCGACTGGAACCTGAGCCCGCAGGCCGCGCTCGGCCTGCCGCGCATCCTCAACATGAACGGCGTCACCGAGCTCGAGGACAAGCCCGAGCTGCGCGCCCAGGCCGATGCGTTGCGCGCCATGGGCCACCAGATCACGATCCGTATCCACGAAGGCGGCCTCACCGCCATCCGCCGCGAAGCCGACGGCTGGTCCGGCGCCGCCGATCCACGGCGCGACGGCGTGGCGAAGGGCGATTACCGGGACCGCGGGCCTCCAGGCCCGCATCATGATCATGAGCGGGCCTGGAGGCCCGCGGTCCCGTGATCAGCCTTTTCGTGCCGCTTCGATCTTCGCGATGTCGATCTTCTTCATGGGCATCATCGCCTGGAAGACGCGGCGGCCTGCCTCGCCGCCGGCACGGAGCGATTCCATCATGAGCCTGGGCGTGATCTGCCAGGAGATGCCCCAGCGGTCCTTGCACCAGCCGCACGGGTTCTCCTGGCCGCCATTGCCCACGATGGCGTCCCAGTATTTGTCGGTCTCGGCTTGGTCCGCGGTCTCGATCATGAAGGAGAAAGCTTCCGAGTGCTTGAATTGCGGCCCGCCGTTCAGGCCCATGCAGGGCGTGCCGAACACGGTGAATTCGACCGTGATCACATTGCCTTCCTTGCCGCCTGGATAATCGCCGGGTGCGCGGCTGATCGTGCCCACCTTGCTGTCGGGAAAGGTTTCGGCATAGAAGCGGGCTGCGGCCTCGGCGTCCTTTTCGTACCAGAGGCAGATCGTGTTCTTGGCCATGACGTCTCCTGTGCTTCAGGCTAGATAACGCTCGGGACATCCCAGGAGGAGACTTTTTTGGCCAAGAAACTGCCCAGTGTGCTGCTGCGTTCCGGCGAGGACCGGCGCGTGCGGGCGGGCCATCCCTGGGCCTTCTCCAACGAGATCCTGATGGACGCCGAGACCAAGGCCATCCCGCCGGGCTCGCTCGCCATTCTGCGCGCACCGGGCGGCGAGGCGCTGGGGCTGGTCACGTTCAATCCGCATTCGCTTATTGCCGCTCGCCTGTTGACCTCGAATCCCGAGGCCAATGTCGATGCCCTGTTCCTCGGCCGCCGCCTCGCCCAGGCTGCGGCGCTGCGCGACCGGCTGATCGGCGTGCCCTTCTATCGCCTGATCCACGCCGAGGCCGACGGCCTGCCCGGCCTGATCGTCGACCGCTTCGGCGACGCGCTGGTGGTCCAGGTCAACAGCGCCGGCATGGAAGAGCTGACGCCCGTGCTGCTGGAGGCGCTCGAGGCCGAGCTGTCGCCCACCACCATCGTGCTCAAGAACGATTCGCCCGTGCGCGAGCTCGAAGGGCTGAAGCGCGAGGTCACCGTCGCCAAGGGCAATGGCGGCGAGATCGAATTGATCGAGAACGGCGCCAAGTTCGTCGCCGATCTCTCCGAAGGCCAGAAGACCGGCTGGTTCTACGACCAGCGCGACAACCGCCGCTTCATGGCGGGCCTGGCCAAGGATGCGAACGTGCTCGATGTCTACAGCTACTCCGGCGGCTTCGGCGTGCTGGCCGCGAAGGAGGGTGCCAAGTCCGTCACCTGCATCGACCGCTCGGCGGCGGCGCTCGATGCCGCCAAGCAGGCGGCCAAGCTGAACGGCGTCGAGAAGACCGTCGCCTTCGACAAGAGCGAAGCCTTCGACGCGCTGGAGAAGCTCGGCGGCACGCATGCGCGCAAGTTCGACGTGGTGATCGTCGATCCGCCGGCCTTCGTGAAGAGCCGCAAGGATCTCAAGACCGGCGCCCAGGGCTATCGCAAGCTGGTCCGGCTCGCGGCTCCCCTGGTTGCGCGTGGCGGCTTCTTCTTCGTCGCCTCCTGCTCGCACCTCGTCGACGTGCCGACCTTCGCCGACCAGGTCCGCCGCGGCCTGCGCGACGCCGAGCGCAACGGCCGTATCCTGAAAAGCTCCGGCGCCGCGCTCGACCACCCGGTACATCCCGGCCTGCCCGAGACGGCGTATCTCAAGGCGCTGACCTTGCAGCTCGACTGACCAACCATTCGCGACTTGCGCTTGTTCTGGCCGTCGAATTTAAGTAACCCCATCGAAAGGGTTGGGGGATCGATGGCATCGATTGAGCGCGCGGTCGTCTTGGGGCTCGTGACTTTCCTGTTCAGCCTCGGCGTATTGGTGCTGCCGAGCGATGCGGGCGTCGAACCTCATCGCTGGTACGAAGTCGTCGTCTCCATCGCTGCCGCGGCGATTGTGGGCCTTTCATCGGCGTGGCCCAACCTGCCGCGCATCCTGATCGGTGGTTTGGTGCTGTTTTTCGGCTCGAACGGGTTCGATATGCTCTTCGATCGACCGCGCGCCTTCGCGGTCCCCTACATTGCGGTTGATGTGCTCGCCACGGTGGCGCTTGTCGCCGTGCTGCCGTGGCTCGATCCGCCTCGACGGTTTGGCCAGTGGTGCGGAACGCGGACCGCGCGCTGGGCGCTCTTCTACCCGGCCGCCCTGATCATCTACGCCGCCGCAATTCTCGGCATCTGGGCGGCCGCCCTGACGATCGTCGAGCCGGAACCGCTCCAGGGCTACGAGATATTCTTGCGCGTCGGCCTCGTCGCCCTGCTGTTGGGCGGCTTGGTGTACGGCAACGCCTTCCCGCCGTCTCGCTCCGATCGACGGGCCGAAACATCCATCCTTTGCCTGCTGCCTTCCAATCCTGATGAACTGAGGCCGCTCTGGACGTTCCTTTGGAGGAGCAACCAGCTTCGCGTCACGGTGGTCTGCCAGCCTGGCCATCCGCCAAGGAAAGCGACGGCCGCAACGGCCCTGAAAGTCGTCGCGTTTCTCGTGCTGCTGGCCCTGTTCATCTTCAGCGGCGAAGTCCTGTCCGGCCGTGTCCCCTTTCCCTCTCTCGCTCATTGGCCGCAAAGGGCGATCGGGCTGGTGCTTTTCGCCTCGATGCTCGGGGCGTGGATGTTTGTCGTCATCCCGAGCATGCTTCAGAAAGCCGTCACGATCACGGAGGAGAGCGACATCCTCGAGACGCTGAAGAGCGCGCAAAAGTGGCAATCAGAGTTCAGATTCGGATTGGGCTCCGTGCTGTTCGTGCTTTGCAAGAGCGAGCTGTGGGAGGCCGTCGCGATCAAGCAGCTCGCGGACGCCAAATGCGCCGTGCTGTTCCCCGGAGAGCATCCGCCGGAATCCGTCCGGGATGCTCGGTTCCTCGCGGCCCTAGGACACGTCAAGGCCGCGGTCGTCGTCAGGGAGGGCGTCGACGTTCTGCCGGAGATCGCGAGCTTGGCCTCGGAGATCGTGCGCTACCGCGAGTCGCCGACCGAGGATTCCGGCATCCAGGACCGGCTTCTTGCCGCGTTGGCGGCGCCGTCGACCTGAAGCCAATGCTGAAGCCCGGCCCGCGCAATCTGATCACCGATGTCGACGGCATCCTCGTCGGCAACGCGGAGGACGACCGCCTGCGCTCGGGTGTGTCGGTCGTGCTGTGCGATCCGCCGTGCGTGGCGTCGGTCGATGTGCGCGGCGGGGCGCCGGGGACGCGGGATGTCGAGCTGCTCAATCCCGCCAATCGCGTCGATCGCATCGATGCGATCTGTCTCAGCGGCGGCTCGGCCTACGGGCTCTCCTCGGCCGATGGCGTGATGAAGTGGCTGCGCGAGCGCGGGCGCGGGCTCGCCGTTGGCGATGTCGTGGTGCCGATCGTGCCGTCGGCGATCCTGTTCGATCTGTTGAACGGCGGCGACAAGAACTGGGACTGGCCGCCCTATCGCGAGCTTGCCTATCGGGCGACAGGTGCGGCTTCGGCCGACTTCGCGCTGGGCAATAGCGGTGCGGGCCTCGGCGCCAAGGCGGGCGATCTCAAGGGCGGGCTGGGCAGCGCGTCGGCGGTCGATCCGGCGAGCGGACTGCAGGTCGGTGCGCTCGTGGCGGTGAACGCGCGCGGCTACACGACCATGGGGTCGATGCCGAACTTCTGGGCATGGGCGCTGGAGCAGGACGGCGAGTTCGGCGGATTGCCGCCGCCCAAGCACGGGCTCGAACTCTCCGTCTCGCACAATCGCGCCGACCTGACACATGACGTGGTGCGGAGCGACCCGCGCGCCAACACGACCATTGCCGTCGTGGCGACCAACGCGCGGCTCGACAAGGCCGATGCCGAGCGGCTCGCGATCATGGCGCAGGACGGACTCGCGCGCTCGATCCGGCCCGTGCACACGCCGCAGGACGGTGATACGGTCTTCGCCGTCGCCACCGGCCGCCACGCGATCGCGTCCGATCCGCTGGCCCTGGCCGAGATCGGCACGCTCGCCGCGGACTGCCTCGCGCGCGCGGTGGCGCGTGCGGTCTTCCATGCAACGACGCTCGGCAGCGCAAGAAGCTGGAAGGACACGTTCGGCTTTTAGGACCTTGCCCGGGCCGGCAGCTATTCAGCATCCAATAGCGCCGCCGGACGTTGTTGCCTTCATACTCTCGCCATGATCGCCCGCCTATTCCCTTACTCCATGCTCCGGCGGCTGATCGTGGCTCTGGCGATGGTGGCGTTCCTGGGCGGCGTCGCCGAGGCACGCCAGGGCGAGATCGTGCTCACCCTCGTGGGCGACAAGGACATGACCGAGGAGCTGAAGCAGCTCTCCAAGGATCTCGACGCCGACGAGCCCCTGAAGGGCGACAGCCTCTCGCTCTTGCAGGCCGCGCAGGCGCGCCGCGCGCGCATGGTCTCGGCGCTGCGCTCCAAGGGCTATTACGACAGCCGCGTGATCGCCACCGTCGGCGGCCAGCCGATCGAGGAGGCGGCCGCCCTCGATGCCGTCGATGCCATGCCCGAGGCGCAGAAGGTCGACTTCCAGTTCAACGTCGCGACCGGGCCGGTCTACAAGGTCGTCGATCTCGCGATCGAGGGGCCGCGCGAGATCGTGCAGTATCCGCCGCTCGACCGCAGCAAGCTCGACCTCAAGCCCGGCCAGCCAGCCGATGCGGCGACCATCCTCGCCACCGAGAAGCAGATCCTCGATGTCGTGCGCGACCAGGGCTATGCGCTGGCCAGGATCGCCAAGCGCGAGGTGCTGGTCGATCACGCCACGCGCGAGGCGCACGTCACCTTCACGATCGCGACCGGCCCGCCCGCGACCATGGGGCCGGTGCGCTTCGCGGGCAGCGAGAAGGTCGACATGGCCTACCTGCAGAAGCGCGTGCCCTTCAAGGAGGGCGAGCCGTACAAGATCGAGAAAGTGAACGAGCTGCGCGACAAGCTGACGGCGCTCGGCGTGTTCTCGGCCGTGCGGCTCAAGCCCGCGACACAGCTCAACGAGAAGGGCGAGCTGCCGATCGACGTCGAGGTCAAGGACCGCCTGCCGCGCACCATAAGCTACGGCGTCAGCTACGAGACGCTGCTGGGCGCGGGCGTCAACGCCTCGTGGCTGCACCGCAATCTCTTCGGCGAGGCCGAGAGCCTGCGCATCACCGGCGAGGTCAACCATATCGGCCAGGGCTCGATCCCCGACGATCTCGGCTACGCGCTGAAGGCCGATTTCCTCAAGCCCGACTGGTGGATGGCGAACCAGGACCTGGTGGCCAATGGCCAGGCGCTGCGCGAGGTGTTCCCGGCCTATACGCGCAACGCCGCGATCTTCGGCACCGGCTTCCGCCAGCTATTGTCGAAGCATCTGCGCGTGTCCTACGGCATCAGCGCCGAGGCCTCGCAGATCTCGGCCTTCGGCTCGACCGCCTATTACAAGCTGTTCGGCCTGCCGCTCTCGGCCACGCTCAACTACGCCGACAGCGACACCGATGCGACCAAGGGCTGGAAGCTGGTCGCGACGCTCACGCCCTATGCCGACCTCAACCATGACAACGACCTCTTCGCCATCCTGAAGCTGATCGGCACGACCTATCTCGACGTGAGCGGCGACGGGCGCAGTGTCATGGCCTTCCGCGCCGCCTTCGGCAGTATTCCCGGCGGCACCAACGTCTCGATCCCGCCCGACAAGCTGTTCTATGCCGGCGGCGGCGGCTCGGTGCGCGGCTTCAACTACCAGAGCGCGGGGCCGCGCGATGCCTTCAACAATCCGGTCGGCGGCGCCAGCCTGATCGAGAGCAGCGTCGAGTTCCGCCAGCGCATCGGCAAGTCGTTCGGCGCCGTGGCCTTCGTCGACGCCGGCAGCGCCTACAGCGACACGCTGCCCAATCTCGGCCAGATGGATCCCCGGGTGGGCGCCGGCGTCGGCGCGCGCTACTATACGAGCTTCGGACCGGCGCGCCTGGACGTCGGCTTCCCGCTCAACAAGCGGGCCGGCGATCCTGCCTTCGGCATCTACGTCTCCATCGGGCAGGCCTTCTGATGAGACCGCTCAAGCTCCTCGGCCGAATACTGGGCTGGACGATGGCGGGCCTCGTGGTCCTGCTCGCGCTCGCCTTCGGCGTCGTGCAGACGGGCGTCGGCAAACGCATGCTGGCCGGCCTGATCTCCTCCGACACGATCGAGGTCTCGGGGCTGGACGGCTTCCTGCCGACGAATGTCTACGTGACGCGCGTGGTGCTGAAGGACAGGCAGGGGCCCTGGGCGTCGCTCGACGACGCCAACCTGCGCTGGTCGTTCCTCTCCCTGTTCACCGGCCGCGTGCAGGTCGATGCCGTGACCGCGCACAGGATCGAGGTGCTGCGCCCGCCGCTGCCGCCGACCACGCCGGGCAAATCGTCCGGCGGCGGCTTCAGCCTGCCGGTGGGCGTCGATCTCGGTGCGTTGGCGGTCGACGACCTGCATCTCGGCGCGCCTCTTGGCGGTGTCGATTCGCATTGGCAGCTCGCGGGCTCGGCGCTGCTGGCCGATCGCGCGCAGAGCCGGCTGAAGCTCGACATGGTCCGCACCGACGGGCCGGCCGACAAGCTCTCGGCCGATCTGGGCTTCGACCTCGACCGCTTCAGCGTCGACGGCACGATCGCGGCCGAGGAGAGCAGCACGGGCGGCGTGATCGCGGCCCTGATCGGCCGGCCCGATCTCGACCGCGTGTCGATGAAGCTTTCAGCCAAGGGCGACCGCGCCGACGGCCATGCCGAGCTCACCGTGGCGGCGGGCGACGCCCTGAGCGCGACCGGCAAGGCGCGCTGGCATCGCGAGCAGGCGACGGCGATCACCATGGACGTGTCCGCTGTCGCGCCCGGCCTGCCCGACAGTCCGATCGCGCGGCTGTTGAAGCAGCCCGCGACCCTGAAGAGCGACGCCAGCCTTGACGATGCGGGCGTGCTCACCGTGCGCTCGCTGGCGCTGGCCGTCGGCCCCGCGAAGCTCGACGCGACGGCGCGCTACGACAGCAACGCCGACAAGCTCTCGGCCACGACGGTGCTCGAAACCGGCGCGCTGCCCGATCTCACGGGCGGCGTGACCTGGAAGACGCTCAAGCTCGACGCCAGGACGGAATTGTCGGGCCTGCGGCAGAAGCCCGAGGGCCGCATCGCGGTGCAGGGCGGCGCGGACGACGTTGCCGACACTCGATTGGGCGACAAGGCGCCGCCGCCGGCGCATGTCGATCTCTCGGCGGCAGTGGCGCTGGAGAAGAGCGGCCGCCTTGTCGTGCAGTCCTTCGAGACGTCGTCGCCGCTGGTCGCGCTCAAGCTCACCGGCGCCTTCACGCCCGATGGCCGCGCCGGCGAAGCGAAGGTCGCGCTCGACCTCAAGGACTTCGCGCCGCTGTCCGCCATGGCCGGCACGCCGGTCACCGGCCGCGCCCATCTCGATCTCGATCTCGCGGCCAAGCCCGGCGAGGCCTCGGTGAAGTGGCAGGGTACGCTCGACGATCTCACCGTGCCCGGCCTGCCGCCCGGCCTCGAACGCAAGCCGGTGACGCTGGGCGGCGCGGCGGGGCTGAAGCAGGACCAGAGCTGGCGGCTGGACGAGGCCAGGGTCGGCACCGAGGGCATGACCCTGACGCTCTCGGGCAGCGGCAAGGCGCGTGACGGCGTGCTCGATCTCCTCCTCGACCTGCCCAACATCGGCCTCGTGCGGCAGGACATGACCGGCGCGCTCACCGCCCGCGCGCATGTCGCGCTCGACGGCCCGGCGCTGACGGGCACGGTGAAGGCCGGAGGCGATCTTGCCGGCCAGACGCTCGCCTTGGGCGGCCGCTTCGCGCGCGCGGCCGATGGCGGCATCGCCGTGCCGTCGCTGCAGGCAAGCTGGGCCAGCGCCTCGGTCGACGTGAAGGATTTCGCGCTCAGGCCCGGCGTCGCGACCGGCAGCGTGCATGTCGAGATGGCGCATCTCGAGGACCTGAAGCCGCTGGTCGGCGCCGACCTTGGCGGCGCGCTCAAGCTCGATGCCGGTACCGCGGACGGCCGCAAGGTCACGGTGGCGCTGCGCGGCGACAAGGTGAAGGGCGGCACGACGAGCATCGGCAATCTCCAGCTCGACGCCACTGTCGACGATCCCTTCGGGCAGGCAACGGTCGATGCCGCGCTCAAGGCCGAGCGGCTGGGCGGCGTGGGCGATCTCGGCACCGCCAGTGTCACGCTGAAGGGCGACCGCAGCGCCTTCGATGTCGGCGTGAAGGTGGCCGGCGCCGCGACCGATGCCACTTTGGCGGCCAGGGTCGAGCCGACGCCGGACGAGATCGAGGTCGCGCTGCAGAAGCTCGACGCACGCTTCCAGAACATTCCCGTCGCGCTCAACACGCCCGCGCGCGTCCATGTCGTGGGCTCGACGGTGAAGATCGAGGCGGCCTCGCTCAGGCTGGGCGGCGGGCGGCTCGGCATCAGCGGCACGGTCGATCGGGCCGCGAGCGATCTGGCGCTCGATCTTGCCGGCCTGCCGCTCTCCGTCGTCGACACCTTCGCGCCCGGCAGCAACCTCGAAGGCACGTTGCAGGCCAAGGTCCGCGTCACCGGCGCGCTGGCCGATCCCCGGATCGAGGCGAGCTACTCGGCGAGCGGGCTTCGCGTCAAACAGCCCGAGACGGCGCTGCTGCCGTCGCTCGCGCTCAAGGGCACGGCGTCGATGGCGGCGCACCAGGCGACGTTCGACGCGAACATATCGGCGGGCGGCGCGACGCAGCTCAACGCCAAGGGCAAGGCATCGTTGCCGCAGGGAGATGCCACCGTCGCCCTGAGCGGCGCGCTCGACATCGCGCCCTTCGCGCCGGCGCTCGGCAACGCGGTGCGCAATGTCGGCGGCACGCTGCGGCCCCATCTCACGATCGCGCTGAACGGCAAGACGATCACCGGCGCGGGGACCATGACCTTGAGCGGCGGCACGATGTACCTGCCGGCGAGCGGCATGCGCTTGACCGGCGGCGAGGCGTCTTTCTCGTTGCAGGGCGAGAGCCTGCATGTCGACAAGTTCGTCTTCCAGACCGCACGCAGCGGCTCGATCGCCGTGGCCGGCGCGGCGAGCCTCAATGAAGCGGAGGGCTTCCCGACCGATCTCACCGTCACCGCGCACCAGGCGCTGGTCGCCAACCGGCCCGACATGCTGGCGACCGTGTCGAGCAATGTGAAGATCACGGGCTCGCTCCTGAAGGGCTTCGACGTCGCGGGACCCGTCACCGTCGATCGGGCGGAGATCGGCATCGGCGGCACGCAGGCCGCGAACTATCCGACCATCCCGGTGGTCGAGATCAACGGCTCAGGCCCCACGCCCACCGCGCCCAAGCCGCCGCCGCCTGCCCCGAAGGGAAAGCAGCCGCCCAAGCCGCCCGAGCTGGTGCGGCTCGCCCTCACCATCGCCGCGCCGCAGGCCGTGTTCGTGCGCGGCCGCGGGCTCGAGGCCGAGGTCGGCGGCAGCTTCACCGTGACCGGCAATCCCCAGGCGCCCGCCGTGCTGGGCGCGCTGACGCTCCGGCGCGGCACGTTCAACCTGGTCGGCCACCAGCTCGATTTCATCCGCGGCAACGTGGCGCTCGCCAACGTGAACGAGATCGATCCCGAGCTCGACTTCGCCGCCACCACGACGGTCGAATCGACCACCATCGAGGTCGACATCACCGGCACCTCGAAGGCGCCCAAGATCGCGCTCACCGCCTCGCCGGTGCTGCCGCAGGACGAGGCGATGGCGATGCTGCTGTTCGGCAAGCCCTCGTCGAGCCTCAGCCCCACTGAATTGCTGAGTGCCGCCGAGGCGCTGGCCGAGCTGACCGGCGGCTCGCCCGTCGGCGGCAGCTTCATGACCCGCATCCGCCGCGGCCTCGGCCTCGACCAGCTCTCGGTGACCTCGACGTCGTCGGGCGTGCCGTCGAGCCCCAGCGCCTCGTCCTCGTCCAGCTCGACGACGGCTCTGTCGGGCGGCCGCTACGTGGCGCCCGGCGTCTATGTCGGCGCGCAGCAGGGCGCCTCGACCGATTCCAGCCGCGGCGTGGTCGAGATCGAGGTCTTCAAGCACACCAAGATCGAGGGCGCCATCGGCACCGATTCCAACGACAAGATCGGCGCCAAGATGGAGTGGGACTACTGACGCACGCTGCAGCCACGCCAAGACTGTCATCCCGAGCTCGTGGCGAGGGACCCTTAAGGCCATGAGCAAGGATCCCTCGCTCCGCTCGGGATGACAGAGAGCGCGTTCGACACTAGTCTCCGCCCGTGACCGCGCTGATCTTCCTGCTCGTCGGCATCGCCATGATCCTGGCGCTTCGCGGCCAGCGCGCGCTCGGAATGGGTTTGTTCGCCATTGCCTTCGTGCTGTCGGCGATGTGGCTCGCGCACCACATGACCGACCCGCTCACTTTGTCGTTCTGATGAGCACGCTGGTCCGCTTCGGCAATGCCGTCGGCGCGCTCGCGATTGTGGGCACGCTGCTCGCGGCCTTCGTCTTCCAGTTCGCGCTGCACGAGCTGCCGTGCCCGCTCTGCATGCTGCAGCGGGTGGCGCTGGCGCTGTGCGGCGTGGGCTATGTGCTGAACCTGCGGCTCGGTTCACAGCCGATGCATTACGGCCTGATCCTGCTCTCGGCGCTGTTCGGGCTCGCGGCGTCCGGCCGGCATTTGGCACTGCACATCCTGCCGGGCGACAAGGGCTTCGGCTCGCCGGTGCTGGGCCTGCACCTCTACACCTGGACGCTGCTGTTCTTCCTCGCGACCATCGCGGGCGTGGCCGTGCTCCTGCTGCTGCAGACCTCGGAGCGCGCCGAGCGCTGGATCGGCCACCGCCCCGAACGCCACGCCGCCGGCACCCTGTCGCGGCTGGTCTGCTGGCTGCTGATCCTCGTCGTGCTGGGCAACGCCGTCGCGAGCTTCGTGCAATGCGGGCCCATCGAGTGCTCCGACAATCCGACGAGCTACTGGCTGCTCAGGCGCTAAAGCGTGATGACTTCACCTTTGCGCGTCGGCCTGGCACCCGCAGCGAAGCGGTGCCCGTGCCGGGCCGACGCGTGATTCGACGGAAGTCATCACACTCTAGTCGAACTCCCGATCCTTCTTCGGGATCAAATCGTAGGGCAGGGCAAACCCCGGCATTGCCATGATCCGCTCGCGCCACGCCGCCGCGTTGGGGCGCTTGTCGAGCGACATGCCGCCTTCGGCCATGAACACCATGCGGCCCCAGCAGCCCAGGTCGGCGATGGTGCAGTGCTCGCCGACCAGCCACTTTCGGCCCTCGAGATGGCGGTCGATGAAGTCGAGCGCGGCCTCGGCGCCGGGACGGAAGTAGTTCACGATCTGCTGGTCGACGTCGGGCCGGAAGCGCGCGAAGTGGCGGACGCGCGCCACGTTCTGGATGGCGTCGTTCTCCCAGGACAACCACTCGCGGGCGTGGATGCGGTCCTGCTCGTTGGCGCCCTCGAACTTGCCGGTCGTGCGCGCGAGATAGTCGAGGATCACGTTCGACATCACCAGCGTCAGCCCGCGATGCTGCAGCACCGGCACCTGGCCGTAGCGGTTGATCGCGAGGTGCGCCGGCTGCTTCTGCACGCCGATCTTGAGGTTGACCGTGCGGAAGGAGAAGGGCAGCCCGCTCAAGGCCAGGAACAGCATCGGCTTGTAGCTCGAGCTGGAGGTGAAGCTGCCGTGCAGCACGAGCCGATCAGGATTCGTCATGCTAGTATCTTGCCCCATGTCCGACGAACGCTACACCGTGATCCTGGGCGAGCGCCGCTATGCGATCCATCACAAGTGGGCGAAGCCGGCCAAGCCCTTCGGTTTCCTGTCCGATCTCGCCGTCGACGATGAGGGCCGCGTGCACGTGGCGCAGCGCGGCACCGACCGGCCGGTCGTGGTGTTCGACCGCGACGGGCATGAGATCGGCAGCTGGGGCGAGGGCACCTTGGCCGAGCCGCACTACATCACCGCCGGCAACGATGGCGCGCTCCTGGTCGCCGACCGCGACGCGCACCAGGTGCTGCGCTTCGACCGCGGCGGCAAGGTCACGCAAGCGCTGGGCAAGCGCCACTGGCCTGAGCTCGCGGCACCCTTCAACCATCCGACGGCGGCGGCCGAGTCTCCGGACGGCGAGATCTACGTCGCCGACGGTTACGGCAATTCGCACGTCCATCGCTTCGCGGCCGACGGCCGCCTGCTCGCCACCTGGGGCGGCCCGGGCACGGGGCCCGGCGCCTTCACCACGCCGCACGCCGTCGCCGTCGACAGGACCGGCCGCGTGCTGGTCGGCGACCGCGAGAACAATCGCGTGCAGGTCTTCGACCGCGAGGGACGCTGGCTCGCCGAATGGGGCGACTTCTATCACCCGATGCAGATCTGGATCGACGATCGCGACCTGGTGTTCGTGACCGACCAGATCCCGCGCATCAGCCTGCTCACGCTCGACGGCACGCTGGTCGGCCGCTGCCGCGGCGCCATCAACGGCGCGCATGGCCTCTCGGGCGACAAGGACGGCAACCTCTACCTCGCCGAGCTGCCGCCGCAGGAAGTCACGAAGCTGGAGCTGCTCAACTAGCCTCCCCATGTGAATGGGGAGGACGGCTTTGCCTACACCGGCACGCCCGCGCCGCCGATCTGGATGCGGCGCATCAGGCGGCGGAAGGGGCCGGTGTCGCCCAGCGCGATGTGCTTGGTGCTGCGATTGTCCCAGAAGGCGATCGAGCCCTTGTGCCAGCGGAAGCGGAAGGTGAACTCGGGGCGGTGGCCGTGCTCCAGCAGGAAGTCGAGCAGACCCCGGCTCTCGGCGTCGCTCATGCCCTCGATGCCGATCGTGTAGGAGCCATTGACGAACAGGCACTTGCGCCCGGTCTCGGGATGGGTGCGCACGATCGGGTGCGTGTTGCGCGTCTCGCGCCAGCCCGCGTCGTCGCGGTTCTTGGTCGAGCGCTCCTTGTTGCGGCTGGCCTGCGGCCCCGCGATGTGCCTGTCGCTGTGCACGGCGCGCAGGCCCTCGAGCAGCCGCTTCATGGCGGGCGAGAGCGCGTCGTAGGCCTGGTACTGGTTGGCGAACATCGTGTCGCCGCCATAGGGCGGCACGTCGATGCCGTAGAGGATCGCGCCCATCGGCGGCTCGGCGACCATGGTCGTGTCGGTGTGCCAGATCTCGCCCACGTAGGAGAGGTCGGTCGGCTCGCGATGGACCATCACCACCTCGGGGTCGGCCATCACGGTCGCGAAGTTGGGATGCAGGAAGATCGGCCCGAAGCGCTTCGCGAACGCCTTGTGCTGGGCGGTGTCGATTTCCTGGTCGCGGAAGAACACGACGCAATGCTCGTTCAGCGCCTCGCGAATCTCGCCGACCGTGCCGTCGTCGAGCGGCTGCGAGACATCGACGCCGGTGATCTCCGCGCCGCCCGCGCCCGAGATCGGCTTCACCTCGATCCGGCTGTTGCGCATCACTGTTGTTTCCTTTCCCTGTGCCCACCTTAACCCCTCCCCATTCATATGGGGAGGTGCCCGCGTAGTCGCGGGTGGAGGGGTCATGAGCACCAGGCGCGTTGCTCATGACCCCTCCGTCAGCGTAAGACGCTGACTAGCGCTTTTGGTCGCTACGCGACCAAAACGCATACTCCCCATGTGAATGGGGAGGGTTTCGAACCCACCGCAACCCAAGAGAGCGACATGATCCGGCCAGCGAAGCCCAGCGACGAACCGCAGGTCAGGCACTGCGCCGAGCAGGCCTATGCGCGCTACGTGGCGGCGATCGGGCGTAAGCCCGCGCCGATGGTCGCCGACTTCGCGGCGCAGATCGCGGCCGGCGAGGTCCATGTTTCCGTGGACGACAGCGGCGCCTTCCAGGGCTTCATCGTCTTCTATGCCGAGGACGGGCACATCCTGCTGGAGAATGTCGCGGTGCTGCCGAGCGCCGCCGGGCGCGGTGTCGGCAAGGCGCTGATCGGCTTCTGCGAGGACACGGCACGCCGGCGCGGCATGAACGTGCACCTCTACACCAACGAGAAGATGGTCGAGAACCTCTCGATCTATCCCAAGCTCGGCTATGTCGAGGTCGGCCGCCGCTCGGAAGACGGCTTCAACCGCGTCTATTTCGAGAAGAACACCTCATCCTGAGGAGCGCTCCGCAGGAGCGCGTCTCGATCAGCGCGGAGTAACCTCCGCGCTTTTGATGGGAACGAGCACCTTGCCTGTGGCCCACCCTTCGAGACGCCACGCTTCGCGCGGCTCCTCAGGGTGAGGAGGGATCGTGTCTCCGTCAGCCCGGTGTGCAGTGGGCCTTGAACGTCACGCTGCGGTCGCGAAGGCCGCGCAGCAGGGCGGCGGCGCTTTTGCCCAGCCGGTCCTGCGGGCCGAGCCTGGCCAGGCCCTCGAGCTCGCGCTCGGCGTCGGGCTGGTCGCCACAGGCGCAGACGATCTTGTCCTCTGCCATCTTGGCCATCGCGCCCTCGACCCGGTCGAGCTGCTTGGCGGCGTGCCGCGCATAGGCCTGCGGCCAGGTCTGGCGAAAACGGCGCCAGGTGCCGTCGATCCGCGTGAACGATCCGTCGAATCGCTGGCAGCCGCCCTCGTCGGTGAGCTGCTCCATGTAGGCGGGAAACCAGGGCGTGCTGCCCTTCGGAAACTCATCGCCAAGGGCTGCGAAGAAGGCGATGTCCTGCGGCCGGCCGCGGCGCTGGGCGAGACCGCGGAAGAACGGCACGTCCGGCCGGACGAAGGAGACCATCTGGTTGTTGGCGAGATGGTAGCCCGGCATCTGCTTCTCGACGGCGGCGAAGGCTTCCGGTGCGCCTTCCTGCCGGGGCATCGCGTTGCTGCTTTGCAGGTCATACGCCGCCTGCTCGCCGAGATCGAACAGACGCTCGATCGTCACCTTGTCCTCGGCGACCGCACGATTGTAGGCGGCGACACTCGGTGGCAGCTGCTGGGCCTGTATAGGCCCAGCCAGCAATAACGCGACAGCGAGCGCCAGATGCTTCAGTTCGCGGCCTGGCTGTCGTCCAGCACCTTGAAGCTCTCCTCGAGCTGCGGCGAGATCGCGACGCCGAGCTTCTCGCCCGTCGGAAGCCGCGCGGTGAACCACTTCTCGTAGAGCGGCACGAGGTCGTGGCCGGTGGCGAGCTTGCGGAAGGTGCGTTCGACGACCTGCTGCAATTGCGGCTCTCCCTTGCGGAACATGATGCCGTAGGGGTCGTAGCTCAAGAGGTCGCCCACGACCTTCATCTTGTCCTGCGCCTTGTGCCGCGCGATCAGGCCGTAGAGCAGGATGTCGTCGGTGGCGAAGGCCTGGACCTTGCCGTCGGCCAGCATCTGGTAGGACTGCTCGTGGTCCTCGGCCGTCACGATCTTGAGGCCCAACGCGAGCTTCTTGTCGGCCGCGACGATCGCCTGCTCGTTGGTCGTACCCTTGGTGACCACGATCGACTGGCCTTTCAGGTCGGCGATACCCTTGGCGGTCGACGATGCGGGCACCATGAGCTTGGTGCCGGCCACGAACATCAGCGGCGAGAAGGCGACCCGCTTGCCGCGCTCGGCATTGGCCGTGGTCGAGCCGCATTCGAGGTCGATCTTCTTCGTCTCGACGGCAGGGATGCGGTCGTCGGAGGTGACCTTCACGTACTCGATCTTGAGGTTCTGGTCGTCGACCGCGACGCCGATCTCGTCGACGATCGCCTCGCACAGTTCGAGGCTGTAGCCGATCGGCTTGCCCGACGCGTCGAGGAACGAGAACGGCGGCGAGGCCTCGCGATAGCCGAGCTTCACCGTGTGGCTCGCCTTGATGGCGGCGAGCGTCGGGCTCAGCGCCGTGGCGGAGGGCGTGTCCTGCCCAAAGGCGGGGGCGAACGCCGGCCCCGCCAGCAGGACTCCGGCGAGGAGTCCCGCAAGCGTGGCGGTACGCATCAGGTCTTCACCGGATCGCCGGGCACGGAGTCGGCCGACACCGAGTCGAGCGCGGTGGCCTCGTGCTCGGGGCCGAGCTCGCCCTCCCACTTGGCGACCACCGACGTGGCGAGCGTGTTGCCGATCACGTTGGTGGCGCTGCGGCCCATGTCGAGGAAGGTGTCGATGCCCATGATCATCAGCAGCCCCGCCTCGGGGATGTTGAACTGACTGAGAGTGGCCGCGATCACGACCAGCGAGGCGCGCGGCACGCCGGCCACGCCCTTCGAGGTGATCATCAGCGTCGCCAGCATCGCGAGCTGCGTGCCCAGAGGCATGTCGATCTTGTAGGTCTGGGCGATGAAGAGGCTGGCGAACGTGCAGTACATCATCGTGCCGTCGAGGTTGAACGAGTAGCCGAGCGGCAGCACGAACGACGAGATGCGGCTGGAGGCGCCGAAGCGGTTCAGCCCCTCCAGCGTCTTCGGGTAGGCCGCCTCCGACGAGGCGGTCGAGAAGGCGATCATCAGCGGCTCGCGGATCAGCCGCAGCAAGTGGCTGTAGCGCGGGCCGATCACGATGAAGCCCACGATCACCAGGATGCCCCAGAGGATGAACAGCGAGACATAGAAGCCGCCCATGAACACGATCAGCTTCCACAGCACCTCGAGGCCGTTCTTGGCGACGGTCGCGGTGATGGCGGCCCACACGGCGAGCGGCGCGAACAGCATCACATAGGCCGTGACCTTGAGCATGATGTGCGCGATGTCCTCGATCAGGCCGAGGATCGGCTTGGCGCGCTCGGGCATGGCGCCCATGGCGACGGCGAAGAAGACGGCGAAGACCACGATCTGCAGGATCTCGTTGGTCGCCATGGCGTCGGCGATCGAGGTCGGGATCAGGTGCGTCAGGAACTTCTCGATGGAGAAGGCGGAGACCGGGAGCCCGGTCGACTGCGCCTTGTCCGGCAGCGTGCCCGGGAAGTTGGCGCCGGGCTGCAGCAGGTTCACCATCACGAGGCCGAGCAGCAGCGAGATGAACGAGGCCGAGATGAACCAGCCCATGGTCTTGGCGAAGATGCGGCCGAGCTTGGCGCCCGTGCCCATGTGCGCGATGCCGCCGACCAGCGTGGCGAAGACCAGCGGCGCGATGATCATCTTGATCAGGCGCAGGAACAGCATGGCGATCAGGTTGATGTCGCCCGCGAGCTCGACCCGGTCCTTGGGCAGGAACTCGTAGATCGCCCAGCCCATGACGACGCCCAGCACCATGGCGATCAAAATGTAACGCGTGAACTTGCTTCCCATGAGACGACAACTCCCCAGTGTCGGATGACAGAAGTATGAAGGCGTCCGATGGGGAGCGACAGGGGAAGATATTGCAGATCACCCGGTGTGAAATCCCCGTCGTCCCGACCGCAGCGAAGCGGAGTGGAGGGACCTTCTCTCAACGAATAAGCGGCTGTTCGTGGAAGCAAGGCCCCTCGGCTGCGCTCGGGGCGACAGAAGCTTGCCGTTCGTTCGTCATTGGCTAGGCTTCGGCGATGCAGAGGCGATTGCTGCTGGGCGTGGCGTTCCTCCTCGTCTTCCTGCTGGGCATGGCGAGCGAGCGCTATTGGCCCGAGCTCCAGTCGATGCTGCTCGATCCGGTGAGCGCGGACGCGAATGGGGCCCCGTCGGCGCCCGCGGGCGCGCATCTCATCGTGGACATGCGGACCAGCAGCGTCGATTTGGTCGACGGCAACTACGTGCTCTTCGGCGAGATCGTGAACCAGGGCAGCGTCGAAGGCTCGACCCGCCGGCTCACCGTGACCTTCCGGAAGAACGACACGATGCTGGGTGAGCGGTCCTATCCGCGCGTCCTCGGCCCGATCGCGCCGGGCGGGCGATTGAAGTTCACGCAGAAGCTCGACGACCCGCCGCCCAGCGCCGTCGATATCGTGCCGTCGGTCGAATGACCCGGGGGCGCTGACGCGCCTCCATTGATCATATTGGGCCGGCGGAGCGAACGCGCGTAGCGTCGCGCGCTTGCTGCCTCCGTCTGTCCGCGCCTCAGCCGCTCCTGCCGCCTTCAGGGCGGGAGCCGGCAAAAATAGACGAAGTACGCAAATGTACGCATTCGCCCGGTCAGCGTGCGATCAGCAGGACCGGCGTGGCGATGTCGCGGATCAGCGCGGCGGCGCGGGGCCCCAGGAACTTTCCGCCGCTCTGGCGGAAGGAGGTGCCCAGCACCACGAGGTTGACCCGGCCGCCGCGGACGGCGCGGCGGATCTCGGTCTCGGGCTTCTCGTTGGTCGCGGTCAGGCCCTTCACGGCGACGCCCGAGAGCTTGCCCAGGCGATGGACGTCGACCAGCAGCGACATGCCGTGCCGCCGCGCGCGGCCGCGCAGCACCTCGCTCTCCTCCTGCGGATCGAAGACATGCAGCGCCGTCAGCACGCCGCCGCTGGCATGCGCGAGCGCCAACGCGATCTCGGTGGCGAGCCGCGCATCCTGCCGGCCGGTCGTCGGGATCAATATGTCGAACGGCGCATCGGCGGGGCCGGGCGCGCCGGTGGCGTTGGCCATGAGGGCGACCGGTCCGTCGAAGGCGGCGACCAGCTTCTGCAGGCGCTCCTCGAAATGCTGCGAGCTCTCGTCGAGCGGCTGCTCGATGCCGACGATGGCGAGGTTGTAGCCCTTCACGATCTCCTGCTCGGGCCCGCCGTCCTTCGCGAGCGCCTTGACGCGCACGAGCTGCTCGACGGTCTTCAGAGGCGGCGCGCTGCTGCCCGGCGCGACCGGCACCTTGGCGGCCTCGGCGAGGTAGGAGCGCGCCGCCGATTCGACCCGCCAGTGCAGCTCCTCCGAGCCGCTCTCCAGCACCGTGACCAGCACCTGCTGGCGCGCGGCGAACAGGCCGGCGACGCGCGCGGCGAGGCGCCCGTTGGGACTGTCGTCGGCATAGACCAGGGCGCGCTCGATCTGCGGCAGGTCCTGCGCCGCCTCGGCCTCTTCCTTCTCGAGCCGCCGCGCCTCGTCGTCGCTCACCGGCACCCGCGCCATGATCCAGCGCAAGGTGGGCGGCATCGCCATGGTGGTGACGATCGCCATGGCGACGACCATCGTATAGAGCTCCTTGGAGAGCGCGCCCATGGCGAGGCCGATGCTGGCCACGATCACCTCGGTCGAGCCGCGCGCGTTGAGGCCGGTGGCAAGCGCCAGCGACTCGCGCATGGTGAGCCCGCCCAGCCGGCCGCCCGCCAGCGCGCCCGCGAACTTGCCGACGCTCGCCACGACGATGACCGCGACCGTGAACATCAGCAGCGTCGGGTCCATGAGCGTGCGGATGTCCATGCCGAGGCCGGCGACGGCGAAGAAGACCGGGCTGAAGAAGGCGATGATGAAGCCGCGCAGCTCGCCCTCGATATGCTCGGTCAGGATCGGCGACTGGCCGATCAGCATGCCGGCGATGAAGGCGCCCAGCGCGGTGTGCACGCCGATCAGCTCGGTGGTGAGCGCCATGGCGAGCATCACCACCAGCATGGCGGTGATCACCGGCACCTCGATGGTCATGTGGTCGTTGACCCACAGGATCAGCCAGGCCACGAACCGGCGGCCGACGGTGAAGCTCACGCCCAGGAACAGGAAGGTGCCGATCAGGCTCGCCCCCACGCTCGCAATGTCGACCGTGCCGTGGCTCGCGATGCCCGAGATGATGGCGATGATCACCCAGGCCAGCGTGTCGTCGAGGATCGCGGTCGACAGGATGAGCTGGCCGAGATCGCGGCGGATGACGCCGATCTCCATCAGCGTCATGGCGACGATCTTGACCGAGGAGATCGACAAGGCCGTGCCGAGGAAGAGCGCGGTGACCAGCGGGTTCTCGTGCGCCGGGATCACGTCGGACGGCAGCGCGTAGGCGAGCGCCATGCCGCAGGCGAAGGGCACCGCGATGCCGGTGAACGAGGTCGAGAGCACCGCCCGCCGTCGCCGCTGGATCAGCGTGAGGTTGGTCTCCATGCCGGTGAGCAGCAGCAGCAAGAGGATGCCGATCTGCGACACCGCATCGATCATGTGCTTGAGCGTCGGCGTGTCGGGGAAGACCACATGGCGCAAGCCGGGCAGCAGCACACCGAACACCGAGGGGCCGAGGATCACGCCGGCGAGGAGCTGCCCGAACAGAGCGGGCTGGCCGAACCGCGCCATCGCCTCGCCGAGCAGGCGGCCGACCAGCAGAAGCAGGATCAGTTCGGCCGCGAAGATTGCCAGCGTGCTGTCAGCCGTCAAATGTGCCCCCGTGCACGCGGGCGCCGGACACGATGCCCTTCAAGAGATGGACGGCCCGGCGCGATTCGTGCTCACCTTCGACAACGGCGAATCGCCCGAAGGGATGCATAGCATGGATCAGCAGGCAGTGGAGGCGCTGGCGCGCCGTGCCGGTCTCGACAAGGCGCTGGCGGACTTTCCCGACGATGTCGCGGCCGCCGCCAAGCAGGCGACCGACGTGATGTCCAAAATAAAGGCACCCGAGGAGCCCCGCGCCGAGCCGTGGCCTGCCATGCGCGCGGGAGAGGGGCTGTGAACGCACCCGTCACCGAGACGACAGACGAGCTGCACTGGCTCGGCGTGTCGGGGGCCGCGACGGCCATCGCCAACGGCGATCTCTCGCCGGTGACCTTGGTCACGGCGCTGCTGAGGCGCATCGAGAGGCTCGATCCCGAGCTCAACGCCTTCATCAGGATCGATGGCGAGGCGGCATTGGCCGCGGCGAAGCTCGCCGAGGCCGAGGCGCGCGCGGGACGCCTGCGCGGGCCGCTGCACGGCGTGCCCGTCGGCATCAAGGACATCATCGACGTGGCGGGCCTGCCGACCACGAGCCATTCCAAGGTGCTGGCCGACAGCCCGCCGGCCAAGGCCGATGCTGTGTGCGTCGAGCGGTTGCGCGCGGCGGGCGCGATCGTGATGGGCAAGCTCTCGACGCATGAGTTCGCCATTGGCGGGCCGAGCTTCGACCTGCCCTGGCCGCCCGCGCGCAATCCATGGAATCCCGGCCATCATCCCGGCGGCTCCTCGTCGGGCTCGGGCGCGGGCGTGGCGGCGGGCTTCTTCCCGATGGCGCTCGGCACCGACACCGGCGGCAGCGTGCGCAATCCCGCGAGCTGCTGCGGTATCGTCGGCATGAAGGCGACCTATGGGTTGGTGTCGCGACGCGGCGTGTTCCCGCTCTCCTTCACGCTCGATCATGTCGGGCCGATGACGCGCACCGTCACGGACAATGCGCTGATGCTCGAGGCGATCGCCGGCCACGATCCGCTCGATCCGGGCAGTGTCGGCGCGGCGCCGGGCCACTACGCGCAGTCGCTGGAGCTGGGCGTGAAGGGCCTGCGCATCGGCTTCGTGCGCCACTTCCACGAGATCGACACGCCGGCCACGCCCGAAGTCACGGCGGCGCTGCAGAACGTGGCGCGCACGCTGCAGATGGCGGGCGCTGA
>DATJWN010000101.1:0-13889 GCA_035501235.1 Reyranella sp.
GGGGGCGGCGTTCACGGCGGCGAAGTAGCGATACATCGCGCCCGCGTCGCTCGACGGCGAGGAGACGTTGAGCGCCATCGCGCCGTTGAGCTGCGGGCTGTCGGCTTCGACACGGCCGACGTTCAGCAGAACCTGCCATTCGACGGCGTCGACCTTCACGTCTACATTGCAGGCCTGCTTCAGGTTTTCCTGCAGCGCCTCGTTCATCGGCAGCGGCAGCATCTGGCCCGATCCCGAGGTCGAGACCATGACCTTGAAGCTGAGCGGCTTCTTCGCGTCATAGCCCGCCTCGGCCAGCAGTTTCTTGCCCTTCTCCGGGTCGAACTTGTACTTGTTCTCGGGATTGCCGAAGCCCGGCTCGCCGGGCTTCAGCCAACCGACCGAGGGCTCGGCGGTGCCGTTCAGCAGCGAGACGATGGCGCCGCGGTCGATGCAGTAATTCAGCGCCTGGCGGACGCGCACGTCCTTCAGCGGGCTGTCCTTGGCGGCCATGTTGAAGATCCACGGCCAGACGTGCGGATAGGAGCCGGTCGAAATGGTGAAGCCCGCCTGCTTGAGCGAGGGGATGCCATCAGGCGGCGGCACCTCGATCCAGTCGACCTGGCCCGAGCGCAGCGCAGCGAGGCGCGTGTTGGCCTCCGGGATCGGCAGCAGCACGATCTGGTCGACCTTGGCCATGCGCTTGGGGTCCCAGTAAGTCTTGTTCTTCTCGAGCGTCACCGACTGGCGCGGCACGAACTTCACGATCTTGAAGGGGCCGGTGCCGGCCGGCGCGAACTGGACCTTGCCCCAGTCGTTGCCCGCCTTCTCGAAGGCCGTGGGCGAGCCCATCAGCATGTAGGGCATCATCCACTGGAAGAAGGAGGCGACGATCGTGGTGTTGATGGCCACCGTGTAGTCGTCGATCTTCTTGTAGCTTGCGAGCAGCGGAATGCGCGCGCGCATGATGCCCGTGGCGTTGGCCTCGAACTGCTTGCTGTCCTTGTTGAAGATGCGCTCGAGGTTCCAGATCACGGCGTCGGCGTTGAAGTCCGTGCCGTCGTGGAACTTCACGCCCTTCCGCAGATGGAAGATCCAGGTTTTCTTGTCGGCGGGATCCTGCTCCCATTTCTCGGCGAGCCCCGGCACCAGCTTGACCGGCCCCGTGGTGGTGAGATCGAAGGCGATCAGTCCCTCGAACACCGGAAAGCCCAAGAAGCGCATGCCCTCGAAGCCGTTGTTCGGCATGCCCGTCGTGGTCGGGATGTCCGACGCGGTCATGGCGATGCGCAGGATTTTCTCCTGGGCCGCCACGGGCGCGGCGAGCAGGCAGAGGACCGACAACGAGGCGAGGAACGAACGGCAATTCATGGCAGGCACTCCCATGGCAGCCGCCATGCAAGAGCTAAGCCATCAGCGTGTCGAACCGCTTGAGATACTCCCGGGCATGAGCCTGGTAATCGACGCCCTCGGTGCGGAGATGCCGATCGGAGACCAGTGCCCACAGCGCCTCGCGCAGTGCGCTGGCGGCCTTCATGGCCGCAAAAGCACGCCGCAGCTCGCCCGTCACCTTGCCCTCGAAATAGGCATCGAGCAGCATCCCGTCCTCCTCGGGCGCGAACTGGCCGTTCGATGACAAGTTCGCGAGGTCGAACATCGGCGTTCCGAAGGCGCCGTACTCCCAATCGATCAGCCACAGCCGCTTGCCGTCATCCATCAGGTTGCCGGGCAATAGATCATGATGGCCGAACACGATGGGCAGCGGCACCTGCACCTGCTCGAGCTCATCGGCGAGCGGCGCATATCTGGCCTCGGCATCGAGCAGGCGCGCATAGTCGCGGATGACGTGAAAGGGCCAGAAGATGTTGGCAGGCCCGCGGACTTTGCGGCCGACCTCGCGATGGCAGGTCCTGAGCACGCTCACCAGCCGCGGAATGTCGGCGCGCATGTCGGCCTCGCTGAAGGTGCGGCCGTCGATGAAGCGCAGCACGGTGATGCCCGGCTCGGTATGCACGACTTCCGGCGACAATCCCGCCTCGAAGGCCGCGCGCGAAGCCGCCCGCTCCCTGTCACGGAAGACGTGATGGACCGGAATATCCTCGCCGCAGCGCACGACGTACTTGCCGCTGTCATCGGTCGCGACGAAGGAGATGTTGGTCAGCCCGCCCTTCAGCGGCTCCAGCGCGACGGGCCCCCGCCAGCAGGACAGCGCCTTCACCCGCTCCTCGAGCACGCTTCTTCCTTTCGCTTGCGACCGCGGATCATTCCACGGGCTCTCCGCGCCGCCTATTGCATTTTGGCGGAAGGCGCTCATCTTCGTCCCATGGCCAAGGCCAAGGCACCTCCGGCCAAGCCGGATCGCAAGAACCAGGATCAGCGCGAGGCCGAGACGTTCCGTCGGACTCTCAAGCGCAACAAGCAGGTCGTGCCCGAAGGCCAGCCCTTGTCGCCGGGCGCGACCCATGTCGAGGGCAAGGACGCGGAAGGCCGTCCCACCCTCGTGCGCAAGCGCTTCTCGGCGATCTAGGCCTTCGTCACCGGACAGCCGCAGGCGAAGCACAAACGCTCCAGCACCCTGGCAGTGCCGCGCCGCACGACGTGATGCGTCGGCCGGTGCTCGGGCTTGGGCATGCCCTTGCGCAGCTTGCCCGGTCCCTTGGAGATGCGCTCGACGCGCTTGGCGGTGAGCGGCTGGGTCCGCACGCGGCCCATCTTCATCAGCGTGCCGACGAACCACAGCACCTCGGCCTCGGCGACCGACTCAGGGGTCGTCGGGCCAATGAGCGCCGCGCGCTTGTTGCTCTCGCCGACCAGAGTCGACCGATGACCCACGGCGACCACGCCTCGCATCTGCTTTCCCAGCCGGTCGAGCTTGATGCGGTGCGGATAGACGAGCTCGCTTACCTGGCGCGGCCCGAGATGCAGGCTGCGATGCTCGAAGGCGCGGCCCGGCGTGGCGTCGAGCCGCTCGCGCAGATCGCGCACGGTCGAATTGGCCACGATCATCGACTTGCCGCGCCGCTTGGGGGCCGCACCCGCCAACAGGCCGACGGGCGCCGCGGCTGCGGGCTCGCCGAGCGCGATGCCGTGCTGGGCAAAGGCCTTGGTGATCAGCGGCTTGGTCTTGCCTTTGTTCTGGGCGTCGTCCGCCGTCAGCATGGCGCGGCCGACGGAGCGGTAGAAGCGCGGATCCATCGGTGCGTTCTTGACGCCCGCAATCAGCAGCTTGGCCACCGTGTCGGAGGCCTTCAACAGGTTCGCCTCCGTCGACGCCGACTGGGTGAAGACGAGCCGCAGCAGGTCGTAGAAGCAACCGACAAAGATGCGGGCGAAGGAGTGGACCTCCGAGCACAGCGTCTTGGGCGGCGCCGTCTCGGGCAGGCTCTCCGGCAGCGCCCACTGGAAGGTATTGAGGGCATGGCGCGGCTCGGCGGCGGGATGCGAGGCACCGTATGCCGCCTTGACCGCGGCCGACAGGTCCTCGGCGATCGCCTCGAAGAAGGACGGCTTGGAAAGGTCCTTGTTCCCCGGGACCTTGAGCAGGGCCATGCGCGTCGGCTGGTCGTCGAGCTGGGTCAGCAGCGCCACGCAGTCGGCGAAGGCTTCGTGAAAGGCGGCGACCTCGGTGTAGTTGCTCTGCCACAGGTCGGGACGGATCGAATCGAGCAGCGCGTGGCCGAACTCGTGAGAGGCGGCCTCGGTGCTGGCGCCCGAGTAGGTCAGGTTCTTGCCGGCCTTGTAGTGGAAGAAGCGCACGCCCTGGCCGTCATAGTAGGCGTTGAGCTCCGAGCCGGCGTCGATGGTGAGCTCCAGGCTCCTCGGCGCCGAGCAGCGCGCCCATTTGGGGACGGGCCCCTCGACCCGCGTCCACATCTCCAGCGCCGCCAGAATGGCCTCGCGGACCTGCCAGTAGAGGAAATCCACCGTGCCGGGGTCGGCGACTTCGCCGCCCTTCTGCTCGCCGACGTCCAGCTCGACGCTGGCCGTGCCCGTCGGCACCTTGCGCGCCGTCTGCTGGCGCATGGGCATGGCCGCGGTGGCGCCCGGATCGTTGGGGATGAAGTTGATCGGCACGGGGATCCTCGCGAGCTCGCTACGGCGCCCGGGCCGCCGGCGTGAGGTCGATCGGCACGCACCCGACATTGAGGTCGATGCCGGTGCAGAGCGATTCGGAGGAGATCGGAACGACCGGGAGGCGCCCCGACTGGATCTGCTGCTGGATGTTCACGCTGATGGCCGCGGCGAGCGCCAGGGCCATCGCGATGAGGGTATAGGTATTCATCACGATACGCACCTCGTCACTCTCCGGAACCCTATGCAGGGCCCGAGCGCGAGGATGTGGCGAAAGTCACAATTGCCGGCGGGGCCCGTGATTCCCCGTGTACAGCCCTCCCGGCTCGGCTATGCTTTGCCAATAAATACGCCGATAGGGAGGCTGCTATGGTACGCGTATCCCGTGCGTCGCGTAGAGATTTCATCAAGCGTACAGCGTTAGGTGCGGCCGGCACACTGGTTGCGCCGTCCATCGTCAGAGCGGCCGGCAAGCCGCTGACGATGATGCACGAGAGTTCGTTCATCCCGCCTTACGATGCGTTCTTCAAGAACAAGCTCGCCGCTGCCTACGAGAAGGCGACCGGCGTGAAGGTGAACTACGAAGTCGTGAGCGTGGGCAGCCTGCTCACTCGTGTCACCACAGCGGCCGAGAACGGCACCGGTCCCGACATGACCCAGATCGGGTTCAACTGGGCCTTCCTGTTCAACGAGCGCTTCGTCGACGTCACCGACATCGCAGCCGACATCGGCAAGGATGGCGGCGGCTGGTACCCCAATGCCCAGGAAGCCGTCGTGGTCGACGGCAAATGGAAGGCAATCCCGTTCGGCAATATCGGCCAGCTCATGAACTGGCGCACCGACTGGTTCCATGAGGCGGGCTACGACAAGTTTCCCGACACCTGGGACGAGCTGCTCGAGGCCGGCATCAAGCTCAAGAAGAACGGCCACCCGTTCGGCTTCGAGCTCGGCCACGGCTTCGGCGACAATCACGGCTGGCTCTATCCGCTGCTCTGGTCCTACGGCGCGCGTGAAGTCGAGGCCGACGGCAAGACCATCGTGATCGATTCCGATGAGACGGCGCGCGCGGTCGACTATTGCCGCCGGCTGTACAAGGAGACCATGCTCGAGGATTGCCTCGGCTGGACCGACGTCAGCAACAACAAGGCGTTCCTGTCGGAGCAGATCTCCTGCACCAACAACGCCGAGTCGATCCTGTGGGCGGCCAAGAAGGACTTCCCGGACATGGCGAAGGTCATCGACCAGTCGCCCAATCCGAAGGGACCGAAGGGCAGCTTCGCGATGCTGAACCCGCTCTGCCACGCGATCTTCACCCACACGCCGGACCACAAGGCCGCCAAGGACTTCGTGCGCTGGCTGATGAAGCCCGAGCAGGTCGGGCCCTGGTACGACATTGCCGTCACCTACTACCAGCCGTTCCTGCACAAGTACGACGAAGCGCCGATGTGGAACGTCGAGCCGAAGAACAAGCCCTACCGCGACACGCTCAGCACGGCGCATCTGCCGGGCTGGCCCGCGCCGCTCAGTCGGGCTCAATCCGAAACCATCGCGAAGTACGTCGTGATCGACATGTTCGCCAAGGCCTGCGCGGGCAAGTCGACCAAGGACGTGATCGCGGAAGCCAAGGCGCAGCTGCAGCAGATCTACAAGACGGCGTAAGGCGGATGACCGCGCCTTCGCTCGCGACGGCGCTTCCACACCGGCGGCCGACGTTTTCCTTCGGCCGCTGGCTGGAACGTCCCGACGTGTTCAGCTGGCTGATGGTGGCGCCGCCCATCCTCTTCCTGGTGGCGCTGGTCGGATATCCGTTCTTCTACGGCATCTGGCTCAGCCTGATGGACCGGCCGGTGGCGAGCGAAGGCACCTTCGTGGGCTTCGCCAACTACATCGCCGACTTCCACAATCCCGTCTTCTGGCAGGTCGTGACCAACACCTTCGTGTACACGCTGGTGGCTACGCTGCTGAAGATGGTGGGTGGGCTGGGCCTCGCCCTGGTGATGAACCAGGACTTCAAGTTCAAGAACCTCATCCGCGCGCTGCTGCTGCTGCCCTTCATCGTGCCGACCGTGCTCTCGACCATCGCCTGGCAGTGGATCCTCGATCCCGCCTTCAGCGTCATCAACTGGACACTGGTCCATTCCGGCCTGATCGATCCGCCCGGCCCGAGCTGGCTCGGCAATCCCCATCTCGCCATGATCTCGCTGATCGTGGTCAACACCTGGCGAGGGCTTCCCTTCTACGCCATCACGCTGCTGGCGGGCCTGCAGACCATCTCGCCCGAGCTCTACGAGGCCGCGACCATCGACGGCGCCGGCACCTGGGGCCGTTTCCGCTATGTCACCCTGCCCTTGATGAAGCCGGTCATCTTCATCGTCACCATGTTCTCGGTGATCTTCACCTTCGCCGACTTCCAGCTGATCTACGTGTTGACCCATGGCGGACCGGCCAATGCGACACAGGTCTTCGCCACCTACGCCTTCGATATCGCGATGGGCGGCGGCCAGCTCGGCCAGGGCGCGGCGATTGCGCTCACCATGGTACCGCCGCTCGCGCTCCTGATCCTGGCGATGGCGATCTACCTTCGGCCGAGCAAGACATGACCGTCGAGAATCGCGGTTTCCCGACGCGCTTCCTCAAGCTGTGGCTTCCGCTCGGCGTGTCGCTGATCTTCGCCCTCTTTCCGTTCTACTGGATGGCGGTCACCTCGCTGAAGTCGAACCAGGAGCTCTATAGCCGCAAGGTCATGCCGCTGGTCGTGCACAATCCGACGCTCAAGCACTATGTCGACCTGATCAGCGATACCGGCTTCCTGCTCTGGACCTGGAACACCTTCGTTGTCGCGGTCGTATCGACGGCGATCTCGCTCCTGTTCGGGGCCATGCTCGCCTATCCGCTGGCGCGCATCCGCTTCGCCGGCGCCGCCCTCGTGTCGTTCGCGATCGCAGCGACCTACCTGGTGCCGCAGCCGCTGCTGTTCGTGCCGCTGGCCGACATCATCAACAGCCTCGATCTCGGCGACACGCTCACCTCGGTGATCCTGACCTATCCCACCCTGCTGGTGCCGTTCTGCGCCTGGCTGCTGCTGGGCTATTTCCGCACCGTGCCGTCGGAGCTCGAGGATGCCGCCCGCATCGACGGCGCGAGCCGCCTGCAGACGCTGATCAAGATCGTGCTGCCCTTGTGCGGGCCGGGCTTCATCTCGGCCGGCATCTTCGCCTTCACGCTCGCCCAGAACGAGTTCCTCTACGCGCTGATCTTCCTCACCAAGACCGAGGTGCGCACGGTCCCGGTCGGCGCCATCGCCGAGCTGGTCAAGGGCGACGTCTTCTACTGGGGCCAGCTGATGGCCGCGGCGCTGCTGGGCTCGATCCCGGTGGCGATCATCTACTCGTTCTTCGTCGAGCACTACGTGGCCGGACTCACGGCCGGCTCCGTCAAGGGTTGAACGGGCGTAGTTGTAGCTAACGATCAGCGTTGAGCAGCTGCCTGGCGTAGTTCCAGCATCTCGAGACGCGTTTTCACATTTTTCGACACATACCGAAGCTCCACGGGAGGCGAACATGACTCGCATCGCGCGGCGTAAGCTTTTGCAGGGTACCGGCGGCATGGCCGCCATACTGGCGAGCGGCCAAGGACCGGCGCTGGCTCAGGAAAAATTCGTCCATTGGCTGCGCTGGACCGACTTCGTTCCGGCCTCCGACGCATTGCTCAAGGGCAAGATCGTGCAGGAGGCCAAGAAGCAGCTCGGCATCAACCTCAAGATGGAGACGGTCAACGCCAACGACCTGCAGCCACGCATCACGTCGGCCATCCAGTCTGGCACCGGCGCCGACGTCATCATGGCCTACAGCAACTGGCCGCAGCTCTATGCCGCAAGCGTCGTCGACGTCTCCGACGTCGCCCAGCAGATCGCGCAGGATCAGGGCGGCTACTACGAGGTCTCCAAGCAGATCGCCACGTTCGGCAACAAATGGATCGGCGTCCCCTGGACGGTCGGCGGCGGGCTGATCTCCTGGCGCGTCTCCTGGTTCAAGGAAGTGGGTCACGACAAGTTCCCCGAGACCTGGGACACCTTCCGCGACGCCGGCCGCAAGCTCAAGGCCAAGGGCCGGCCGATCGGCCAGACCGCCGGACACACGTTCGGCGACGCGCCGGGCTGGTGGTACCCGTTCCTGTGGTCGTTCGGCGGCAAGGAAGTCGAAGCCGACGGCAAGACCGTGGTGCTGAACAGCAAGGAGACGGTCGAGTCGATCAAGTATGCGGTCGCCCTGTGGAAGGAGACGATGGACGAAGGCGGCCTCGCCTGGGACGACACCAACAACAACCGCGCCTTCCTGTCCGGAACCATCAGCGCCACCAACAACGGCGCCTCGATCTACATCGAAGCCAAGAAGAAGCCCGACACTTACCAAACGGAGAAGGGCACGCCGATGTTCAAGGACATCCAGCATGCGCCCATCCCCAAGGGTCCCGCCGGCGGGTACAACTCGCCCGGCGTCTTCACCGACATGCTGATGGGCTATTCCAAGAACCAGGCAGCGGCCAAGGAGTTCATCCGCTGGATGCATTCGAAGCCGGTGTTCGACGAATGGTTCACCTCGCAGCAGGGCTACAGCTGCGGCGCGACCAAGATGTGGGAGAAGCACAAGGTCTGGGAAGCCGACCCGGTGATGCTGCCGTTCCGCGCTCTGCCCACGGCGGGCCGGCTGGTCGGCTATGCCGGACCGCCCAACCGCAAGGCCGCCGAGGTGGTGACCAAGTACATCGTCGTCGACATGTACGCCAAGGCGATCCAGGGCATGCCGCCCGAGGAAGCCGCCAAGTGGGCCCACGGCGAGGCGGCGAAGGTCTACATCTGACGGCGACCGGGGCTGCGGAAAGCACTTTCCGCACTTTCCGCAGGCGCTCGCGCGGCGGACACGGCGAACATAGGCGTCGTGTCTCGATGTTCCATTGATCAGAATCGCTGCCGGCGACATTCCGGTGTTAGACACCCCGCGAGCGTTCGCGCCAGCCTCGCCTACCTCAAGGTGTCAGGGGTGGGTGGGGTCGTCTGTGAAGGGAGTTCACAGAGTCCAAAGGAACATGATTGCTCGGCATGGAAAGAACGAAGGCGTTCCGTCATCCCGAGCGCAGCCGAGGGACCTTTCTTGTCGATGCTTCAGTGAAGAGAGGTCCCTCGGCTTCGCTCCGCTCAGGGCGCCAAGGCCCCCTTCTTGCAGAGCGCCGCGACCGTCTCGTTGCCGACGTACCAATCCTTGGCCGTGACATCGTCGAAGACGACCCAGATGTCTTCCGCGGGCAAGGCCAGCACGTCGCTCAGCGCCGCGTTCACGCGCCGGGCGATCTCGTCCTTCTGCGCCTGGGAGCGGCCTTCGATCATCCGGATGGTCACGAACGGCATCGCTTCTCTCTCCCGCTGGCTGCGGAAAGGTCGGAAAGTCCTTTCCGCACTTTCCGCAGGGGATGCGACGGTCAGCGAGCGGCGTGGGCCTCGACCTTGCGGCTGTTCTCGGCGGCGGCCTCGACGACCATGTTCTTCATGGCCTTCTGCAGCTTGTCGAAGGCGCGCACCTCGATCTGGCGCACGCGCTCGCGGCTGATGCCGTACTTCGCCGACAGGTCCTCGAGCGTCTTGGGCTCGTCGACCAGGCGACGCTCGACGATGATGTGCCGCTCGCGCTCGGTCAGGCCCTTCAGCGCCTGCGCCAGCATGTGCTTGCGCTGGCCCAGCTCCTGGCTGTCGCCCAGGCGCGCTTCCTGGTTGGGCGTCTCGTCAACCAGCCAGTCCTGCCACTCCATGTCGCCCTCGGCCTTCACGGCCGCGTTCAACGAGGAGTCGGGTGCCGCGAGGCGGCGGTTCATGTTCACCACCTCCTCTTCCGGCACGCCGAGGCGGGTGGCGATCTTGGTGACGTTCTCGGGCGTGAGATCGCCCTCCTCGATCGCCTGCAGCTGGCCCTTGAGCTTGCGCAGGTTGAAGAACAGCTTCTTCTGCGCCGCCGTGGTGCCCATCTTCACGAGCGACCAGCTGTGCAGGATGTATTCCTGGATCGAGGCGCGGATCCACCACATGGCATAGGTGGCCAGACGAAAACCGCGGTCCGGATCGAACCGCTTCACCGCCTGCATCATGCCGACATTGCCCTCGCTGATGAGCTCGGCCACCGGCAGGCCGTAGCCGCGATAGCCCATGGCGATCTTGGCGACCAGGCGCAGGTGCGACGTGACCAGCTTGTGGGCGGCCTGGCTGTCGCCATGCTCGCGCCAGCGCTTGGCCAGCATGAATTCTTCCTGCGGCTCCAGGAGCGGGAACTTGCGGATCTCCGACAGGTAGCGGGAGAGGTTGCCCTCCGGGGACAGGGCCGACGGCAGGGCAGGCAGGTTGGCGGAAACAGTACTCATGGGGGTTCCCCCTTTCTGCGGTGAACGGGCGTTTAGCACTCTCGCCCGTCGACTGCTAACCCGACTCTAGGGGTCGGGCAGGCAGTCCGTCAAGAAAATCCGACTAACCCCCTAGGATATTAGGGGCATTACTTAACGCTGTTCAGTTCGGAGACGAGCGTGGCCATGTCCTGCGGCAAATCTGTGGCGAACCGCATCTCCCGGCCGGTCCGCGGATGCCTGAATTCCAGGATCGCCGCATGCAGCGCCTGCCTCTCGAAGGATTTCAACGCCTCCAGCACAGCGCCGTTCCTCTTGCGGCCGTAGACCGCATCCCCGACCACCGGGCAGCCCAGATGGGCGAGATGGACCCTGACCTGATGGGTCCGGCCGGTGTGCAGCTTGGCCCCCACCAGGCTCGCCCAGGGCGCCAGGGGCGGGCCAAAGCGCTGTTCCAGCCACCAGTCGGTGACCGCCCGTTTGCCGCCCGTTCTGCGCACGGCCATGCGCTTGCGGTCGATCGGATGGCGGGCGATGGCGGCATCGACGGTCCCCGACTTCGCCTTGGGCGCGCCCCAGACCAGCGCCTTGTAGATGCGGGTGAGGTCGTGCGCGGCGAACAGGCGCGACAGAGCCACATGCGTCCGGTCGTTCTTGGCGACGACCATGACGCCCGACGTGTCCTTGTCGAGGCGATGCACGATGCCCGGTCGCTTCACGCCACCGATTCCCGAGAGACTGTCGCCGCAATGGGCCAGCAAGGCGTTGACCAGCGTATGGTCCGGATTGCCCGGCGCGGGATGCACGACGAGACCCGCCGGCTTGTTCAGCACGAGCAGGTCCGAATCTTCGTGGAGGATATCCAATGCAAGTTGTTGCGCTTGCGGGATCGCGGGTTCGGGCGCGGGAATGTCGATCAGGAAACGCTCGCCGATTTTGACCTTGCGGGATGGCTCTTCTACTGTCGCCCCGGTTTCGTTCAACGGGCCCGCCAGACTGACACGGCGGCTTTCGATCAAGGCTTTCACGCGGCTGCGCGTGAGCTCCGGCAAGGCAGCCGCCAACGCGCGGTCGAGCCGTTCGCCGGCAGCGCTTTCGTCGATGGTCACGAGGGGACGGCGGGCTTGGCTCATGGAGTCTTCGTGGCGCCCCCTGCTCAGGCCCGTTCTTCCCAGGCCTACGCACCGCTCTGGCTGAAGGTGCTGGTGGTCGTGATGGGCCTGCTGATCGTCGCGGGCTTCGTCGTCGTCGCGGCCGAGATCGCGCGCCGCATGTCTAGCCCCAATGCCGGCCGCACGCCAGCCGGCGCAGCCTACAGCGAGCGCGTGGCCCTTCCGCCGGGCGCCAAGGTCGTCTCGATGAACGCCGTGGGCGAGCGACTGGCCGTGCATGTCGAGGACAAGGACGGCCTCTCGACCGCCTACATCGTCGATCCGCGCAGCGGCGCGCTGGTCGGCACCATCACCTTCCCTCCCGGTCCAGGACGCTGAATGCTCGACTCCCCCTCCCAAGGTCACGCAATGAACTTCCGCAGCGACAATGAGACCGGCGCGCATCCGGCGATCATCGAGGCGGTCGGCCGTGCCTTCTCGAGCGGCTCGGTCTTCTCCTACGGTGCCGATCCCTGGACACGGAAGGTCGAGGACCGTTTGCGCGACATCTTCGAGCGGCCGGGGCTGATCGCCCATCCGGTGGCGACGGGCACCGCCGCCAACGTGCTGTCGCTTGCCTGCTGCACGCCGCCCTGGGGCTCGATCTACAGCCATCCTGCCGCGCACATCGCCGTCGACGAAGCGAACGCGCCCGAGTTCTACACCGGCGGCGCCAAGCTCGAGCCGATCGACGGTCCCGCGGGCAAGATCGATCCCAAGAAGCTCGCCCATGCGCTCGCCCAGCCGGTCTATGGCGTGGTGCATCATCCGCAGCCCTCGGCCGTGTCGATCACCCAGGCGACCGAATGCGGTGCGGTCTATGCGCCCGAGGAGATCGCCGCGATCGCGACCTCGACGCACCGCCATGGGCTCAAGCTCCACATGGACGGCGCGCGTTTCGCCAATGCCCTCTCCTATGTCGGCTGCTCGGCCGCCGAGCTCTCGTGGAAGGCCGGCGTCGATGTGCTCAGCCTCGGCGCCACCAAGAACGGCGCCATGGGCGCGGAAGTCGTGATCTTCTTCGATGCAGAGCTCGCCCGCGAGTTCGAGTTCCGCCGCAAGCGGGCCGGCCACTTGTTCTCGAAGATGCGCCTGCTCTCCTCGCAGCTCGACGCCTACTTCGCCGACAATCTCTGGCTTGCCAATGCCCGCCACGCCAACACGATGGCCCGCCGCCTGGTCGCCGGACTGACGACGCTCAAGGGCACCTCGCTGCTCTATCCCGTCGAGGCCAACGAGATATTCGTGGCGCTCCCCGCGCACATGCACGATGCGCTCCAGGAGGCCGGCGCCCAGTACCATCCCTGGCCGTCAGACCGCCCCGGCGAGCGTGCCTACCGGCTGGTCACGGCCTTCGACACCAAGGTCGAGGACGTGGACCGCTTCCTTTCCATCGCCAAGGCGGCCTGACAGAATGGGCGCATGACCCATCAGCGTACGCTCACCGCCGCCCATTGGGGCGTCTACGAAGTCGAATACGACGACAAGGGGCAGCCGGCCCGACTGCACCCCTTCTCGAAGGATCCCGATCCCTCGCCCATCGGCCTGCACATGCTGTCCGACGAGGTGGCGCGGCTGCGCGTAAAGCGGCCCTCCTTCCGCAAGGGTTGGCTGGAGCACGGCCCCGGCACGAACAGCGACAAGCGCGGGCAGGAGCCCTTCATCGAGGTGCCGTGGGACGAGGCGCTCGATCTGGTCGCGAACGAGATCAAGCGGGTCAGGGACAAGCACACCAACAAGGCGATCTTCGGCGGCTCCTATGGCTGGTCGAGCGCCGGCCGCTTCCATCACGCGCAGAGCCAGGTCCATCGCTTCCTGAACGCGCTGGGCGGCTATGTCCGCCACCAGGACTCCTACAGCCTGGGCGCCGCGCGCGTGCTGATGCCGCACATCGTGGCCGGCATGGAAGATCTGATGTCCATGCACACGACCTGGGACGTGCTGGCCGAGCATTGCAAGCTGTTCGTCACCTTCGGCGGCGCGCCGCACAAGAACGCGCAGATCAACGCCGGCGGCGCCATGGTGCACAACCTCAAGGCCGGCCTGTACGGCATGCGCGCCAAGGGCGTGCGCTTCGTCAACATCACGCCGACCGCGGAGGACCTCGACACCGGGGGCGACATCGAATGGCTGGCGATCCGGCCCAATACCGACGCCGCAATGATCCTGGCGCTGTGCCATGTGCTCTACGTCGAGAAGCTCTACGACAGGCAGTTCCTCGACCGCTGCACCGTGGGCTTCGACAAGTTCGCGCCCTATCTCCACGACAAGACGCCCGAATGGGCGGAGAACATCACCGGCATC
>DATJWN010000102.1:0-2358 GCA_035501235.1 Reyranella sp.
GGACCGTAACCCCATTGCGCAAGCTAGATGAGCAATAGCCGATAGGCATCCCAGGCGTTCACTGGGCTTCGCTGGTTTTCCCGGACACGCCCACAAGGATCGTCGAGCCCTTTCGAACTGATCAGGACTGACGTGGCCAGGCGTCGAGTGCGCCGGCGCCGCTGTGGCAGGAGGGTAAGCACCCGGTAAAGGCATCTTGATCGGACGACCTAAGAAGGCCGACGATCGTGTCCACTACGAATCTTGGTGGACACATGGACGTTAAGCAAGGGGCGATTGGGCGGCGGCACCGGCGGCACAGCGCCGAATTCAAGGCGAAGGTGGTGGCCGAGTGCCGGCACCCGGGCGTTTCGATCGCCTCGGTGGCGCTGGCCAACGGGCTCAACGCGAATCTGCTGCGCAACTGGCTGATCAAGGAAGGCGGATCGTCGGTGGCGACGCCGCAGTCGGCGCCGGCGGTCGAGGAGTTCATTGCGCTGCCGCGACCAGCCCACGCCGCAGGGGCTGCGTCGGGCGAGATCCGCATCGAGCTGCGCCGTGGAGCGACGACGGTGGCAATCAGCTGGCCGGCGTCGGCCGCCGCCGAGTGTGCGGCCTGGCTGCAAGCCTGGCTGCGGTGATCCGGGTCGACGAGGTGTGGCTGGCTACAGAGCCGATCGACATGCGAGCCGGGCCAGATAAGGCGTTGGCTCGTGTCGTGGGCGTGTTTGGCGCGGCGCGGCCGCATCACGCCTACGTCTTCTCCAACCGCCGCGCGAACCGCATCAAGGTTCTCGTGCACGACGGCTTCGGCCTGTGGCTGTGCTCGCGCCGGCTGTACCGCGGCCGGTTCGTGTGGGCCGATGTGGACGGGGTTGGGCGCAAGCTGCTCACGCGCGCGCAGTTCGACGCGCTCATCATCGGCCTGCCGTGGCTGCACGCCGACGAGCTGCGCGAGATCGCACTCGTTTGAGCGGAAGAAGTTCTCCTCTGGCAATTCCTCGAAGAAGCGGTAGCGCCCTCGATCTTCCTCTGGCAGCATGCGGTGCATGCTGAACGCCACCGATCTTGATTCGCTCTCCGAGCCGCAGCTGCGCGAGGTGAATCGGGAACTGGTCGAGCAAATCGCCGCGTACCAGCGCCAGGCCGAAGCCGACAAGCGCGAGATCCTGTTCAAGAGCACGCGCATTGATCAGCTCACCTACGAGCTGGCGCGCTACAAGCGGATCCGGTTCGATCGCACGAGCGAGAAGCTCGACCGCACGCAGGCGAGCCTGCTCGAAGAAGCCCTCGACGAGGACCTGTGCGCGATCGAGGAAGAGCTCGAGCAGCTCCAACCGACGCCGCCGGCCGCTCGGGAGAAGAGCAAACCGCGGCGCGAGGTTCTGCCCGAGCACCTGCCGCGTGTCGTCATCCCGCACGAGCCCGAATCGACCGCCTGCGCCTGCGGCTGCCAGATGAAGCGCATCGGCGAGGACGTGGCCGAGAAGTTGCACTACATCCCCGGCGACTTCACCGTCGAGAGGCACATCCGTGGCAAGTGGGTGTGCGGCAAGTGCGAGAAGCTGGTTCAGGCGCCGGTTCCCGCGCAGATCATCGACAAGGGGATCGCCACCCCGAGTCTGCTCGCCCAGGTAATGGTGGCCAAGTACGCCGACCATATGCCCCTGTATCGCCAGGAGGAGGTCTTCGGCCGGGCCGGCTACGCGATCCCGCGCTCGACCCTGGGCGAGTGGGTCGGCGTGTGCGGAGTGCAGCTGCAGCCCCTGGTGGACGCGCTGCGCGGCGCCGTCCTGGGGCACGGCGTGCTGCACGCCGACGAGACGCCGGTGGCGATGCTCAAGCCCGGCAACGGCAAGACGCACCGCGCTTACCTGTGGGCGTACAGCCCCGGGGCGTTCGAGGACATCAAGGCCGTCATCTACGACTTTACCGAGTCGCGCTCGGGCAAGAATGCCGAGGAGTTCCTCGGGGCCTGGCGCGGCAAGCTCGTGTGCGACGACTACTCGGGCTACAAGGCGATGCTGGCCAAGGACGGCGTCACCGAGTGCGGGTGCCTGGCGCACGCCCGGCGCAAGTTCTTCGATCTGCACGCGGCGAACAAGAGCCAGATCGCCGCGGACGCTCTGAAGCTCTTCGGCCAGCTCTACGACGTCGAGCGCGAGGTGCAGGACCTGGACGCCCAGGCGCGGCGGGAGGTTCGGCAGGCCAAGGCCAAGCCGATTGCCGATGCGTTGCACACCTGGATGGTTGTGCACCGCCAGAAGGTTCCAGACGGATCGGCCACCGCGAAGGCCCTGAACTACAGCCTCAACCGGTGGCAGGCGCTGACCCGGTACCTGGACGACGGAACGCTGCCACCGGACAACAACTACATCG
>DATJWN010000103.1:0-6634 GCA_035501235.1 Reyranella sp.
ACGGCGCCTACGGCAACGTCAAACGCATCCAGCAGCAGGCCTTCAAGGGCCGCACCATCGCCTCCGACCTGCACAATCCGGACTTTGTGAAGCTCGGCGAGAGCTTCGGCATCAACGCAGAGCGGGTGAGGTCGCCGGCCGAGCTCGGCGCCGCGATCACGCGCGGCTTTGCCCGCGGCGGCCCGACCCTGATCGATTGCCCGATGCCGGTGCTGCCCGATCCCTGGTCGCTGGTCTCCGTGCCGCGGGTCAGGCCGCCGCGTAAGTCCTGATCACGTCGGGATCGGGCTCGCGTCCGAGGCCCGGTCCCGTCGGTACCTTGAAGGCGCCGTCCACGGGATCGATCGCGTCGCCATAGAGGCTCGCCTCGAGATCCATGTGATAGCGCTCGATCATCGCGCCGGGCTGGCCGCGCGCGGCTGTGAGCTGCAAGGTGGCGAGGAAGCCCGGGCCGAAATACGGCGAATGCGGCATCAGGGTGACCCCCGCCGCGTCGGCCAGGGCAGCCACTTTCTGGAATTCCGTGACGCCGCCCACCTTGGTGACGCTGGGTTGCGCATAGTCGACCGCGCCGGCCGCGAACATGTCGCG
Source organism: Reyranella sp. (assembly GCA_035501235.1). Classification (GTDB taxonomy): domain Bacteria; phylum Pseudomonadota; class Alphaproteobacteria; order Reyranellales; family Reyranellaceae; genus Reyranella. The sequence continues at coordinate 592 of DATJWN010000103.1, forward strand.
GAACTGGAAGGCCGTGCAGTTGTTCTCGCCCGCGGCCATGGCGACGCCGGTGCCGGCGCGCAGCTTCGCGATGGCGGCGAAATCTTCCGGCGGGAAGATCGGCTCTTCCAGCCAGTGCAGGTCGTACGGACGGAGCTTCAGCGCCATGTGCCGCGCCTCTTCCGGCGTCCACGGGCAGTTGGTGTCGACCATCAGCTTGACGTCGCTTCCGGCAGCCTCGCGCGCGGCCCGGACTTCGGCCTCTTCCGTCTCATGCAGCTTCACGTGGCGATAGCCCTGCTGGACGGCGAGCCTGGTGCGCGCCGCCACGAGCTCGGGGTCCTTGTACTTCAGCAGGCTCGCATAGGCCGGCAGCGAGCTTTGCCCGCCGCCGCCCAGCAAACGATGCAAGGGCAGGTTGGCGGCCTTGCCGGCGATGTCCCACAGCGCGATGTCGAGGCCGGACAGGGCGAAGATCGTGATGCCGTAGCGGCCGAAGAGATGGAGCTGCTGCTGCAGGTCGTGAGACAGCCTGGCGATGTCCGAGGCGTCGCGGCCGATCGCGAGCGGCGCGATCATCGAGTGGACCGCGCCCTTCACCGCATCGGTGCAATTGTAGCAGAAGGCCTCGCCCCAGCCGGTGATGCCCGAATCGGTCTGCACCTTCACCAGCAGGATGTTGTTGCTCGTCCAGCGCGCGAAGCCGCCGGGCTTGCCGCCGAAAGTGAACGGCACCTTGATGCCGATGGTCTCGATCGAGGCGATCTTCATGCTTTGCCTTTGCTCTTGATCTCCGCCAGCAGCCGCTCGGCATGCGCGCGGTCGGCGAGGCGCTTCGAGGTGAATCGTTGATCGTCGCGCGGCGCGAGTTGCAGCACGTGTCGGGCGAGGATATCGGCGGGTGGCGGCGGCTCGGCCTGGTCTTCCGGCATCTCGACCTCGGCAAGCGCGAAATAGGTGGCGCCCGATTCCGATTTGAAGAAGTCGACGTCCCATTTGTAGGGACCGTCCCGCCAGGAATAGCGCGCCTTCTGCAGCGCCTCGACCCTCAGCTTCCAGAGGCGCCTGAAATCGATTTCGGCGAGGTCGGTCTCGATCTCGACCACCTGGCCGTCGACCATGCGCTTGTAGCTGAAGATGTAGCGCGTTCCTTTCCCGCTCTCGATGGAACGGATGCGCAGACCCGAGGAATCGAGATAGGCCTGGTTCAGGAACGTGCGCTCGACTCCCGGTCGCCCGGCGAGCGTCGCCTCGAGCCTGCCCGACAGATCGTCGAGCACGAACTTGCGCTCGTTCTCAATCGGCATGGCGTTCGAGCTCTTCGCGGATCAAAATGGCCTCATGACAAAGACACTCGACGATTTGCCGACGCCCGCCCTCATTCTCGACCGCGCCATCCTGCGCCGCAACCTCAAGCGCATGAGCGAGCGGCTGGCTAAAGCCGGCGTGGCGCTGCGTCCGCATCTCAAGACGGCCAAATCCGTCCAGGTCGGCCGCATGGCGGTCGAGGGCCATGACGGACGTATTACTGTTTCGACCCTGGCCGAAGCGCGCTACTTCGCCGACGGCGGATTCAGGGACATTCTCTACGGCGTCGGCGTGGTGCCATCCAAGCTCGCCGCTGTGACCGAATTGCGCCGCAAGGGCGTCAACTTGCGTGTGGTGACCGACAATCTCGCCGTCGCGCGCGCCATCGCCGGCGCGGCCAAGGGCGGCGATACCTTTTCGGTCTTCATCGAGATCGACAGCGGCGGCGGCCGCGCCGGCCTGCCCTATCCCGAACTGCCCGGCCTGATCGAGATCGGCCGCGCGTTGCACGACGCGCCGAACGTCGAGCTGGCGGGCGTCATGACCCATGCGGGCCATTCCTATCACGAGAGCACCGTCGACGGGATCGCCAGGGTCGCCGAGCAGGAACGCCAGGCGATCGTCGGCGCGGCCGAGAAGCTGCGCGCGGCGGGTATCCCCTGCCCCATCGTATCGGGTGGCTCGACACCGACGGCGACCCACTCGCGCGACTTCAGCGGCATCACCGAGATGCGGCCGGGCGTCTATTGCTTCAACGATCTCGACCAGGAATTCATCGGTTCCTGCGGCTCGGGCGACCTCGCCCTGTCGGTGCTGGCTTCGGTGATCGGCCACTATCCGCACCGCAACCAGATGCTGATCGATGCGGGCGCCTTGGCGCTTTCCAAGGACATCAGCGCCCAGGAGTTCCATCCCAATGTCGGCTTCGGCACCATCGCCGACGCGCCGGCGAAGGACATGGCCGTGATCGAGTGCTCGCAGGAGCACGGTTTCGTCGGCGCCAAGGATCCGATTCCCTATGGCAACCTTCCAATCGGCAGCCGTGTGCGCGTATGGCCCAACCATGCTTGCATCACCGCGGCGGCCTATGACCGCTACTACGTGATCGACAGCGACGTCGACGGTGGCAGGTCGGTCGTCGACGTCTACGACCGTATCAACGGCTGGTGAGGTTCAGATCAGCTTGAAGATGTAGTGGAGTGCAAGTTGCGCCAGCTCGGCGGCGATCACCACGACGAGCAGGGCGAAGACATAGCGCTTGGCACGGGCGGCCGTGGCGACCTTCGCCCCCAGCATGCCGCCCGCAACGCTGCCGGCGCCCATGAACAGTCCGATGTCCCAGTCGATGCTGCCTTTGTAGGCGAACATGATCATGGCGACGAACGTCGTCGGCACCAGCACGGCGCTCTTGATCGCGTTCGCCTGCACGAGGTTGAGGCCGACAGCAAGGGTCAGCGCCAGCAGAAGATAGGTCGCGCCATCGAGCACGATGAAGCCCAGCCACAGGCCGATGGCGAAGAAGATCAGCACTTCGCGGAGCCCGAAGCGGGTGATGTCGCTGTTCGCCTTCTCGATGGCCTGCTTGACCTTGCTGAACAGAAGCAGCAGCGCGATCAGCAGGGCGCCCGTGATGACGAGGCCGAGATCCTTGCTCGGCAATCTCTCGGCGATCAGTGCGCCGGCGACGCTGCCCGCCGCCGCCGGCAGCATGACCTTGAGGGCGAGCGCCCAGCGGATGGCGTGCTTGGCCGTGAAGCTGATCGACGCCGTCACCGCTCCCAACAGGACGGGAATACGATTCGTGGCGTTGGCGGACAGCGGATCGAGGCCGACCAGCATCAGGATCGGCAAGGAGACGGCCGAGCCGGACGATGCGGCCGTGTTCAGGAATCCGCAAGCCAGGCCTGCGCCGAGGCCGAGCATGAGGCTCCACAGATCGTGGTCGAAGAAAGTACGCATTGTATTCTTGGCGAATTCCGCCCGTCCCCCTACAGCGTGCTGACGGTATGTCCACCGTCGACGGTGATCACGCTGCCCGTCATGAAACTACCGGCGCCGGACGCCAGCAGCAACAGCGCACCGTCGAGCTCTTCCGGCTGGCCGATGCGCCGCTGCGGAATGCGATCGATCAGTTTCTGACCGCCGGGTGTTTTCCAGAAGGCGCTGTTCATCTCCGTCTCGATATAGCCCGGACAGATTGCATTCACGCGAATGCGGTAGCGCGCCCATTCCATGGCCAGCGCTTTCGTCAGGTGGATCAGCCCCGCCTTGGAGGCGTTGTAGGGCGCGACCTGGCCGATGGTGCGCAGGCCCAGGATCGAGGCGATGTTGACGATGCTGCCCGGGCGCTTGTCTGCGACCCAGCGCCTGGCCGTCCCTTGCGCCATCAGCCAGGCGCCGCGCAGGTTGGTATCGACGACGGAATCCCAGTCTTCTTCGGGCATCTCGAGCGCAGGCTTCACGATCGAAATGCCGGCGTTGTTGATCAGGATGTCGAACGGCCCGGCGGCGTCGAGGGCCTTGGCGATCGAGTCGCCCGACTGCACGTCGAGATCGATGGCCCTGGCCGGGATCTTCCTGGCGACAAGTTCCGCCTGCAGAGATTGCAGGCGGTCGGCGCGCCGCGCGGCCACGACGACGGAGGCGCCGGCCTCGCCGAGGCATTTGGCGAAATGCGCGCCGAGACCCGATGAGGCGCCGGTCACGAGCGCCGTCTTGCCGCTGAGATCGAATGGCTTCATACCGGCCTTCTTAGCGAGCGTGGGCTTCGGAGGAAACATGGACCTGGGTCTCAAGGGCAAGCGCGTACTGATCACCGGCGGCACCAAGAGCATCGGCCGGGCCATCGTCGATGCCTTCGTGGCCGAAGGCGCCGTGGTCGGCTTCTGCGCCCGCGACGCCAAGCTCGTGAAGCAGCGCGAGGAGGAATGGCGGTCCAAGCAGGCCCGCGTGCAGGGCACGGCCCTCGACGTCACCGACGATCCGTCCTTGAAGAAGTGGATCGACGGCTTCGCGGCCGAGGGCGGCATCGATCACTTCGTCGCCAATGTCAGCGCGCTCGGCACGGCCGATTCCAAGGAAGGCTGGCGGCAGGCGCTCGACATCGACATCGTCTCGACCGTCGAGTCGGTGCGTCACGTCTGGCCGCATCTCCTGAAGAGCGGCGCGGCCGGGCAGCCGGGCGGCGCCACCTGCACGATCATCGGCACGGTATCGCTGGTCGAGGCGACCGGCGGGCCGATCATGCCCTATCGATCCGTGAAGGCGGCCCTCGTGCCGTTCATGAAGTCGCTGGCGATCGACGGCGCGTCGAAGGGCGTGCGCGCCAACATGGTCTCGCCGGGCTCGATCATCGAGGACGGCAACACCTGGGGCCGCCAGCGCGAGGCGAGCAGCGAGCGTTACCAGCGCACCCTGGCACGCAATCCCATGGGCCGCATGGGCACGCCGCAGGAAGTCGCCAACTGCGTGGCGTTCCTCGCGGGCACGCCCTCTTCCTTCGTGACGGGAACCAACCTCATCGTCGATGGCGCCATCACCAACCGGGTGCAGTACTGACGCCTGCGCGCACGCCCTGGCCGCTCTTTGCGCTGCTGATCGCAGCCGGCATGGTGGCGGCCTTCCACGTCGGCAAGGTGCCGCCTGATTTGCCGTCGATCCGCAGCGATCTTGGCGCCAGCCTGCGCCAAGCCGGGTGGCTTCTGTCGACCGTCAATCTGATCACCGCCGTCAGCGGCATGGCGATCGCCGTCACCGCCGACCGTCTGGGCCATCGCCGGCTGGTGCTGATCGGCACGGCCGTCTGCCTGATCGCGAGCCTGTGCAGCGCCTTCGCGGGCCGGGTGGAAACGCTGTTGATCGGACGCGTCTTTGAGGGGCTGGGCTTCATCGCCGTCGTCGTGGCCCTGCCGCCGCTCTTGCTGCGCATCCTGGCCCCGCGCGACCAGCGGCTGGGCATGTCGTGGTGGTCGACCTACATGCCGGCGGGCGCGGGTGGAATGATGCTCGTCGTGGCATTGCTGCCGGCGGGCACGTCGTGGCGTGTCGCTTGGCTCGCGGCGGCCGGCGCTTCTGCGATCATGCTCGCCGCTCTCCTGGTCTTCGCCCTTCCCCGACGCGAGCTCGACCGGACAAACGTCGCGCGTCGGCCGGTCGTGTCCGAGATGCTCGAGGTTGCCACCAGCCCTGGTCCGCTCGCGATAGCCATCTGCTTCGGGGCCTATTCCTGCTGCTGGTTCGCCGTGATCGGCTTCCTGCCGACCCTGATGGTCGAGCGATCAGGCTTTGCGACATCGACCGCGGCGATCATCGCGGCCACGGTCACGATCGTGAACGTGCTCGGCAATCTCGCGGCAGGCTGGCTGCTCCATCGCGGCGTGCCGAGGGTCGCCGTCATCGTCGGCGCCAGCCTGTCGACCGCCATCTGCACCGTCGGCATCTTCTCCGACGCCCTGCCCGATCTCATGCGCCTCGTCCTCGCCGGCCTCTATTCCGCTGTGATCGGCGCCGTCGCTGCCTCGCTGTTCGCCGCGGTTCCAGTCCACGCCGGAAGGCCGCAACTGGTCGGTGCGGCGACGGGACTGTTGATGCAGGGCTCGAACATCGGCGCCCTGCTCGGCCCACCGATCACCGCCGCATTGGTTTCGGCGGGCGGCTGGCCGGCCGCAGGCTGGCTGACGGGCATGGCCCTGCTGATCGTGGCGGGCTCCGGCGTCTTCCTGCACCGGCGCGAAAGGCGTACCATCGCGCCATGATC
>DATJWN010000104.1:0-28005 GCA_035501235.1 Reyranella sp.
CAAGGAGACCGGCGCCATCAAGGACCCGGTGATCCGCCAGGAGATCGCGAAACTCCTGATCATGTCGAAGTCGGCCGAGTGGACCGCCCGCCGCGCGCGGGCCGCGCAGGAACAGGGCAAGCCGCAAGGCCCCGAAGGCTCGCTGGGCAAGCTGGTCTCGAGCAACGTCGCAAGGCTCGCCGCCCGCATCCACACCTACATGACCGGCCAGAATGCACTTCTGTCCGGCGAGGACGGGGCGATGGACGGCCTGATCGGCGAGATCCTGATTTCGGTACCGGCGGGTTCGATCGCCGGCGGCACCGACGAGATCCAGCGCAACATCATCTCCGAGCGCGTCCTGCAGATGCCCAAGGAGCCCAGCGTCGACACCAACAAGCCGTTCAAGGACGTGCCGAGGAACACGGTCGCCAAAGCCGCTTCTTGAGCGAGATGTGATAGACTGAGCGCATGCCCCGCCCTTTGATCGGAGTCACGCTGGATGCTGAAAAGCCCGGCGGCTACTCGAAGTTTCCCTGGTATGCGCTGCGCCAGAACTATCTCGACGCCATCGACGCCGCGGGCGGCCTGCCCGTGGCGCTGCCGCATGAGCCCGACCGCGTCGGCGACTATCTCGAACGCATCGACGCGCTGGTCGTGACCGGCGGCGCCTTCGACGTCGATCCGTCCTACTATGGCGGCGGCGCGCGCCACGCGACCGTGATCACCAAGGATCGCCGCACGGCCTTCGAGTTCGGCGTCACCAAAGGGGCGCTCGCGCAGAACAAGCCGGTGCTGGGCATTTGCGGCGGCCAGCAGCTCTTGCACGTCGTGCTGGGCGGCAAGCTGATCCAGCACATCCCCGACACGATCGAGAAGGCCCTCGCCCACGAGCAGCCCAATCCGCGCAACGAGCCCGGCCACACGGTCAAGGTCGCCCGGGGCACGCAGCTCCACGGCATCGTGGGCGCGGACGAGCTGGCGGTGAACAGCGCCCATCACCAGGCCGCGGCCGATGCACCGACCGGTGTGGTGATCAACGCCACGGCGTCGGACGGCGTGATCGAGGGCATCGAGGCGCCGGCCTATCGCTTCTGCATCGGCGTGCAGTGGCATCCCGAGTTCCTGATCTCCGAGGGCGACGCCCGCCTGTTCAAGGCCTTCCTGGGCGCCGCGTCGCCCAAGTGAGCGAGCCGGCCAAAGAAGGCGAGCGCATCGCCAAGCGGCTCGCCCGCGCGGGCCTGTGCTCGCGCCGCGACGCCGAGCGCTGGATCGCGCAGGGCCGCGTGAAAGTGGACGGCGTGGTGCTGGAGACGCCCGCCTTCGTGGTCACCGACCAGAGCCGCATCGAGGTCGACAACAAGCCGCTGCCCGACGCCGAGCGGCCCAGGCTGTGGCGCTACCACAAGCCGCCCGGCGAGATCGTGACGGCGCGCGATCCCCAGGGGCGCAAGACGATCTTCGAGTCGCTGCCCAAGAGCATGCCGCGCGTGATCGCCGTCGGCCGCCTCGACTTCTTCTCCGAGGGTCTGCTGCTGCTCACCAACGATGGCGGCCTCGCGCGCCGGCTGGAGCTGCCGGCCAACGGCTGGACGCGTCGCTATCGCGCGCGTGTGCACGGCGCGGTCGACGAGGAGCGGCTGGCCGGCCTCGCCAAGGGCATCACCATCGAGGGCGTGCGCTACGGCGCCATCCAGGCCAGCCTCGACCGCCAGCAGCGCTCGAACGCCTGGCTGAACATCGCGCTGACCGAAGGCAAGAACCGCGAGGTGCGCCGCGTGCTGGCCCATCTCGAATTGCCCGTCGTCCGCCTGATCCGCGTCGCCTTCGGGCCGTTCCATTTGGGCGAACTGGAGCGCGGCCAGGTCGAGGAGATGCCGCCGCAGGCGCTCGACAACCTGATGGGCCTGAAGACACAGCGCAAGGAAGGCTGGGCGCGTCCGAAGGGTCCGAACCGCCGGCGCCGCTGATGCTCAAGATCATCGGCGGCAAGCATCGCGGCCGCAACATCGAGACGCCGGAAGGCTCCAACACGCGCCCCACGTCGAGCCGCGCCCGCGAGGCGCTGTTCAACATCCTGATGCACGCCAACTGGACGGCCGACGGCACCTCGCCGCTGATCGACGCGCGCGTGCTCGACGCTTTCGCCGGTTCGGGTGCGCTCGGCATCGAGGCGCTCTCGCGCGGGGCCGCGCACGCGACCTTCCTCGACAACGATGCGACGGCGATCCGGTTGATCGGCGAGAACCTGCGCAAGCTCGGAGAAGCGGGCAACGCCAAGGTCGTGCGCGCCGATGTCACGCGCCCACCGCCGTCGCGCGAGACGTGCAGCCTGGTCTTCCTCGATCCGCCCTACCGCTCGAACCTCGCGATGCCTGCCCTCACGGCGCTTTCCGAGGCGGGCTGGCTGGCGCCGGGCGCCATCGCCACGGTCGAGGTCGGCAACACGGAGGATCTGCCGCCGCCTCCGCGATTCGAAGCGGTCGACGAGCGGCGCTATGGTGCGGCCAAGATCGTGATCCTGCGCCACTCATGAAACTCACCAAGCCCCTTTACGTTCTGCGCCACGGCGAGACCGCGTGGAACACCGAGCGCCGCATGCAGGGCTCGCGCAACTCGCCCCTCACCGAGCGCGGCCGGGCGCAGGCGCTCGCCATGGGCCGCGCGCTCAAGGCCGAGCTGGCCCGCGCACCCGAACCGACGCTTTTCCTGCGCAGTCCGCTCGGCCGCGTGGGCGAGACCTCGCTGATCGTGGGAAGCGAGCTGGGACTCGATGCGAGCGAATGGCGCGACGATCCGCGGCTCTCCGAGCTCGGCTACGGCGACTGGGAGGGCTTCAGCTGGAAGGAGATCGAGGCGCATACGCCCAATGCCCTCGCGACCTGGAAGGCCGACCCGCACAATTTCTGCCCGCCGAACGGCGAGACGCATGCCCAGTTGCGGGCCCGCACGGAAGCAGCACTGGCCGACATCGTCGCCGCCGGCATCCGCACCGTCGTGGTCGGCCATGGCGTCAGCGGCGCCGTGCTGCGCGGCATCAATCTCGGCCTCGATGCCCGGGCGATGTTCGTGCTGGAGAAACCACAGGATGCCTTCTTCCGCCTGACCCAGGGGGCCGAGGAGAAGATCCTCACTTCGTGAGTGTCGCCGTCCGGCCGCAGCCGCCGCTTTCGCGGACGGTGAGCGTGCCGCCCTGGACGGTGACGTCGAGCTTCATCCGCTGCTGCGCCTCGCCCTTGGTCGAGGCGACCGAGAGAAGCGAGAAGCTGTTGCCGCGGGCGACGCCGTGGATCTGCCACAGGCCGGGACCTGGCGGCGGCGGCGCACCATGGCGGAGGTTCGGCACGGGGCCGTGCGCCGTCGTGTCGAAGGCCGAGCCGTCGACGATGCCGGTGTCGATCGAGATCAGATAGTCGAGCGGCGCGTTGCATGAGCCGCCGTCGCTGCGGCCTTTCCAGTCGCCGTCGAGCGGCGTGGCGGGCTGGGCGAAGGCGGGAACAGCGAAAGCAACGGCGAGCAGCGGCAACAACAGTCTCTTCATCGTCTTCCGAACAGCCGCTCGATGTCGGCCAGCTTGAGTTCGACATAGGTCGGGCGGCCGTGATTGCATTGGCCCGAGTGCGGCGTCGCCTCCATCTGGCGCAGCAAGGCGTTCATCTCCTCGACCGTGAGGCGGCGTCCGGCACGCACCGAGGTGTGGCAGGCGAGCGTGCCGCAGACCTCCTCGACCTTCTCCTTGAGCGAGAGGTGATCGCCCATCTCGGCGAGCTCGTCGGCGAGATCGCGCACCAGGCCCTGGATATCGGCCTCGCCCAGGAGCGCCGGCGTCTCGCGCACGACGACGGCGCCAAGGCCGAACGGCTCGATCACCAGGCCCATGTCGGCCAGCTCGGCCGCGCGTTGCGTGAGGCGGCGCGCGCCGTCCTCACCCACCTCGACGACCTCGGGCAGCAGCAGCGCCTGGCGCTTCACGCCCTCCGCCTCGAGCTGGTGCTTCAGCTTCTCGTGCAAGAGCCGCTCATGCGCGGCGTGCTGATCCACGATCACCACGCCCTCGCCGGTCTGCGCCACGATGTAGGTCTCGTGCAATTGCGCGCGCGCCACGCCCAGCGGATAGCTCGTGCCATTGGCCTCGGCCGGCATCTCGGTGCGGGCCGACGGCTCGGCGAGCGGCGCCATGAATTGCGCGGCGGCTTCAGCAAGGCCACGGGGAAGCGCCGACGCATAGTGTCCGTTGCTGCGCTGATAGGGCAGCGGCGTCGAATAGCCCGTGTGCGGCCGCAAGGCGCCAAGCGCTGCGTCCGACACCGTCGTGCTGGCGCGATGACCGGCGGCGGAGAGCGCGGTGCGCAAGGCGCCCACGATCAGGCCGCGCACGATGCCGGCATCGCGGAAGCGCACTTCCGTTTTGGCAGGATGGACGTTGACGTCGACCAGCTCGGTCGGTGCCTCGAGGAACAGCGCGACCATCGGATGGCGGTCGCGCGCCAGGAAATCCTGGTAGGCGCCGCGCACCGCGCCGCCCAGCAGCTTGTCGCGCACCGGCCGGCCGTTGACGAAGAGATACTGATGCTGGCCGGTCGGGCGGTTGAGCGTCGGCAGGCCCGCGAAGCCCGTCAGCCGGAAGCCCTCGCGATTGGCATCGATCGCCACGGCATTGTCGGCGAAGTCGCGGCCCATGATCGCGGCGAGCCGCTCCAGTTGCGATATCGCCATCGGCAGATCGAGCAGGGTCCGCTCCTCGCTCTCCAGCCTGAAGGAGATCTCGGGATGGGCCATGGCGAGGCGGCGCAGCGCATCGGCGACATGGCTCGATTCGGTGCGCGGCTCCTTCAGGAACTTAAGCCGCGCCGGCGTGGCGAAGAAAAGATCGCGCACCTCGACCCGCGTGCCGGTCGGATGGGCGACAGGCTTGGGTTTCCCTTTCGCGCCACCGTCGATCTCGAGGCTCCAGGCCGTGTCGGCGCCGTTGGGACGCGAGGTGATCGTGAAGCGGCTGACGGATGCGATCGACGGCAAAGCCTCGCCGCGGAACCCCAAGGTGCTGATATGCGCGAGATCGTCATCGGGCAGCTTGGACGTGCAATGCCGTTCAACGGCGAGCTGCATCTCGTCCGCCGTCATGCCCACGCCGTTATCGACGACAGACAGGAACGTGCGGCCGCCCTCCTTCAAGGTCACGGCGATGCGATGCGCGCCCGCGTCGATCGCGTTCTCGACCAGCTCCTTCACGGCGCTGGCCGGCCGCTCGACGACCTCGCCGGCGGCGATCTGGTTGACCAGGTTCGAGGGAAGGCGGCGCAGCATGGCGCCCCGAGTTTACGACTTCCGCCTTTGGGAAAGATACTGGCGGGTAAGGACCTTGGAGGCCTCGACCTCGGGCTGGTCGAAAGCATCGACGCCCCAGAGCTCGGCGGCGAACATCGTTTCCAGCATGAAGTGCATCAACAACGCGCCCAATACCTTTTCATCCACAGTGGGAATGCGGATGATGCGCACCGGCCGGCCATTCTTCGCCATGGTCGCGGCGACCGCGTCGGCCTCGGCCAGAAGCAGATCGCCCATGGTTTGGCCCGAGAGATAGTCGAGCGCCTTGTCGCCGCCCAGCATCTCGGGCGTGAGCTTGGTGCCCTGGCCCTTGCTGTCGGAGATCACCAGGGTGAAGAGCTTGTCGGCGGGCCCGCCGAGATAGAGCTGGACTTGGCTGTGCTGGTCGATCGTTCCCATGGCACGCACCGGCGTCGTGCCGGTGCCGCTCTTGCCGAGACTCTCCGCCCAGATCTGGCGATACCAGAAGGCGAAGGGCTCCAGCCGATCGACATAGGGCATCATCACCGTGACGTTGACGCCTTGCTTGGAAAGACCGACCGACAGCGCCGCGCCCATCGCGGGAGCGAGACCCTTGGTGTCCTTGGCCGCCAGCACCGGATCGAGCACGCTCGCCGCCCCTTCGCGCAAGGCGGCGCAATCGACGCCCGCGATCAAGCCCGGCAGCGCACCGACCAGCGAGAAGATGGTGTATCGCCCGCCGATCTTGGGATCGTGATCGAGGATGGTCGCGCCGTATCGCTTCATCAGCTTGCGCAGCGAATTATCGGTCGGCTCGGTGATGGCGATGATGTTGGAGGCCACCGCCGCCTTGCCGAGCTTGGCCTCGATCGCGGCGACCGCCGTGAAGGTCGCCATCAGGGTCTCGGGCGTGCCGCCCGATTTGGAGATCGGGATGAAGCCCGTCCTGTCGAGCGGCAGGCGGCTCGTCATCTCCGCGAAGGTCGCGGGATCGACATTGTCCATGATGTGGAGCTTGGGCCGGCCCTTCAGAGCACCGTAGCCCTGGTCCTTGAGCGCCGCCAGCGTCTTGCCCGACATGCTCGAGCCGCCGCTGCCCATCACGACGACATGCTCGAACTTCGCGAATCGCTCGGCATGCGGCTTCAGCATCTCGAGATCGTCGCGGCGCGCCGGCAGCTTCAGCAGCGGGAGCGTGCCGTCGTCCTTCCAGTTGCGGATCTTGTCGAGCGCGGGAACGGCGCGCTTCAGCTCGGCGTCGAAAGCCGCCTGCGGCAGCCCCTTGCGGCCGATCCTGGACTCCAGCGCATCGTCGATGACCTGGGTGTAGAGCATGGCAATGGACCTCTAGCGATCAGAGGTGAGACCGACGGGCTGGCCGACGACGACGGTCGTCAGGGCCTGCTCGCGCAGGATGCGCCCGGCGACGCGATGGACATCGGCGGCCGTGACCGCCGCGATCAGGTCGGCGCGCTTGACGAAATAGTCGCGCGGCAGGCGGTCGACCTGGAAGCTCTGCAGCATGTTCGAGACCGCGCCGGAGGAATCGAGCGACAGCGCCAGCGAGCCGCTGAGATAGGTCTTGGCGTCGGCGAGCTCGTCGGCCGTGACATCGCCGCTGCGCATGCGCTCGAGCTGCTTGCCGATGACGTCGATCGCCTCGGCGACCTTTTCGTTGGCGCTGGCGGTCGAGATCATCAGCACCGAGGCCTTGGCGTAGCTGCGCAGGCTCGCCGAGACGCCATAGGCGAGGCCGCGCTTCTCGCGCACCTCGTCGAACAGCCGCGACTGCTGGCCGCCGCCCAGGATCTGGGTCATCACCAGCGCGGCATACCAATCGGGATCGTCGCGATTGAGGGCGGGCATCGCCATCAGCACGGAGCTCTGAGGCACCGGCCGCTGCACCACGATGGTGCGCGGCCTGGCGGGCGGCGTCCAGTCGGGGAGCGCGGGCTTGGCGGTCCTGGCCGGCAGCCCGCCGAAGGTCCGGTCGAGCTCGCGACCGAGCTCGCCGGCGTCGATATCGCCCACCGCCGAGATCAAGAGCCCGTCCCGCGAGAGCAGTTCGTGCGCGCGGGTGCGCAGATCGCCGGGCGTGAGCGCCTTCAGGCTGTCGCGCAGGCCCGACACGGCATGGGCATAGGGATGGTTCTCGAACAGCGCCGCCGTGAGGGTGCGCATGGCCACGGTGCCCGGCCGCTGCTCGGCCTGGTTCAGTCCCGCGATCGACTGGGCGCGGCGCTGGTCCAGCATCGCCTGATCGAAGCGCGGCTCCATCATCGCCAGGCGCAGGAGCTCGAAGCCCTTGTCCCGGTTGGCCGACAGCACGCGCAGCGAACCGCTCAGAAGATCCGGAGAGGCGCCGAAGCCGATCGATGCCGTGGCATCCTGCTGCCGGCGCCTGAAGTCCTCGGCCGGCAGCGACCCCGCCCCGTCGGTCAGCATGATCGCCATCAGGTTCGTGACGCCCTTCTTGGCGTCGGGCTCCGTCGCCGATCCGCCATCGAAGGAAAAGGACAGGGCGACGACGGGGGCGCTCTTGTCCTGCACCAGCCAGGCCTTGAGGCCGAGCGGCGTCGTCACTTCCCTGACATCGACGGCGCCGGCCGCCGGTGCCAGGCCGACGGTCAGCAGGCCTGCAAGCGCGAGCCGCCGCCAGCTCATGGCTTGTCCTTCGCCGGCGGCGTCAGCAGCGAGGTCACGCAGCCCTGCTCGCGCCAGACATGCCGCGCGGCGGCCACGACGTCGGCGACCTTCACGTCGGCGATGCGCTGCGGCCAGGCGTCGACCTCCTGGACGTCGCCCCCGGTGCTGAGCGCGGCGGCATAGATGCGCGGGCCGCTGCCCAGCGAATCCTGGGAATAGATCGCGGCCGCCAGGAGCTGGTTCTGCACCCTCTCGACCTCGTCGGCGCTCACCTGGCCGTCGAGGATTTTCTTCATCTCCTTGTCCACGGCGCGCTCGATCGCGGCGATCTCGACGCCGGGCGCGGGATGGACGTCGAGACCGAAATTGGTGAGGCCGAGGCTCGAGGGCCCGTAGCCCGCCGACGCCGACAGCGCGATCCGGCTGTCGACGACCAGCGCAAGCGAGAGACGTCCGAGCTCGCCGCCGCCGAACAGGCGGGCCAGCACCTGCAGGGCCGGCGCGTGCCTCGTCTCGCCCTTGCGGAAAGAAGGCGCGATGTAGTCGCGGCCCCAACTCGGCTCGGCGACGCGCTTGTCCTGGAACACGATCTGCTGCGGCAGCTCGGCGCCCCCCTTGTCGGGCCTCAGGCGCACCGGCGCCTTGCCCGCCGCCAAGGCGCCGAAATGCCTGTCGGCCAGCCGATGCACGGCATCAGGCGTGACGTCGCCTGCCACGATGAGGGCCGCGTTGTTCGGCATGTAGTGCCGGCGATAGAAGGCCATCAGGTCGTCGACGCCGAGCGCCCGCACCTGATCGGGATAGCCCGAGGGCGGCATGCTGTAGGGCTGATGCTTGCCGAACAGCCGCACCCTCACCTTCTCGTCGAGCAGCGCGGACGGCACGTTCTCGATGCGCATGCGCCGTTCCTCGAGCACGACCTCGCGCTCGGGCAGCAGCTCTTTCTCGACGATGTCGAGATTGGCCATGCGATCGGCTTCCAGACGCATCACCAGCTCGAGACGGTCCGAGGCGATGGTCTGGTAGTAGCCGGTGACGTCGAAATCCGTGTAGGCGTTGTCGCGGCCGCCGTTGCGCGTGATGGTCTTGGCGAATTGCGTCGGGCCGACGGTCTTCGTGCCCTTGAACATCATGTGCTCAAGGAAATGCGCGATGCCGGTCTTGCCGAAGGTCTCGTCGGCGCTGCCGACCTTGTAGACGACGAATTGCGTGACGATGGGCGCGCGCGAGGACGGCAGCACGACGACCTGCAGGCCGTTCGCCAGCGTGAAGGTCTCGACCGGGCGGCGGCCGACGGTCAGCAACGTCGCGAGGGCGGAGGCAGGCGGCGCCAGGACCGCGCCGGCAAGGCCGCCGGCGAGAGCGCGGCGGCGCGTGAGCCTGGCGGGGCTCAGAAGATGCCTTCGAGCAGGCCGCGCTTGCGGCGCTCGATGGTCGGCGTCGGCGCCGTCGAGGGCTGGCCGGTCGCCTCGGCGTCACGCAGACGCTGCTGTTCCTTCTTCGGGTCGACGATGGTGCCGCCGGGGCCCTTGTCATGCCAGAAGATCAGGCTGTCGATGAAGGTCGAATCCTTGTCGGCCAGAACGCGCGTGTCGCGGTTGACCTGGCTGCGGATGTTCTGATCGATGCCGCCCTTGCCCGCGCGCGCGACCAGCGCCTGCTCCGAGGCGTCGCCGGCATGCGGCGTGGCGCTGGCCTGCGCCTGCACGCGGCCAGCCAGTGTCGGCGACAACGCTTCCTTGGCCTGGTCGGTCGGCGAGACTTCCTGGGGACGCGGCTCGCCCGGACGCGGCGGACGCAGCTCGGCATTGGGCGGCATGGTGAGGGGGGAGTGCGAGACGATCTTGAATTCGTCGGGCGACACCTTCTTGGCGCCGCCCAGATTCTCGAACGCGCTGCAGCCGCCGAGCGCGAGGGCTGCGAGCGAAATCAGGGTCACCGGGGTCAGAATCGTCCGTCGCATCGTCCGTCCTTGGGCAGGAATCTTCTGTTCGCGGATCATGGCCGAATCACGGCGTGCGTTTTTTCTCGCCGAGCAGGGAATCGATGATCATCAGCCCAACCCCCACGACGATCGCCGAATCGGCGACGTTGAAGGCGGGCCAATGCCATTGGCGCACGTGGAAATCGGCAAAATCGAAGACGGCTCCCCAGCGCGCGCGGTCGATAACATTGCCGATGGCGCCGCCTATGACAAGGCCGATACCCCAGCCGGTGAGCGTCCGGTCGGTCCGCCGCAGCCAGATGAAAAGCCCGATGCAGACGACGATCGCGACGCCCGACAGCAGCCACGCCGGCAGCGACTTATCGCCGCCCAGCAAGCCGAAGCTGACGCCCTGGTTCCAGACGCTCACCAGCCGGAACAGCCCGTCGATCACCGTGACGATGGCGCCCATCTTCTGCAGATACTGGTACATCAGCTGCTTGCTGACCTGATCGGCGATCACCGTCAGCACGACCAGGATCATCGCGTGCCGTTCGACGACCCTCATGCCCCGGCCCTCATGCTTCCACGGCTCCCTCGCAGCGATGGCAGAGCAGCGGATGCTTCGCCGACTTGCCGACCTCGGGCAATACCTGCCAGCAGCGCGCACATTTCTCGCCGCCCGCCGAAGCCGGCACGACAGCGACGCCCGTCACATCAGGCAGGGTGAAGGCGCCGGCCGGCGCCTCGCCCGCGACCAGGTCGCCGCCCGAGGTGATGCAGATCTCCGCGAGGTCGAGGCCCTTCATGGCCTCGATATATTCCGGCGCGGCGTGAACATGCGGCGCGGCCTGGAGGCTGGAGCCAATGCGCTTCTCGGCGCGCTCCAGTTCCAGCGCGCCGGTGACGACGCGGCGCAGCGCCCGCACGGTCTTCCACTTCTCGCCCAGCGCCGGATCGAGCCAGCCCGCCGGGATGGCGGGATAGAGTCTCAGATGCACGCTCTCGGCCGCGCCATCCGGCACGTCCTTGGGCCGGGCAAGCCAGGCCTCTTCCGCCGTGAAGCAGGTGATGGGGGCCAGCCAGGCGGTGAGGAAGGAGAAGAGCTCCGCCATCACCGTGCGGGCCGCGCGACGGCGCAGCGACTTGGGCGCATCGCAATAGATCGCATCCTTGCGGATGTCGAAATAGAAGGCCGAAAGATCGACGGCGCAGAAATTGTGCAGCTCGGTCGCGATGGTGTGGAAGTCGTAATCGTCGACCGCCTGGTGCATCACCTTGTCGAGCTCGGCCAGGCGATGCAGCACCCAGCGCTCGAGCTCGGGCATGTCCTTGACCGCGACCGTCTCCGCCGCCGAATAGCCGTCGAGACTGCCCAGCAGGTAGCGCAGCGTGTTGCGCAGCCGGCGATAGGCCTCGGCCTGATGCTTCAGGATCTCGGGGCCGATGCGCTGGTCCTCGGTGTAGTCGGTGCCGACCACCCAGAGGCGCAGGATGTCGGCGCCGTACTGGTCGCATACCGCTTGCGGCGCGGTGATGTTGCCCAGCGACTTGGACATCTTGCGGCCCTGCTCGTCGAGCGTGAAGCCGTGCGTCAGCACGCCGTCATAGGGCGCGCGGCCGCGCGTGCCGCAGCTCTCCAGCAGCGAGGAGTGGAACCAGCCGCGATGCTGGTCGGAGCCCTCGAGATAGAGGTCGGCCGGCCATTTCAGCTCGTCGTTGCCTTCAAGCGTGAAGACGTGCGTGCTCCCCGAGTCGAACCAGACATCGAGGATGTCGCGCACCTGCTCGAAGTCGCGGGCATCGTATTTGTTGCCGAGGAAGCGCTCGGGTGGGCTGTCGAACCAGGCGTCGGCGCCCTCGGTCTTGAAGGCTTCGACGACGCGGCCCATCACCTCGGGATCGCGCAACGGCTCGCCGGTCTTCTTGTCGACGAAGACGGCGATCGGCACGCCCCAGGCGCGCTGGCGCGACACGCACCAGTCGGGCCGCACCTCGATCATCGAGCGCAGGCGGTTGTAGCCGGCGCGCGGCACGAAGCGTGTCGCGTCGATCGCCTGCAGCGCCTTCTCGCGCAGGGTGCCGCCGATCGCAGCGATCGGCTTGTCCATGGCGATGAACCATTGCGGCGCGTTGCGGAAGATCACCGGCGCCTTGGAGCGCCAGGAATGCGGGTAGGAGTGCGAGAGGCGGCCCGTGGCCAGCAGCTTGCCCGCCTTGTCGAGCGCCTCGGTCACGACCTTGTTGGCCGGGCCCTTCTTGCCGACGGAGGTGTAGACCTGCAGGCCCGCGAACAACGGCACATGCGGATAGTAGCTGCCATCCTCGGCGACGGTGTCGGGTACTTCCACGCCATTCGCCACGCCCAGATCGTAGTCGTCCGCGCCGTGGCCCGGGGCGATGTGCACGAAGCCGGTGCCGGCATCGGCGGTGACGAAATCGCCCGGCAGCAGGCGCACGTCGAACTCGTAGCCTTGCCCACGCAGCGGATGCGCCGCGATCAAGCCTTCGAGATCCTCGGTGGAAACGTCGGCCACGACCTTCGGCGTGAAGTTGCCGGCCTGGCCGACGACACCGACCAGATCCTTGGCCAGCACCATCTTTTCGCCGACCTTCGCGCGGCTGCCCTCGCCAGCGGCCTCGACCTCGACCAGCACGTAGGCGATGTCCTTGCCGTAGGCGAGCGCGCGGTTGCCCGGCATGGTCCAGGGCGTGGTCGTCCAGATCACCACCGACGTGCCATCGAGCTTGTCGCCCTTCGACTTCAGCACGGGGAAGCGGACGTGCACCGTGTCCGACGTGTGGTCGTGATACTCGATCTCGGCTTCGGCGAGCGCCGTCTTCTCGACCACGCTCCACAGCACGGCCTTGGAGCCCTTGTAGAGCCCGCCATTCATCAGGAACTTGCCGAGCTCGCCCGCGATGACCGCTTCGGACTCGTACTTCATGGTCGAGTAGTAGTGATCCCAGTCGCCCTCGACGCCGAGCCGCTTGAACTCCTCGCGCTGGACGGTGATCCAGTGATCGGCGAAGGCGCGGCACTGGCGCCGGAATTCGACGATCGGCACCTGGTCCTTGTCCTGCTTCTTCGCCCGGTATTCCTCCTCGATCTTCCATTCGATCGGAAGGCCGTGGCAGTCCCAGCCCGGCACGTAGTGGGAGTCCTTGCCCAGCATCTGCTGGGTGCGCGTGACGAGGTCCTTCAGGATCTTGTTCAGCGCGTGGCCGATATGAAGATGGCCGTTGGCGTAGGGCGGGCCGTCATGCAGCACGAACTTCGGCCGGCCCTTGCTCTCCGATCGCAGGCGGCCGAACAGGTCCATGTCGGCCCAGCGCTTCAGCAGTTCGGGCTCCTTCTTGGGCAGCCCGCCGCGCATGGGAAAGTCGGTTTTCGGCAGGAAAACGCTGGATTTGTAGTCAGTTGTCACAGTGAACTCGCGAATTCGGGGCGATGGCGCCGGATTTCATCCGGTGCGCAACAGGCATCAAAAAGACCCGGCCGCTGGCTAGCGGACCGGGCGGCTAATTCGCTCCCGAGAGGCCCTTATCGACATTGTTTCCGGCATAGGGGCCGGCAATCTAGGGACGGGGGTGCGGGGGGTCAAGGCGACCCCGTGTGCCCCGGCCGGTCAGATGGCGGTCGCCGCCGGAGCAGTGCGCTGCCGGGCCACCATCCGCAGCACCAGGATGGCGACCATGAGCAGAACCGGCAGCGCGTAGTAGGGGCTGGTCCCGATTCGCTTACCGTTGGTCACGATGAAGGAGACCAGGATGTAATAGCCGCCCATCCAATGGAGCGCCCGCCAGGTGCGCGGCCCGATCCAGGCGGCGGCGCGGTCGAACGAGGTCGCCGCCATTGCGGCGATGAAAAGATAGGCGAGGCCGCCGCTCACCAGCGTTCCCGCCATCGTCTGCGCGTGGAAGCCGGCCGGATCCATTCTGGCGAATGTCACGATCGCCACGGCATGGATGGCATGCGAGACAGCGAAGGCAAGCCCCAACTGACGCCGATTGCGCCGCTGCCAAAGGGTCAGATCGCCGGGCCAGAGCTTCACGAGCGCCGACGCACTGAAGGCGAGCGCGAAGAGGATGAGCGAGGTACGCGCGGTGGCGCGGATCACCAGCCGCACGCCCGAGACGTCGAACTGATGCAATGCCGCCAGCCCTCCCGCCATTGCCAACAGAACGAGCGACACAACGCAAAGCAACGCCCAACCATTCAGCAGCCGACGGATCATGGCGACCTCCGCTATGTAATCAGTGCTTACATACCCGTTTGTATGCACCGCTTACATTCACGTCGGCGTGATGCTAGCGTCCTGCATGGCAAAGAAGGCGACGGCGCGGGCCTATCATCACGGCAGCCTGCGCGAGGCGCTGATCGAGGCGACGCTCGAGCTGATAGAAGAAGGCGGGCCGGAGGCCGTGTCCGTCCGCGAAGCTGCACGCCGCGCAGGCGTCTCGCCGGGCGCACCGTTCCGTCATTTCCCCAATCGCACCACCCTGATGACGGCGGTCGCCGAGCAGGCGACCCACCGCCTGCACCGGGCGATCTTCGAGGCCGTCGGCAAGGCAAAGGCCGAAGGCCCGCTCGAGCGCCTGCGCGCCATGGGGCGTGCCTATCTCCGCTGGGCGCTCGACAACCCGACGCACTTCGCCGTCGCGTCCAACCGCAGCCTGATCGACTATGAGAGCTCGGAGTCGATGAAGCGCGAGAACGGCGAATTGCAGGCGCTGATGAGCCGGCTTCTTCAGGAGGCGCAGCGGCAAGGCGAGGCCCGCAACGTCGAGCCGGCCACGATGCTGCTCGCCGCCCGCGGCCTGGTCTATGGCCTCGCCCGCATGCGGGTCGACGGCCACCTGCCGCAATGGGGCGTTCGCAGGGGGCGTTCTGCGCGGGCGCTGGAGTCGGCGCTCGACCTCTTCGTCTCCGGGCTCGCCCGTTCGCCGAAGTAGCAAGTTGAACCGCTTAAGCGGTTCAACTTGACCGGAAGCCGCTCTAGTCTTCGGTCAGGGGAGCATCGGGATGCGCTGCGAGACCTGTCAGCACCTGAACGCCGACGATGCGAGCTTCTGTGTCAATTGCGGCACGACGCTCGTCGCAGTGTGCCCGCGATGCGCCCGGCGAAACGTTCCGCTCGCGCGCTTCTGCGCCGGTTGCGGCACCCGGCTGCAGGGCGCGGCCCCGCCGGCCGAACCGCCGCCACCCTCCGCTGCGAACGCTGCCCTGCTCAACACCCGGGCGGCCCGAGAAGGCGAGCGCAAACGCGTCACCGTGCTGTTTGCCGACATCGCGGGCTCCACGGGCCTGGTCGAGAAGCTCGATCCCGAGGACGCAGCCAGGCTCCTGAACGCCGTCACGGCGTCGATGCGAGAAGCCGTGTCGCGCTTCGAGGGCACGGTGAACAAGCTGCAGGGCGACGGCATCATGGCGCTGTTCGGCGCCCCCATCCCGCAGGAAGACCACCCCGTTCGCGCCTGCTGCGCGGCACTGGCGATGATCGAGAACGTGCGCGGCATCGAGGGCGCGCCCAGCATCCGGGTCGGCATCCACACGGGTGAAGTCGTGGTGCAGGCCGTCGCCAACGACGTTTCTGCGCAATACGAGGCGATGGGCGTCGCCGTGCATATGGCGGCGCGGCTGGAGGGACAGGCCGAGCTCGACGGCGTCGCGATCAGCAAGGCCACCTTGCGCGCCGCGGGCGGCGCCGTCGTAGTCGAGGCAGTGGGTGAACGCCAGCTGCGCGGCATCACCGAGCCGGTGCCGGTCTATCTCCTGCGCGACATCCGCTCGACCGGCACGAGCCAGCAATTCCAGGGCGGCCAGCGGCTCAGCCCCTTCGTCGGCCGCGATCTCGAGATGACGGTCCTGCGCCGCGCGCTCGATGCCGCCAACGCCGGCGCCTCGCGCGTGCTCGGCATCGTGGGCGAAGCCGGCAGCGGCAAGAGCCGCATGGTCTTCGAGTTCCTGGAAGCCTGCCGCAACGACGGCCGCGCCGTGCTCGAGGCGCGTGCGACGGCTCACGGGCGGGCAGCGCCTCTCCAGCCCATTCTCGGCCTGATGCGCGCCTTCTTCGGCATCGACGAGGAGACTCCGCCGACCGAGGCGATCCTCAAGGTGCGCGCCGTCGCGCACCGCGTCGACGCGATGCGCGATGCGCCCCTGCTGCTCGACTTCCTCGGCTTGCCGCTGGCCGCCGGCGAGAACGTGCCCGCCGACATTGCCGGGCGGCGCGCCCGCCTGCTCGACGCCGTCAAGCACCTGGCGCGCACGACGGCGCTCGCCGGACCCGCCGTGCTGGTGATCGAAGACCTGCACTGGCTCGACCCCGCGAGCGAGCCCTTCGTCGAGGCGATCGCGCAGGCCGTCACCGGCACCAAGACGCTCCTGCTCGTCGATTTTCGCCCCGGCTATCGCGCGCCCTGGATGGAACGCTCCTTCTACGAGCAGGTGTCGCTGGTGCCGATGGCCGCCGGCGCCGTCGGCCTCATGCTCGACCGGCTGATCGGCAACGATCCTTCGCTGACACTGCTCCGAGCCCGCATCGTCGACCGCGCCGCCGGCAATCCGTTCTTCGCCGAGGAACTGGTGCGGGCGCTGATCGAGAATGGCGCACTGGGGGGCGAGCCGGGCGCCTACACGGCGACCGACCGTACACAGGACGCACCGCTGCCGGAGACAGTCCAGTCCGTCCTGAGCTCGCGCATCGATCACCTCGACGAACCGGACAAGCTGCTGCTGCAGGCCGCCGCCACGATCGGCCGCGAATTTCCCCTGGCTGTCGCGGCGGAGGTAGCCGCCTCACCCGAAGTGCGCGCCCGTGAATCGTTGCACCGGCTGCTCGGCGCCGAGATGGTCTACGAAAGGCCGGACCTGCAGCGCGATGCCTTCGCCTTCCGCCATCCGCTGGTGCAGGAGGCGGCCTACACCTCGCTGCTGAGCGAGCGGCGGCGTGAGCTGCATCGGCGCGCCGCCACCGCCTTGTCGGCGCACTACAAGGATCGGGCCGACGAGACCGCCGCATTGATCGCGCATCACTGGGAGGAAGCGGGCGACGTCATGCAGGCCGCCGCGGCCTACGTGAAGGCAGCGCTCTGGATCGGCACACGCGATCCGCGGCAGGCGCTGGAAGCCTGGCGCAAGGTACGCCGGCTGCTCGAGGGCGCGGCGCCGGCGACTCCGGTCGACTACATGATGATGATGGCCTGCGGCCAGATCGTGAACTACGCCTGGCGCGAGGGCATCGATGCGACCGAGGTCGAACCGGTGTTCGAGCAGGCCATGACACTCGCGCGCAAGCTCAA
The DNA here is from genome assembly GCA_035501235.1 of Reyranella sp. Classification (GTDB taxonomy): domain Bacteria; phylum Pseudomonadota; class Alphaproteobacteria; order Reyranellales; family Reyranellaceae; genus Reyranella. The sequence goes on from DATJWN010000104.1 coordinate 17,144, forward strand.
GGATATGCGCGCGGCCGCTTTGATCACCATGGCCTTCGGGCGTGTACTGGCCGCGACCGGCTCGGCGCAGGAATATGTCGAGAAGGTCGAGGAAGCGCAGCGGCTGGTGGAGGGCACCCATATGCCGAGCACGGATGCCGTGCTGTCGGCTGTTCTCAGTCATGCCCTGTCGACGGCGAACCGGCTCGACGAAGCGCTCGCGGCGAACGAAAAGGCGCTCGCCTGCGTCGACAAGATCGATGCGCGGGACCGCCAGACACTGGGCTTCCATCCCGAGCACTGGCTGACGGCGCAACGGGCGCGCACCTTGATGCTGCTCGACCGTATGAACGAGGCCGAGCCGCTGGTCGAGCGACTGCTGACGGGCGCGATCGGCGACGCCGACACCTTGCATCGCGCGCTGGCCGTCTGTGTCCGCCTGGAGGGCGCGGCGCGCGAAGGAAACGGCCGACAGGCCATGGCCGAGGCGGAGGCGCTGGCGGAGCTTCTCGCCGGCAGCGAGACGCCTTACCTCAGGGTGCTCCACGGCCGCAATCGAGCGCTTGCCCTGCGAGCGGCGGGTAAATTGTCGGCTGCCATCGACGAGATGAGGGCGACCCTGACTTACGCGGAGGCCCAACGGGCGGGCCTGGAAATGAGGCCCCGGATCGTGGACGAATTGGCGTCGGCGCTGGCCGCCGCCAATGGGCGGATCGACGAGCCTATGTCCTAGGTCTCAGTCGTCTTCCGGGGCCGAGCCAATACCGGCCGTATGGTAGATGTCGGTCGACGTCACCGCGACGGTGATGGCCGTCACACTTCCCGGCACCGTCGTCGAGGTTATCGCCGGGTTCACTACTATGCTGAACGTGCCATTGCCACTCACAGCCTGCTGCGAGTAGTCCTCGTTCCAGGAGAAAGTGATCGTGGGTGCGGAAGCGGCATTGGGGGCCTTCACGAAATAGTCGAGAGCGGCCACCAGCTTTTGCGCCTCGACGCGCCGTGTCGGATCCATTTCGACCCAGGTGAGCCAGCGAAGCAGCAGCCTGCGATCTCCGCGCGACGGATCGCTCGCGTTCCAGCTCACCTGGCGGGTAAGCTCGCTCGCCGCGAACCTCAGCGACTGCACACGGCCCGGCGGATTGGCCGCAGACGACGGCGTCAGAAGGCTCGGGAAGACATTGCTTCGCAGGTTGCTCAGCCGCTTCCAGGTGGCGTTGTTGTTGTCGACGAACATCTTGTTCAAGTCGTGCGCGCTCGCCAAAGCCATCGCGAGCGTTCCCATCTGTCCCATGATCTCCCTCCTCCTTCAAACAACAAGCGTACGCGACAACATGGCAAGGATGCCGAGCCAGTTCTCCTCGAAGATCGGCCTGATCTCGTCCCCGTCGAGCACGAATATCCGGGTCGGATCGTCGTCGTAGTTCGCAGGCGGCAGCTCGATGGTCACGGCGAGCGTGCCCCGCTCGTGGAAAAGCCACTCCGCGCAATCGCCACTGATTGCACAGTCGCCGGTGTCGCCGACCGCTTCGTCCGTGAAGACAGGGTAGTCCGTGCCGCGGCTGGCCTTCATCGCTTGCGACATGGCAGTGGCCATATCGGCAAGAGCAGCGACACGCTGCTGGCAAGCGGCATCGCATTGTCCGTCGACCGGAAGGCCAGGATGGAAGATGTATTGGCCATAGGAGTGATAGCTGACGGCACTCTGGAACTGGACCTGCGTGGCCAAGTTCCGGATTGCCGTCGACTCGGCTTCGGAAAAGGCGCCGGAACCCTGATAAAGCTCGAAGCGGGGATCCGTCGTCGACGCCGCCCCCTGGCCCCAGAAATACGAATAGTTCCGGTTGGGATCGACGCCGAGGCAATTTGAGTACAGCACACCGCCCACCGCGAAGGGCGGAATCGGTACGCGGTTCTTGCGCCACAACCGATAACCTTGAGGATTGTGCGACCACTCCTTGCCGTCGGGATTGACGACAGGGACGATCCAGATTTCCGCTTGTTGAAGCAAGGGCGCGATCTGCGGGTCGGCCGCGCGCTCGACAAGTCGCGAAGCAGTAAATGCCGGAACCTCGGCCGAGATCCATTCTCTTGCGTGATGCGCTCCCAGGATCAGGATTTTCCGGCCGGCATTACGGCTGGCCGATATCTTCACTGCCTCCAGCGGCAGGCCGCCCGACGACGTCCCGAGATTGACGATGCTTGCGAGCGATGCGTTCGCATCGGCGAGCGCATGCATGTCGGCGGAAATCTGCCGAGCGGTTCGAAACCCAACGTCGAGTGCCATCCCATCCCCCAGAGACGAGATTATGCGCCGCCATGCAACCTTGGCCAGCGAATTGTACCTGCCTGAGCCGCCGCCTACGCCGCCCCCACACTTGTGTTACGAAAGCAGCTTCCGCGCCGTCTGCCCGTCGGCCGCGATCTGCGCCTTGAGCTGGTCGAGGCCGGCGAACTTCATTTCCGCACGGATGAAATCGACGAGCTGCACGCGCAGCACCTTGCCGTAGAGGTCGCCCGCGAAGTCGAAGAGATGGACCTCGAAATTTTCCTGCAGCTTGCCGACCGTCGGCCTCTTGCCGAGATTGGCCACCGCGTTGCGCCAGGCCCCATCGACCAGCGTGCGCACGGCATAGACGCCGAAGCGCGGCCGGAGATGCTCGCCCAGCGCCACGTTGGCGGTGGGAAAGCCGATCGTGCGGCCGCGCTGGTCGCCCTGCTCGACCATGCCCTCGATCTCCCAGGGCCGGCCCAGCAGCTCGGCCGCCTCGCTCGCCCAGCCGGCGCGCAGCGCCTCGCGGATGCGGGTCGAGGAATAGATCTCGCCCTCGTGCGTCACGGGTTCCAGCACGCTCACGCCGAAGCTGCGTGCCTGGCCCATCTTGCGCAGCTTCTCGACATTGCCGGTCCGGCGCGCGCCGAAGGTGAAGTCGTAGCCGCACACGACATGCCTGGCGCCCAGCCCGCCCCGCAGCACATCGTCGACGAAGGCGTCGGCCGACACGGCGGCGAAGGCCGGATCGAAATGCTGCGCCAGGATCGCCTGCACGCCGCACGCGGCCAGCAGCCGGGTCTTCGCCGGCGGCAGGGTGAGGCGGAACGGGCCGGTGTCGGGCACGAAGAAGCGGCGCGGATGCGGCTCGAAGGTCAGCACCACCAGCGGCACGCCGAGCGTCTTGGCCTCTGCAGCGGCCTGCGCCAGCAGTTCCTGATGGCCCTTGTGCACGCCGTCGAAATTGCCGAGCGCCACCACGCCGCCCTTCCAGCGCGCCGGCACCTCCTGCCAGTGGTCGAAGACGTCGATCATCGGCTCACGCAGCGTCGCGCCGCGGCACCAGCACGACCGCCTCGCCGTCGATCACGACCTTGTCGCCGTTGAGGCACTGCGTCTTGAGCGTCACGCGACGTCGCTTGTCGTCGATCGCGGTGATGGTGGCGACGGCGGTGATGGTGTCGCCCACGATCACCGGCGCCATGAAGTTCATGGTCTGCGAGATATAGACAGCGCCCGGCCCCGGCAGCTTGGTGCCGATCACGGTCGAGATGTAGCTGCCCGACAGCATGCCGTGCGCGATGCGCTGGCCGAAGCGCGTCGTGCGCGCGAAGCCGTCGTGCAGGTGGATCGGGTTGGTGTCGCCCGAGACGCCGGCGAACGCCACGATATCGGCGTCGGTCACGGTGCGTCCGAACATGGCGGCCTGGCCGACCTTGAGATCCTCGAGGAACAGGCCGTTCATGGCCGCGAAATCTGCTGACATGCCGGCCCTCTTACCACGCGATGGGGCTTGTGCCACAGTCCGGTGAATGACCGTTCACACGTCGAGCGAAGCCGATCAAGTGGCGGCGGCCCTGGCGCGCGCCGCCTCGAGGCACTTCGGCGGGCTGGCGACCATCGAGGGCATCGGCCGCGAATCGGGCGGGGCCTCGCGCCAGACCTGGAGCTTCGACGCCCTTGTGACCGGCGCGCGCCACGCGCTGATCCTGCGCCGCGATCCGCCGAGCAACGCGAGTACCGACCGCGAGCGCTCGGGCTCGCTGGAACGCAGTGTGGAGTTCCGTGTGCTGCGCGCGGCCTTCAATGCTGGAGCGCGCGCGCCCGAGGTGCTGTTCGAACTCGTGCCCGAAGACGGGTTGGGCGAAGGCTTCGTCATGCGCCGCGTGGGCGGCACGGCGATCGCCCGCAAGCTCCTTCGCGATGCGCCCTATGCCGGCGCCCGCCCGAAGATCGCGGGCCAGCTCGGCGAGATCCTGGCGCGCATCCATGCCACGCCGATCAAGACGCTGCCGCCGCTGCGTCACCGCCAGGCCGCGGACCATATCGAGGAGCTGCGCCGCCTGCTCGATGTGCTGGGCCAGCCGCAGCCGGTGTTCGAGCTGGCGCTGTCCTGGCTCAACCGGCGCAAGCCCGCGCCCGTCGCGCCGCTGCTGGTGCATGGCGACTATCGCACCGGCAACTATCTCGCCGACGAGACGGGCGTGACCGCGATCCTGGATTGGGAGGGCGCCCATCTCGGCGATCCGGTCGAGGATCTGGGCTGGGTGTGCGTGAAGAGCTGGCGCTTCGGCGCCGTCGACAGGCCTGCCGGCGGCTTCGGTTCGCGCGAAGACCTCTGGTCGGCCTACGAGCGCGCGGGCGGCGGCAAGGTCGAGCCCAAGCGCGCGCACTGGTGGGAAGTCTTCGGCACGGTGCGCTGGGGCATCATCTGCCACACCCAGGCCTACAAGCATCTCTCGGGCGCGCAGAAGTCGATGGAGCTTGCCTCCATCGGCCGGCGGGGCGTGGAGACCGAGGTCGATCTCCTCCAATTGCTGAAGGACGGAGGCTGACATGGCGCAGGATCGTCCCACCGCCGCCGAGCTGCTGGCCGCCATCGCCGACTTCCTGCGCGAGGAGGCGATGCCGGCGCTCGACAAGGCCGCCCCACGCCTCTCCTTCCAGATGCGCGTCGCCGTGAACTCACTTGCGATCCTGGAGCGCGAGGCGCGGCTCGGGCCCGCCGCCGACGCGCGCGAGCATGAGCGGCTCGGCAAGCTGCTCGGCCGCGATGGCTCGCTGGCCGAGCTGAACCGCGAGCTCGCCCGGCAGCTCCGCGCCGGCGAGCGCGACGAGACGGACGCCGCGCTGATGACCCATCTCGAGGCCACGACCACCGACAAGATCGCCATCGCCAACCCCAAGTGGCGATAGAATAATTCGGCCCCGGCCGAACTATTGGACATGGCGGGTCGCCAAGGCGGCTTCTAGATTCGCAACATGATCTCCGTCAATTCCCTGTCCGAGATCGCCTCGCTGATGGGCGATCCCGCCCGCGCCGCCATGCTGTCGCTGCTGATGGATGGCCGCGCCCACACCGCGTCCGATCTCGCCATGACCGCGGGCGTCACGGCGCAGACCGCCTCGGGCCACCTTCACCGCATGGTCGAGGCGAACCTGCTCGATGCCCGCGCCCAGGGCCGCAATCGATTCTATCGGCTGGCCTCGCCCGACGTGGCGCATGCCATCGAATCGCTGATGGCGCTGGCCGGCAAGCGCGCCGAACCGGCCTCGAAGAACGCCGCCTGGCGGCGCGATCCCGATCTCCGCTTCTGCCGCACCTGCTACGACCATCTCGCGGGCCAGGTCGGCATGGCGGTGACCGATGCGCTGACCCAGCACGGCCATCTCGAGCCGCAGGGCACACGCGACTGGAAGCTCACCTCGTCGGGCGAGCTCTTCTGCCAGCGGATGGGCGTCGACATCGAGGGCGCGCGCGAGGCCGGCAACCGTCACTTCGCGCGGCAATGCCTCGACTGGTCCGAGCGCCGTCCGCACATCTCGGGCGCGCTGGGAGCGGCCATCGCCGACACCTTCTTCAAGAAAGGCTGGGCCGAGCGGCTGCGTCGCGGCCGCACGGTACGTCTCACCGACTCAGGGCGGCGCGCCCTTCACCGCGACTTCGGGGCCGCGGTCTAGGCGCGCCTTGCCGAAGGCGAGCCCGTCGCCCAACGGGATCTTGGCGACCTGCGAGGCGCGCAGGATCTTCTCCTCGCCCACCGTCAGGTAGATGTTGGTGAAGAGGAGCGAACGCGTCTGACGCACGATCTCGGCGCGGCCCTCGACCCAGTCGCCAGCCTTGGCGGGCGCCACGAAGTCGAAGGTCATGTTCACTGTCGGCAGGAACTTGCGCAGACCCACGAGCGTACCGCCGCCCATGGTCCCGACGAGATCGGCCACCGTCATCATCATGCCGCCGTGCAGACCGCCCGCCGGATTGCACATGTGCTTGTGCACGCGAAATCCCATGACGAACTCGTCCCGCGTACCCTTCCCGCCGCGCTTGGCATAGAGGGTGCCGACATGGCTGTTGAACGTCGGATCGGGCCGGCCGCGATCGAAGTCGATGCGCAAGAAGCCTTCCGGCGGCCCATCTCGAAGATCGTCGTCCAAGCTCAGCTCCGCATTTGAATCGGACGCTGGCGGCTCAAGAGCGAGAACACGCCCAATCCCGCCAGCACGTCGTGGCGCGGACCATAGAGGCGGCCCCGGACCTGCGCCACATGCTCGTCGTAGCTCACCACCTCGCCCTCGGCCTGCAGCCAGTCGCCGAGGCGGCCCGGTCCCAGATAGTCGATGGTCAATCGAAGCGTCACGGCGCGGCGCTGCAGCGTGTGCCAGACCGCCGTGCCCATCGCAGAGTCGAGGAAAGCCGCCAGCATGCCGCCATGCACGATGCCGAGCGCATTGGCGTGGCTCGCCCCGGGACGAAAGCCGCGGATGGCGCGGTTGCCATCGATCTTCTCGAACCACGGCCCGTTGGCCGCGCCGAAACCGACCGCCTCAGTGAGCTCGCGAAAACCTGCCGGAATGACGGGAGGAACGGACACGCGCCATCTTAAGCGAGGCCAGCGAGAAGAACCAAGCCGTAGCCGATGTAGTAACTGGCGAGCGCCGTGATCAGCCGGTTCGACCAGACACGGAACTGCTTGTCGCTCAGCCGCTCGAGCAGCAGGCGGCCGAGCGAGGTGCCGATCATCGAGGAGGCGACGGCGACCGCCAGGAACCACGGCTCGACCTCGCCCGCCTGGGAGATCAGCGCGCCGAAGTAGACGAGCTTGAAGCCGTGGCTGAAGAGCTGGCAGGCGGCCTTGGTGGCGATGATCTGCTTGCGCTCGAAGGGCGAGCGCAGGAACATCGTGTCGAGCAGCGGGCCGGTGACGCCGGTCATCAGCATCAGCATCATCGACACGAAGCCGGTCGCGGCGACCTGCGCCGGCCCGAAGGTGCGCGGCAGGACCTTCTCGGGGATCGCCCGCACGATGAAGGGCGAGAGGCCGAGCAGCAGCAGCGCCATCGCCTTGTCGGGCACATAGAGCCAGATCGACCACAGGCCGACCGAGGCGAGGCTGCCCGCGACGTTGAAGCCGATCGTCTTCCAGACGATGTGCCGCCACCACAGGATCGCCCGCCAGCCGTTGGAGGCCATCTGGGTCACCGCGTGCAGCACCATCGCGGTAGGCAGCGGGAAGATCACCAGCAGCACGCCGATCAGGATCAAGCCGCCCGCCATGCCGAAGATGCCGGAGAGGAAAGCGGTGCCGATCATCAGGGCCGACAGCCCCAGGGCCATGAACATCGTCATAAGCTCCCTGGTACGACGGGCTTATCCAGTGTTCAAATATATGGTAAGTCCCTTATGCATACTTGGGACGTATCCATGGAACTGCGCCATCTCCGCTACTTCGTCGCCGTCGCGCATGAGGGTCACATCACGCGCGCGGCCGAGAAGCTGCACATGCAGCAGCCGCCGCTCAGCCAGCAGATTCGCGCGCTGGAACGCGAGATCGACGCCACCCTGTTCGAGCGCCATCCGCGCGGCGTGACCCTGACCGACGCCGGCCGTTCCTTCCTCGCTGACGCCGAGGCAATCCTGGCCGAGGTCGATCATGCCAAACTGCGCGCCCGCCGCACGGCGCGCGGCGAGACCGGCCGCATCGCCGTGGGCTTCACGACGTCGGCGCCGTTCCATCCGCTGGTGGCGCGGGCCATGCGTGAGTTCCGCAGCCAGCGGCCCGATGTCTCCTTCGTGCTGGAAGAAAGCAGCTCGGCCGACATGGTGAGCGGCTTGCGCGATGGCCGGCTCGACGTGGCATTCATCCGCTCAGGGCTCGTCGATCCCGAGGGCATCACCGTGCATGCTCTCCTGCAGGAGGAGACGGCGGCGGCTTTTCCTGCCCGCCATAAGCTGACGCGCCAGCCCAAGCTCACCCTCAAGGACCTCGCCGACGAGACCTTCATCCTCTATCGCCGGCCCGACGGGCGCGGCCTCTACGACGTGATCATCGCGGCCTGTGCCGAGGCGGGCTTCAGCCCGCATGTCGGGCAGGAAGCGCCGCGCATCGTGTCGACGCTCAATCTCGTGGCGGCAGGGCTCGGCATCACCATCGTGCCGGCGTCGCTGAGCCGCCTGCCGCTGGAAGGCGTGACCTACCGCCCGCTCGCCGGAAGGCCGGCACTGAAGGTGCCGCTCAATCTTGCCTGCCGCGCCGGCGAGCGCTCGGCCGCGACCTTGGCCTTCATCGAGCTGGTGCGTCGCCTGCCGTCATGATCAAGACGATCGGTCATTCCAATCACCCGATCGAGCGCTTCGTCGATCTACTGATTCGAGGCGGCGTCAGCCTGCTGGTCGATGTGCGTTCCGTGCCCTATTCGCGCCGCTTCCCACAGTTCGGCCGCGAGCGTCTCAAGAAGAGCCTCGCCGAGGCGGGCGTCGACTATGTTTGGGAAGGAGCGGCACTCGGCGGCAAGCCGGAAGCCGGTGGCAGCTACGACACCTTGGCCGCGCGGCCGGCGTTCAAGGAGGCGCTCGACCGGGTGATCGCCAGCCGCGAGGACGCCCAGCCCTGCCTGATGTGCGCCGAGAAGGAGCCGCTCGACTGTCATCGCACGGTACTCGTGTCGCGTCGCCTCGCCGAGCGCGGCGTCGCCATTGAGCATCTGCTGGCCGACGGCACGTCGCGGCCGCACGAGGAGATCGAGGAGACTTTGCTCAAGAAAGGCGGCGGCGCCGACCTGTTCGAGGACCGCAGCCAGCGGCTCGCCCGCGCCTATGCGGCGCGCGAAAAGGCGATGAAGGGAACGACGTAGATCAGCGGAACAGGAGCCGATTGACGTAGCGGTGACGGGCGTCGTCCGGGATCGTCGTCGGAACGCTCCAGCGGGCGACGGGGGCGAAGTGATAGTCCACGGAGTTGGCGTTGGCACCGAGCCCGTAACGCGCCCAGATCAGAAGCCTCGGTCGCTTGCGCGGAACCAGCCCGCGATGCAGCGCCAGCGTGTTGGCAAGGAACATCGTGCCGGCGGGCCCCTCGATCGACCGGATGCTGTCGGCGAATACGCGCTCGATCTCGTCGGAGAACTCCACGCCGAACGCCGCCGTGAAGGACTTCTCGACGTCGTAGCTCGAGCGCTTCCACCAGGAACTCGGCGCGCGCTCACGCAGGCCCTCGACGGTATGGGAGCCCGCGACGATCTGGTGCGGCCCGCTCTCCCCGTCCACGTCCGTCAGATAGGTGAAGACCACCACGAACCGCCAATCGTCATTGTCGCGATGGAAGAACTGGACGTTGGGCATGGACGGCCGAGCCGCCGGGAACGACCACCACGAATTCAGCGAATAGAGCGTCGGCACGCAGCCGAGATAGTCCTCGATCAAGGCGAGCAGCGAGGGATCGTTGAAGCGGTCGATGAGCCCTGGCGCGCGCAGGACGACCTCGGGCCGGTAGCAGGCCATCTGATGGCTTTGCCGCGCCGTCTCGAGCGACATCGCATCGCCGCCATTGTCGGAATTCGGGCCGCGATAGACCGGATGCATCTCGAGGAACGAGCGCACTTCGGCGGCGTTCGGTAATCCGACCGGAAGCTTCGCGAAGCCGTTCGCCTGCAGCTCGGGCAGCAATGGCGCGAGAGCGCCTGCCGAGCACGGCGACGCGATGGCCGCTTCCCGTCCCCGACGGTCGTCCGCGATGGCTTGCGCGAGCGGGTTCCAGCGATCGGCCGGGATGGACCGCTGCAGAGTCCGCAAGGCGCGGCGATCGAGCTCGTCATCGTTCATCGGCGGAGACTAGAGCATATTTCGTTCGGCTGGAATCGGCCGAACGGAATATGCCGACGGTCAAGGCGCTTCGCTCAATGCGTTTCCGATCGAGGGAACAGCGGAACCTGCAGCCGCAAATGAACTTGCCACGCCTTCCAGATGAGACAAAGTTCACGCTCGGCCTGTGTTGTGTATGGTGTGGGGTCGACTCCCGTCATTGTCGTCATGCGAGGCCCCCTGAGAACGCCATGCGCAAGCATCTCATCAATACGCTGATTACGATCGCGAGCACGCTCGTCGGCCTCTATGCCTGCCTGTGGGTGTACGACCGGCTGCTCGACACCCCGTCCGGCCGCGATCTCGGAAAGCCGCATATCTCGTCGTTCGACCTCTATCCCTATTCCGGCTTCCACATGCAGGCCAACTTCCATCATGTCCTGTGGGGGCACGACGTGACTTCCGGGCCGCTCGGCTTCTGGACCGACGTCGACGTCCTGCATCCGCCGCCCAAGGGCAAGGACGAGGTGCGGGTCATCCTGATCGGCGGCAGCGGCGCGCAAGGACAAGGCGATCACATGACCAACGACACGCTGCTTGCCCATCGGCTGCAGGTCTACATGGCCCAGCAACGGCCGGGCGTGCGCGTCATCAACATGGCGATGGGCGGAACGATCTCCTACCAGAACTTCGTCGCCCTCAATCTCTGGGCCCACCCGCTGCAGCCCGACCTGATCGTCAGCTACTCGGGCTTCAACGAATGGCACGTTCCCTTCGACTATGGCGACGAGGGCGGCAGCTACATGGGCTTCA
>DATJWN010000105.1:0-2145 GCA_035501235.1 Reyranella sp.
TACGGCTACTCCAAGGAATACGACATCGAGCGGCTCTATCGCGATGCGCCGCTGACCTGCATCGGCGAGGGCACCAATGAGATGCAGCGCCTGATCATCGCCCGCCAATGGGCGCGCCGGAGCGCGGCGTGAGCGCGGCCAAGCCCCTCACCGGCATTCGTGTTCTCACGCTGGAGCAGTTCGGCGCCGGGCCCTACGGCACCATGTTCATGGCCGAGCTCGGCGCCGAGGTGATCAAGGTCGAGTCGCCCGAAGGCGATCCGTCGCGCCAGGTCGGGCCTTACAAGCTGGGCAAGGACGACAGCGAGTACTTCCAGGCCTGGAACCTCGGCAAGAAGAGCGTGACGATCGACCTCAAGTCGCCGGCCGGGCGCAAGCAGTTCGAGGCGCTGGTGAAGACCGCCGACTGCGTGGTCAACAATATGCGCGGCACGCAGCCCGGCAAGCTCGCCATCGACTACGCGAGTCTGAAGCACCTCAAGCCCTCGATCGTCTGCCTGCACATCTCGGCCTACGGCCGCGGCGGCCCGCGCGCCGACTGGCCGGGTTACGATTTCCTGATGCAGGCCGAGGCAGGCCTGATGGAACTGACCGGCGATCCGGCGGGTGCGCCGACGCGGGTCGGCGTGTCGCTGATCGACAGCATGAGCGGGCTCACCGGCACGGTCGGGCTGCTGGCGTGCCTGCTGCGCGCCAAGACCACCGGCCAGGGCTGCGACGTCGACACCTGCCTCTACGACGTCGCCATGCACCAGCTCACCTATCCCGGCACCTGGTATCTCAACGAGGGCGACGTCTCGCCGAGGGTGCCGCGCAGCGCCCATCTCTCGTTGGCGCCCGTCCAGACCTTCCCGACAAAGGACGGCTGGATCTTCATCATGTGCATGACCCAGAAGTTCTGGCTCGAGCTCTGCAAGGCGATGGGCCGCGACGAGCTGGTGAACGATCCGCGCTTCCCCGATCCCGGCGCGCGCGCCAGGAACCGCGCCGCGCTCGACGAGGCGCTCGACCCGACGTTCAAGACGCGCACCACGGCCGAGTGGCTCGCGAGATTCAACGGCGTGCTGCCGGCCGCACCCGTCTATCGCCTCGACCAGGCGCTCGACAGTTCGTTTGCCAGGGCGACGGGCATGGTCTCGTCCGTGCCGCATCCGGTGCGCGGCGAATTGCGCGTGATCGCCAATCCCCTTCGCATCGACGGCGAGCGGCTGGCGCAAGAAGCCTGTTCGCCTCTCGGCGCCGACAACAAGAAGTACGTGAGATGAAACTCGAAGGCATCAAGGTCGTCGATCTTTCCTGGTTCCTGCCGGGACCCTACCTCACGACCGCTTTGGCCGATCACGGCGCCACGGTGATCAAGATCGAGCCGCCGGGCGAAGGCGATCCCGGCCGGCACATCCGTCCGGCGGACGAGCGCACGTCGGTGTTCTTCCGCAACATGGCGCGCGGCAAGAAGAGCGTCGTGCTCGACCTCAAGAGCGAGCAGGGCCGCGCCGATCTGTTCCGGCTCTGCAAAGAGGCCGATGTGATCGTGGAGTCCTTCCGGCCCGGCGTCGCGGCGCGCTTCGGCATCTCCTACGAAGCCGTGAGAGCGGTGAACCCCGGCATCGTCTATTGCTCGATCAGCGCCTTCGGCCAGGACGGCGCCTATCCCGGCCGCGCCGCGCACGATCTCGCGCTCGAGGCGATGACCGGCGTGCTGAGCCTGACGCTCGGCGACGACAATCGTCCGGCGGTGCCCGGCATCCCGATCGCCGATCTGGTGAGCGGCCTGCACGGCCTCTCTGGCGTGCTGATGGCGCTGCTCCGCCGCACGACCACGGGCAAGGGCGACTATATCGACGTGTCCATGCACGAGGCGTTGATGGCCTCCTGCGCCAACGTTGTCGGCGAGGCCTTCACCGAGGGCAGGCAGCCCGACGTGAAGAACCAGCGCACCACCGGAGGTGCGGCTTTCTATCGGACCTACGACACATCGGACGGCCGTCAGCTCGTGCTGGCGGGGCAGGAAATGAAGTTCATCCGCACTCTGCTGACCGCGCTCGGCAAGCCCGAGTTGATCGACCTCTGCGTCTGGCCGGGCGCGCACCAGAAGCCGGTGCACGAGTTTTTGACGGCGACCTTCAAAGCCAGGCCGCTGAAGCA
>DATJWN010000106.1:0-8748 GCA_035501235.1 Reyranella sp.
GGCCGCTCGCCGACACGCCGGCCAAGAAGCTTTCGGGCGGCCAGCGCGCGCTGCTCCAGATGGCATGCGGCTTCATGGTGCCCGGCACTTGCTACGTGCTCGACGAGCCCTTCGCCGGCATCAATCCGGTGATCAAGGACACGATCATCGACATGATCGTGCAGGTGAACCGCGAGCACGGCGCCACCTTCCTGGTGGTCAGCCACGAGATGAGCATCATCCGCCGCCTCTGTCCCAAGGTGACGGTGATGATGGACGGCAGGGTCGCCGCGCACGGCACGCTCGACGAGGTGGCGCGGCTGCCCGAGGTGATCGCGGGCTATCTCGGCAAGGCGCTCGAATGAAGGAGCTGCTCTCCGTCGACGCCATTCACGCCGCCTACCAGTCCGGCGTCGACATCCTGCAGGGCATGTCGCTCACCGTGCCCGAGGGCGGCTTCGTGCTGGTGATCGGCCCCAACGGGGCCGGCAAGTCGACGCTCCTGAAAACCGTGTTCGGCCTGCTCGTCGCCCACCGCGGCCGCATCGCGCTCGGCGGCCAGGCGATCGGCGGGCTGGCGCCGCATACGATCAAGCGGCTGGGCGTGAGCTACGTGCCGCAGGAGCTCAATACCTTCCCGCATCTCACCGTCGAGGAGAACCTCCGGGTCGGCGGCTGGACCCTGCGGCGCGAGCCCAAGCTCTTGAGAGAGCGCATCGCGAAGGTGCACGACATCTTCCCGGTGCTCGCGGCGCGGCGGCGCGACAAGGCGGGCAGCCTGAGCGGCGGGCAGGGTCGCATGCTCTCCGTCGCGCGCGAGATGATCACCGAGCCGCGGCTGATGCTGGTCGACGAGCCGACCGTCGGCCTTGCGCCCAATCTCGCCGAGCAGGTCTATGAGCTGTTGCAGACGGCGCGGAAGGCGATCGCCACCACCATCCTGCTGGTCGACCAGAATGTCAGCGACGCACTGCGTCATGCCGAGGATGTGGTGATGATGAACCTCGGCAAGGTGAAGGCGGCGGGTCCCGTCGGCGAGTTCGGCGAGACGCGGGTGCGCGAGCTGATCCAGGAGTGCCTGCTGGGATGACGCCCTTCCGCCGCTCCGTCGTCGCCATCCTGGTCGCGGCCTTCGTGCTCGCGCCGCTGCCGCTTTTTGCGGGCGGCTATGCGCTGCATGTGATGACCATCGGCTTCTACTACGTGATCCTGGCCGCGAGCTGGAACCTGCTGGCGGGCTATACCGGCCAGTTCTCGCTGGCGCATCACGCCTTCGCCGCGGTCGGCGCTTATACGTCGGGCCTGCTGGGCTACCATCTCGGCGTCAGTCCCTGGCTCGGCATTCCGGCCGGTGTGCTGCTTTCGGCGGCACTGGGCTTCGTGCTCGGCCGCCTCGTCCTGCGCATGCGCTCCATCTATCTCGCGATCGCCACCTGGGCCTTCGCCGAGACGGTTCACATCTATCTCACCGCCGACTACGGCTTCACGCGTGGCGAGCTCGGCCTCAGCGTCAAGCCGCTGTGGGGCAATGTCGATCCGCTGCCTTACTACTACACGTTCCTCGGTCTGACCGTGCTGCTGCTGATCGGCATGCGGGCGCTGATCGACTCGCCGCTCGGCTACTTCATGCGCGCGATCAAGGACGACGAACTGCGGGCGCGAAGCCTCGGTATCGACACGACCAGGGTGAAGGTCGCGATCTTCTCGATCTCCAGCGCCATCGCCGGTCTCGCGGGCGCGGTCTACGGACACTACACGGTGCTCCTGACGCCGCAGACCGTCGACTTCAGCGAGATGGCCAAGATCGTGATCATGGTGGTCATCGGCGGATTCGGCACCTTCCTCGGCCCGATCATCGGCGCGGCGCCGGTGCAGATCGTCATGACCTGGCTGCAGAAGTACGGCGAATGGGACCTCGCAGTCTTCGCCTTGATCGTGATCCTTCTGATGCGCTTCAGCATGGAAGGGCTTGCAAGCGTGTTCGCGCCGTTCTGGCGCCGGATCTGGGCACGCCATGCCTGACAGCTACGACGTGATCGTCGTGGGCTCGGGCGCGGCCGGGCTTGCGGCGGCGCTGGCCGCATCGGTCGACGGCGCCAAGGTGCTGGTGCTGGAGAAATCGCCTGTGCTGGGCGGCACGACGGCGATGTCGTCGGCAGGCACGTGGGTGCCGGCCAATCATCACATGCTCGCGGCCGGCCTCGAGGACTCGCCCGATGAGACGCTCGCCTATCTCCGGACGACCGCGCCGCCGGGCTGGGCGAAGGACGAGGACGAGCTGTGGCAGGCGCTGGCCGAGCAGTCCGCGCCCATGCTGCGTTTCCTGGAAGACAAGACACCGCTCGTCTTCGAGCTGGTGAACCACCCCGACTTCTATGTCGAAGAGCCGGGCGGCAAGCTGTTCGGGCGCATGGTCTCGCCGACGCTCATCAGCCGCTACAAGCTCGGCCGCTGGTGGAACAAGGTGCGGCCGTCGGTGAAGCCGCAGTACTTCACCTACAAGGAGATGATCGGCGGCATCCTGAAGGATCCCTGGCGCAGCATCCTGCGCATGGGCCCGTCGCTCGCCTGGCGCTTCCTCGCCGGCAAGGTCGGTCTGGGCAATGGCCTGATCGTCGGCTTGACGCGCGGCTGTCTCGATCAGGGCTGCGAGATCGCGGTGAACGCCGACGTGAAACGGCTCGTGGTCGACGGTGGCGTGGTGGCGGGCGTCGAGGTCGTCATCGACGGCAAGCCGCAGACGTTCGGCGCACGCAAGGGTGTGGTTCTGGCGACCGGCGGCTTCGACTGGGCGCCGGACTACATGCCGAAATACTTCCCCGGAATGGAGCTGATCGGCGCGCCGCGCAGCAACACGGGCGACGGGCAGCGTATGGCGGCAGAGGCTGGCGCTGAGCTCGCACGCATGGACCAGGCGAACATCGCGCCGGTGACGTTCACCGAGTACGAAGGCCATCGTCATGCTCAGCCGCTCTACGAGACCTATACGCCGCACTGCATCCTGGTGAATTGCCACGGTGAGCGGTTCGTGAGTGAAGGCAGCGCATCGCTCGGTTCGGCGCTCGACGAGCGCGGGCCCGACGGCAAGCCCAGGCACCTGCCTGTGTGGCGCATCTTCGACAGCCGCTACCAGCACACGCTCGGCATGCACTATGCGGCGAAGGATCCGGGCTTCGTGCGCACCGCACCGACGCTGGAAGCGTTGGCCGCCAAGATCGGCCTCGATGCCGCGACGCTCCGCGCCACCGTCGAACGCTTCAACGGCTGGTCGAAGGAGGGCATCGATCGCGATTTCCATCGCGGCGAGACGGCGTGGGAGCGCTACTACACCAAAGACAAGGCGCTCGGCACGGTCGAGCAGGCGCCGTTCTTCGCGGCACCCTTCCTCTATGCCAGCCTCGGCACCAAGGGCGGGGCGCGCACCAACGCGCGCTGCGAGGTGCTGCGGGCCGACAAGAGCGTGATCCCCGGCCTCTATTGTGCGGGCATCGCCATGGCGCATCCGATCGGCACCAAGGCGGTCGGCGCGGGCACGACCATCGGTCCTTGCCTCACTTTCGGTTACATTGCCGGGAAGGCCGTCGCGCGCCGCAATACATAGTGTTAGCGTGCCGCCATGTTCCTGCGCACCCTGGCGGCCGTCCTGCTGTTCGCCCTTCCAGCCTGGGCCCAGACGCCAGCGGACTGCACGGCAGATGTCGATCTCACCTCGGACAACGGCATCAAGGTCGCGGTGGTCTATCGCTGCCAGTCGACGACGCCCGTGACCTTCCATGCCGCGGGTGACCGGGCGGTGGCGCGCACGTCGGAGGTCAAGGACGGCACGGGCAAGCCGCTGACGCCGTCGTCCGATGCCTGGTGGGTTGAGCCCGCGAATGGCGTCGCGGAGCTGCACTATCGCGTCGACGTCTCGGGCTATGCCGCGGACGTGAACTCGCCGACCCTGGCGATCGCGCGCGGCGAGGGCGTGCTGACCCTGCTCGAGGGCTGGCTGCTCGAGCCGCGCGGCTACAAGAAGCCGCCGACCATCGACATCAAGGTGAAGACGGCGCCCGGCCTGTCCTTCTCGAGCGGCCTGCCCAAGGTCGGCGACGTCTGGCGGCTCTCGGGCACGCTGGTGCGGTTCGCGGGCTACAGCGCGTTGGGCAAGCTCAGCGTCCAGGAGTTCGCGGTGCCGGCGCCGGGTTCGCTGCGTCCCGGCGGCACGCGCGCCGAGGGCGTGCTGCGACTCGTGATGCTCGACGGCTTCTCCGCGGAGGGCCGCGCCGATCTCACCGACTGGGTGAAGCGCACGGCCGAGGCGGAGGAGAACTACTGGCAGGGCTTCACCGCGCGCCATCTCATGCTGGCGCTGGTGCCGATGGAGTCGCGGCGCGGCGTGGGCTTCGGCCGCACCGTGCCGAGCGGCGGCGCCACGGTGATGATCGAGGTCGGCGCGACGGTCGACAAGCGGCGGCTCTTCCAGGAGTGGGTGCTGGTGCACGAGCTGATCCACACCGGCATGCCCTACATCACCGGCCAGGGCACTTGGCTGATGGAGGGCGCCGCGACCTTCGTCGAGCCGATCATCCGCGCGCGCGCCGGCTGGAAGACCGAGGACGAGGCGTGGCGCGAATGGGTGACCAACATGCCGCGTGGCGCCGCCTCGATCGGCGCGGGCCTCGCCAACGGCGAGCAGCCCTACTGGGCGGGCGCGATCTTCTGGCTGCTGGCCGACATCGGCATCCTCAAGGCGACCAACGGCGCCAAGGGGCTCGAGGATTGCCTCGGCGGCGTGCTGTGGAGCGGCATGGAGGCGCGCGATCGCGCCTCGGTGCCGGAGTTCGCGCGCGCCTGCGACCGCGCCGTGGAGACCGACGTGGTGAGCACCCTGATCGACCAGCACTTCCGCAAGCAGAACCCGGTCGATCTCAACGCGCTGTGGAAGGACCTCGGCGTCGCCGTCGCCAACAACGGCAAGGTGACCTACGACGACACCGCGCCGCTCGCCAAGTGGCGCAAGATGATCGTCATGGGCCCGCCCGGCCGGCCGCCGCGGCACGTCAAGCTGCCGTGGGAATCGTGAACGGCGTCTGGCTGGAGGAGCTGACCTGGCCCGAGGCCAAGCAGCGGTTCAACGCCGGAGCCGCCGTCGCGATCCCGATCGGCGCCGCGTCGAAGGCGCACGGCCCGCATTTGCCGCTCAAGACCGACGCCCTGACGGCGCGCGCGCTGGCGCAAGCGCTGATCGCGCGCCTGCCCATCGTCGCCGCGCCCGTGCTGGGCTTCGGCTACTATCCGGCCTTCACGAGTTTTGCCGGCTCGCAGCACCTTTCTGCCGACACGTTCAAATCTGTCGTACGCGAGCTGATGGCGAACTTTGCCACGCATGGCGTGCGGCGCCTGATTCTGATCAATACGGGCGTCTCGACCGAGAAGCCGCTCGACGAAGTCGCGGGCGAGGCGCTGGTGCTGCACATGCGCCTGCTCGGCAAGGCGGCGGAGTCGCTGGTCGAGAACAAGGAGGGCGGGCACGCCGACGAGCGCGAGACCTCGGTGATGCTGGCCCTCGAGCCGCGCGCGGTGCGCCTGGACCGGCTCGAGCTCGACGGGCCCTTCGAGAAGACCGGCGCGACCGGCGATCCGAGGCGCGCGACGGCCTTCAAGGGCGAGCGGCTGCTCGCCGCGCGGGTCGACGACATGGTGGCGGCGATCACCAGGCGCTGGCCCGATCTCGCTTAAGCTAGCGCCGCTCGAAGTCGATCCGTTCATCGACGGGCAATCCGCTCAGGTGTCGGCGCAGGCAGTCGAGGCCGAGCTCGGCCGCGCCGACGCGGACCCAGTCGCGGCCACCCACGAGACGCGCGGTGCGGGTGACGGTGCCCTTGGCATCGGCGATGCCGATGGTGATGGTGGCGCCGAAGTCCGGACGGTCGGGGCCTTCGTCGAGCTGCATGTCGACGGCGAGCGCGAGGCTGGCGCCGCTTTCCTGGCGCAGCGCCGCGGCCGAGACGCCGCCGTTCACCACGCCGCGCTTGAACACCGTCTCCGCGCCGACCATGGGCGCGATGCGGGCGGCGATGTTGCCGCCGGTGAAGGTCTCGGCGACGGCGAGCGTGTGGCCGCCGTCCCGCAGCTTGGCGAGGACCACGCCTTCGAGCGTGTCGTTGTCCTCGGCGATGATGAAGTTGCCGAGACGCTTCCTCACTTCGGCGATCACCGGCGCCAAACGCCGCTCGAGATCGGCCTCGTCGGCGCCGCGCGCGGCAAGCTTGGTCTCGAGCTGTGGATAGTGCGCCTGGAAGCCGAGCTTGATGCCCTCGGCCTCGGTCAGGCCGGCAATACCGGCCAGCATCTCGTCGGCACGGCTCTCGCCGATGCCGAAGGAGTGGAAACGCTTCAGCCTGGTCTGGCCGGTGATACCGCCGAGCTTGAGCAGCCGCGGGATGACCTGCTCGTCGAGCATGCGGCGCATCTCGCGCGGTACACCGGGTGTGAACAGGAAGCGCGCGCGGCCGATCGTGACGGCGAAGCCGCAGGCCGTGCCGATCGGGTTGTCGATGAACTCCGCGCCCTCGGGCAGCATCGCCTGCTTCTTGTTGTTCGCCGGCATAACGCGCCCGCGCCGCGCATAGGATTGCGTCATGCGCTCGAGCCAATAGTCGCTCAGCACCAGCGGAACGCCGCAGGCCTCGGCTGCAACTTCCTGCGAGAGGTCGTCCACGGTCGGACCTAAACCGCCGTTCACAATGACGGCATCGGCACGTTCGCCGGCCAGCCGGAAGGCCCGCAGCAACGACGCGCGATCGTCGCCGACGGTGGTGCCCCAGACGACATCCAGCCCGACCTCGCCCAGGCGGCGCGCCATGTGGCTGTAGTTGGTGTTGACGGTCTTGCCGGTCAGGATCTCGTCGCCGGTGCACAATATCTCTACGCGCATCTCACTCCCCTTTTTTCGCAAGGGAGTATCGCGACAAACGTAGTTGTCCTCCAGTGGCCGGATGCCATTACTGGTATCAGTGAAAGTTGGGTGCGTGGAGGGCGTTCGGGATGGCGGTGGATTGGCGGTCTCCGGTTGGGACGCCGTCGCTGTCCCTCGACGACAATGAGCTGGCCCGGGACTACGACCGCATCAGCTCGACCCGTCAGTTCGAGGCCGGCAAGCGACTGATCGAGGACATCAAGCTGCGCATGGGCGAGCGCGTGCTCGACGTCGGCTGCGGCACGGGCCTGCTCGCGGAATACATCGCCGACATCGTCGGCCCGTCGGGCTACGTGCTGGGCATCGACCCGCTGCCGCTGCGCATCGAGCTCGCCGCCGCCAAGGCGCGCGCCAACCTCGCCTTCAAGGTCGGCGACGCCTACGACCTCGAGGGCCTGCCGGACGCGAGCTTCGACGTGATCGTGCTGAACGCCGTCTTCCACTGGCTGCCGCAGAAGACCGGCCCGCTGCTCGCCTTCGCGCGCCTGCTGCGGCCGGGCGGGCGCATCGGCATCTCGACGGCGCTGAAGGGCCATCGCACGCGGCTGCAGGAGATCGTGGCCTCGGTGCTGGCCGAGCCGCAGTTCGCGCGCTACCCGCGGCCGCGCGAGAGCCTCACCTTCAGGGTCGACGGCGAGGAGCTGCGCGCGCTGTTCGAGACCACGGGCTTCGCCGCCACCCAGATCGAGATGCGCGAGAACGAGCAGCGCTTCCCCTCGGCCGAGGCCGCCATCCGCTTCTCCGAGGCGAGCTCGTTCGGCAACTTCCTCGGCCATCTGCCCGACGACCTCAAGTTCCGCGCCCGCTCGATCATCCGCCAAAGGCTGACGGCGATCACGACGGCCGACGGCATCCTCCAGCACGGCCGCCGTCTGGTCGCGGTCGCCGTCCGGAAGTAGGCTTCCTCCAAAAGGGAGGACGTCATGGAACAAGTCGCGACGGGCTACGGCCTGATCGAGGGGCCGGTGTGGGATCCCGCGCACGGGCTCTACTTCAGCGACGTGCTGAACGGCGGCGTGTTCCTGCTCGACAAGGCAGGCAAGGTGAGCACCGCGCTGCCCAAGCGCCGCGGCATCGGCGGCATGGCGCTGCACGAGAAGGGCGGGCTGGTCGTGGGCGGGCGCGACATCGCCTACGTCTCGCTCGGCGACAAGCCCGGCAAGACCTTGCTCGCGCTCGAGGCCATCCCGGGCGCCACGGGCTTCAACGACCTCACGACCGATCGCGCGGGCCGCATCTATGTGGGCTCCCTTGCCTTCGTGGTGTTCGGCGGCGGCGAGATCAAGCCGGGGCATCTCCATGTCATCGACCTCGACGGCCGGATGCGCACGCTCAGCGACGGCGTGATGCTGACCAACGGCATGGGCGTCTCGCCCGACGGCAAGCGGCTCTACCACTCCGACGCCCGCGCGCCTCTCGTGCGCGTCTACGACCTGAAGGACGACGGCCCCTCTGGAGTTACAGTCGGGCCGTGGCGCAAGTTCGCCGACCTCGGCCCCAACGGCGTGCCGGACGGACTCAAGGTCGCGGCCGACGGCTCGGTCTGGGTCGCCGACGCGCATGGCGGGAGGGTCGTCGTGTTCAACGGCGACGGCACGCACCGCAAGGACATCGCCGTGCCGCTGCCCATGGTCACCAGCCTCTGCTTCGCGGGCGAGGGCTTGCGCGATCTCTACATCGTCACCGGCTCGCGCGGCGGCCCGAGCGAGAACTGCGGTACGGTCTTCAGGATGACCGCCGACGTTCCGGGGCTGGCGCTGCATCCGTGCAGGGTCAAGCTCTGACGGGACCGCGGACCTCCAGGTCCG
>DATJWN010000107.1:0-22533 GCA_035501235.1 Reyranella sp.
GCCGACAAGGTTGCCGCCGCCGACGCGAGTTCCTCGGTGGCTGGAGCAAACGGCAGACGCGGCATCACCGGCTCCTCCTCGCCCGACAGCTCGCCGACGAAGCGGGCGAAGCGCGCCAGCGACCCGAGATAGCGCTGCACCAGGATGGCGGTGACCACGGCGATGCAGGCCATGGCGATCAGGGCCGAGCGGGCCGGCAGCTCGCCCAGCCAGTAGAGCACGCCCAGCGCCACGAATGTCGGCGCCAGGATGACGGCGTTGGCGGCGAAATGACGGCGGAAGGGGAGCGCCTGGTCGGCCATGCGGGCGGACTATAGCAAAATCCGTTCAGCTGGAATCAGCCGAACGGATTTTGCCCGCGGTCAAGGAGCCTCGATCAACTCGATTGAAAGCCGCTCTATACCGCAGGCTTGGGCGCGCGCGCCGCCTTCCGGGCTTTGCGGCTCTCCTCGAACCGCTGGAGGATGACGAAGAAGGACGGCACGAACAGCACGGCGAGGCACGTCGAGGCGAGCATGCCGCTGAACACGCAGAGGCCGAGCGAGATGCGGGCGGCGGCGCCCGCGCCGCTCGCCGTCACCAGCGGCACGACGCCGAGGATGAAGGCGAAGGACGTCATCAGGATCGGGCGCAACCGCACCGTTGCCGCCTCGACGGCCGCTTCGACGATCGACTTGCCTTCGTGGCGCACCTCGCGCGCCACCTCGACGATCAGGATGGCGTTCTTGGCGCCGAGCGCGATCAGCAGCATCAGGCCGATCTGGGTGTAAAGGTTGTTGGGCAGCCCGACCGCACCCAGCGCGAGCGCGGGGCCGATCAGGGCCAGGGGCACCGCGAAGATGACGGCAAGCGGGGCGTACCAGCTCTCGTACTGGCCGGCGAGGCAGAGATAGACCAGCAGGATCGCCAGGCCGAAGACGTAGAGGATCTGGTTGCCGACAATGGCCTCCTGATACGACATCGCCGTCCATTCATAGGCCGTGCCCGGCGGCAGGATGCGCGTGGCGATCTCGTCCATCAGGTCCATGGCCTCGCCGGTGCTGAAGCCCGGCGCCGGAGTGCCGACGATCGAGGCCGCCGGATAGAGATTGTAGAGCGATACGATGCCCGCGCCATGCGCGGGCCGGAGCCGCGCAATGGCGCCCACGGGGATCATCTTGCCGTCGGCACTCTTGACGTTGAGGTTCAGCACGTCCTGCGGATGGGCGCGATACTGCGAATCGGCCTGGACGTAGACCTGCAGGCTGAGACCGAACTTGTTGAAGCGATTGACGTAGGTCGAGCCGAGATAGGCCGAGAGCGTCGAGAAAACGTCGCCCACCGAGACGTTCAGGGTCTCGGCCTTGGAGCGATCGATCTCGACCTCGATGTGCGGCGCTCCGGCACGGAAGGAACTGATCGCGTTGGCGATCGTGCTCTGGGTGGCGGCCTCGCGGATCACCTCCTGCGCCACGGCCTGCAGCTTGGGCAGGTCGAAGCTGCCGTCGCGCTGCTCGATCTGCATCTGGAAGCCGGTGGCGTTGCCGATGCCCTGGATGGGCGGCGGCGCCAGCACGAAGCCGCGGCCGTCCTGCAGCTTGCCGAGCTCGGCCAGCAGGTGCTGGGCGATCGAGCGCAGGTCCTGGCCCTTGTTCTTGCCGCGCAGGCTCCAATCGTCCATCACGACATAGGCCACGCCGGCATTGGCGAGCGCCGCGTTGTTGTCGAGCACCGACATGCCGCCGATCGTGACGACGGTGCGCACCCCGGGTGTCGCACGGGCGATCGCCTGCGCCTGGGCCAGCGCCTGGTTGGTGCGCTCGAGCGCGGCACCGTCGGGAAGCTGCACGCCGACCAGCAGGTAGCCCTGGTCCTCGTTGGGGATGAAGGCGCTGGGCAGCCGCATCACGCCCCAGCCGCCGAGCCCCGCCAGCACGAAGGCCAGCAGCACCATCCACCAGCTGCGCGCCACCATGCCGCCGATCAGCCGGCCATAGCGGCGCTCCATGCCGTCATAGACGCGATTGAAGCCGCGGAAGAAGACGTTGCGCTTCTCCGGCGGCACCGCGGGCCTGAGCCACAGCGCGCACTGGGTCGGCTTCAGGGTCGCGGCGTTGATCGCACTGATGAAGGCGGTGGCGGCGATGACCAGGGCGAACTGTGCGAACATCTTGCCCGTCAGGCCGGGCAGGAAGGCCGCCGGGATGAACACCGACATCAGCACGAGCGTGATGCCGATCACCGGGCCCATCAGCTCGTTCATCGCCTTCACGGCAGCGTCGTGGCCCGACATGCCTTCCTCGATGTGCCGCGCCACGCCTTCCACGATCACGATCGCGTCGTCGACCACGATGCCGATCGCCAGCACCACGCCGAACAGGGTGGAGAGGTTGATGGTGAAGCCGAGCGCCACCATGGCGGCGAAGGCGCCGATGATGGTCACGGGGATCGTGGTCGCGGGCACCAGCATGGCGCGCCAGTCCTGCAGGAAGACCACGATCACGATCAGCACCAGGATGCCGGCCTCGATCAGGGTCGTGTAGACCTCGTGGATCGAGGTCTTGACGAAGGTCGTCGTGTCGAACGGCACGCTGTAGGTGAGGCCCGACGGGAAGGCGCGCTTCAGCTGCTCCATCTTGGCGTGAACGGCATCGGCGACGGCGAGCGCATTGGCCTCGGGCGTCTGGTAGATCGCCATGCCGGCACCGGGCTTGCCGTCGACCCGGAAATCCTGGGCGTAGGTCTGCGCGCCGAGCTCGACGCGGGCGACGTCCTTCAGCCGCAGGATACGCCCGCCGTTGCTGTTGTCGGATTTCACGATGATGTCGCCGAACTGCACCGGATCGGCGAGGCGGCCCTCGATGTTGACCGTGTACTGGAAGTCCTGGCCCTTGGTGGCGGGAGGCGTGCCGACCTGGCCCGCGGTGACCGACTGGCTCTGCGACTGGATCACCTGGATCACGTCGGAAGGCGTGAGGTTGTAGGTGTAGAGCTTCTGCGGATCCATCCAGATGCGCATGGAATACTGGCCGACGCCCAGCACGTTGACGTTGCCCACGCCGGGCACGCGCGCCAGCTCGTTCACCAGGTTGATGGTGGCGTAGTTGCCCATGAACAGGCTGTCGTATTTGCCCTCGGGCGAGGAGAGCGCCACGATCTCGAGGATCGAGGTCGACTTCTTCTGCACGTTGACGCCCTGCGCCTGCACCGACTGCGGCAGCGCGGCCAGCGCGGCACTCACGCGGTTCTGCACGAGGACCTGCGCGAAGTTGAGGTCAGTGCCGATCTCGAACGTCACGGTGAGGGTGTAGGTGCCGGCGTCCGTGCTGGTCGAGTTCATGTAGATCATGTGCTCGACGCCGTTGACCTGCAGCTCGATCGGCAGCGCCACGTTGTTGACGACGGTGTCGGCCGAGGCGCCGGGATAGGTCGTGGTGACCTGCACCGTCGGCGGCACGATGTTGGGATATTGCGCCACCGGCAGGCCGACCAGCGCCACCGCGCCGATCAGGGTGATGACGATCGCCAGCACGTTGGCCAGCACCGGCCGTTCGATGAAGAACTTGGAGATCATGGACTGCTCCGCCTACTTCGACGGCGGGGCCTGGAGAGTGGTCAGCTTGGGCACGACCTTGTTGCCCGGAATGGCGCGGCCATTGGTCGTCACCACGACGCGGTCGTCGCCCTTGAGACCGGTCTCGACGACGCGCAGGCCTCCCGGCAGGAGCTGGCCGACGGTGACGTGGCGCTGCTCGACCACGTCGTCCTTGTTCACCACCAGCAGGTAGCGGCCGGACTGGTCCTCTGCGAGGGAGCGGTTGGGCACCAGCAGGACCTGCTTCTGGGTGGGCGCGGTCGGCACGCGGACGCGGACGAAGAAGCCCGGCAGCAGGAGGCGATTGTCGTTGTCGAACAGGCCGCGCACCTGGATGGTGCCGGTCGTGGTGTCGATATCGGGCGACACGTAGTTGAGATGGCCCTGGTGCGGGAAGCCTTCCTCGTTCATCAGCCCGACATCGAGCGGAATCTTGGCCAGGGCCTCGAGGTCGAGCTGCCGGCCACCCAGCTTGGAGCGCACGTCCAGCACCTGCTGCTCGCTCATGTTGAACGAGACGTAGATGGGATCGAGCTGCACGATGGTCGCGAGCTTGGTGGCGACGCCGTTGCCGACGAGCTCGCCGACCGAGATGAGATGGCGGGTCACGATGCCGTCGAACGGCGCACGCACGTCGGTATAGCCGAGATTGGCCTTGGCGACCTCCAGATTGGCGGTCTCGTTCTCGACATTGGCACGGCCCGAATCGCGCTTGGCCTTGGCCTGGTCGTAGGTGTTCTGCGCCGAGACGTTCTGCTTCAGGAGCACATCCTGCCGGCCGAACTCGGCCTCGGCCTGCGCCAGCAGCGCCTTGGCCGAGGAGAGCTCGGACTCCGCCTGCTTGACCTTGGCGATATAGATCGTGGGATCGATCTTGAAGAGCGAATCGCCCTTCTTCACGAACTGTCCGTCCTTGTAGTTGATCTCGGTCAGGAAGCCCTCGACGCGGGCGACCAGGTCGACGGTGTTGAAGGCCTGGGTGTTGCCCGTCAGCTCGGCGAAGGGCGTGATTGCCTGCTGCAGCGGCACGGCGACGCTGATCTCGGCGGGCGGCGGCGCGACGAACTTGTTCTCCTGCTTGCAGGCGGCGAGCGACGCCGCCAACGCGATGACAACAAGCAGACGCGACCGATAGAACATAACGTAGTCCCCCCGAAGCACCGCCAGCGATAGCGCATCCGCGAGGAGATGGCCAGATTAGGCGGGCGGCTCCGGCGGCGGCTCCGGCGGCGGCTTCGGCAGGAAGAATCGCACAGCGATCAGTCCAAAGACGAAACCGCCGATATGCGCCGTCCAGGCGACCGGCTCGTTGCCGGCGCCGGGTGTGCCGCCGAACACACCGAAGAAGACATTGAGCGCGATCCACACGCCCGCGACCGGCAAAAGCGAACTGAGGCCGCCGACCTGGCGCAGCAGCATCAGGACGGCGCCGAACACGCCGGAGATGGCGCCGGACGCACCGACCACGGGATCGTTCGAATCGGGGAACGACAGGACATGGACCAGCCCCGCGGCGAGGCCGGCCGCGAGGTAAAAGACGATGAAGCGGCGGACGCCCAGCATGCGCTCGACCGGCGCGCCGAAGGCGGCGAGCGAGATCATGTTCACGCCGAGATGGACCCAGCCGCCATGCAGGAACTGATAGGTGAAGGGGGAAGCGATCATCGACAGGAGATCGCCGGAATCGCCCGTGTAGAACGTCGGCACCAGGCCGAATTGCAGGACGAGCTGGTTGTCGATCTTGGCACTCAACAGCTCGCGCAGGAGCTGGACCGCGACGTTGATCGCGATCAGCCACAGGATACCGGGCGGCAGGTTGATCGCCCGTTCGTAGGCGCCGCGCTCAGGTCCTTCCCGCTTCACCTCGTCGAAGGGCATTCCCTAGCCTATCAGCTTTTCGGGCCGCCTTGTCCCAGCGCGCGCAGCCGCAGCCGAAGCGCGTTGAGCTTGATGAAACCTTCCGCGTCGCGCTGATTGTAGGCGCCCTGATCTTCCTCGAAGGTGACGTGCTGCATCGAATAGAGCGACTGCGGCGACTTGCGGCCGACCACGGTGGTGTTGCCCTTGTAGAGCTTCAGCCGCACCGTGCCCGTGACGTTTTCCTGGCTCTTGTCGATCAGCGCCTGCAGCATCTCGCGCTCGGGCGAGAACCAGAAGCCGTAATAGACCAGCTCGGCGTACTTGGGCATCAGCTCGTCCTTGAGATGCCCGGCGCCGCGATCGAGCGTGATCGACTCGATGCCGCGATGGGCGGCGTGCAGGATCGTGCCGCCCGGCGTCTCGTAGATGCCGCGGCTCTTCATGCCGACGAAACGGTTCTCGACCAGGTCGAGCCGGCCGATGCCGTTGGCCTTGCCCAGCTCGTTCAGCTTGGTGAGCAAGGTCGCCGGCGACATCTTCACGCCGTCGATGGCGACGGCATCGCCCTTCACGAACTCGATCTCGATGTAGGTCGCCTTGTCGGGCGCCTGCTCGGGCGAGATGGTGCGCTGGTAGACGATCTCATCGGCTTCCTGCCAAGGATCCTCCAGGATCTTGCCCTCGCTGGAGGAGTGCAGGAGGTTCGCGTCGACCGAGAACGGTGCCTCGCCGCGCTTGTCCTTGGCGATCGGGATCTGGTGCTTCTCGGCGAACTCGAGCAGCTTGGTGCGCGAGGTCAGCTCCCATTCGCGCCACGGCGCGATCACCTTGATGTCGGGCTTGAGCGCATAATAGGTAAGCTCGAAGCGGACCTGGTCGTTGCCCTTGCCGGTCGCGCCGTGCGCCACGGCATCGGCGCCGGTTTGCTTGGCGATCTCGATCTGGCGCTTGGCGATCAGCGGGCGGGCGATCGACGTGCCGAGCAGGTACTGGCCTTCATAAAGAGCGTTGGCGCGGAACATCGGGAAGACGAAGTCCTTCACGAACTCCTCGCGCACATCGTCGATGAAGATGTTCTCGGGCTTGACGCCCGCCATCTCCGCCTTCTTGCGCGCCGGTCCCAGCTCCTCGCCCTGGCCAAGATCGGCCGTAAAAGTCACGACCTCGCAGCCATAGGCCGTCTGCAGCCACTTCAGGATGACCGAGGTGTCGAGGCCGCCGGAATAGGCCAGCACGACCTTCTTGATGTCGCCCCGCTTGTAGGGACCGGTATAAGTTACGCTCATGGCAGCCTCGGCGGCGTTGCGGTTCCGTGAAAGCGCGGGACTATAGCCACGGACCTTGGGCCCGCAAGCGCGCTATACTGGGGTCGAGGCCCAGTAAAAATGGCATCTACGCTCGATCGCTTGTCCTACGCCGCCCGCCAGGCCGCCCGCGTCGCCTGGTATGCCGGCCACTATGCGGCAGGTCGGCGGCTCCTGAAGCCGATGCCCAAGCCAGATTTTGCCATAGGTCCCACGCCCAGCCGGTCCGAGATGACCAAGGACATGCGCGAGCTGTTCGAGCGCGAATGGCGGGACATCGCCGCCGGCCTGTTCCCGGCCCCGCCGATGCTCGGCCCCGATCCCGGCGAGTTCCTGCGCCGCAGCGTCCTTTACTTCCGCGACCTGCCGCAGGTCGATGCCCGTCGCCACGGCCAGCTCGACGACGAGCTGCCGCCCGGCACGCAAGCCGACGGCCTGCCGGACTATTACCGCCAGAACTTCCACTTCCAGAGCGACGGCTGGCTCTCGGACCGCTCGGCCGCGATCTACGACACGCAGGTCGAGGTCCTGTTCACCGGCGCCGCCGACGTGATGCGCCGCCGGGCGCTGAAGCCGATCGCCGAATGGATGGCCGGCCGCAACCAGCGCACCCTCACCGCCCTGGATGTTGGCTGCGGCACGGGACGGCTGCTCGCCTTCCTGCATCAAGCCTGGCCGGGCGTTAAGTTCACCGGCCTCGACCTCAGCACGCCTTATCTCACGGAGGCCCGCCGCCTGATCGGCCAGACGGCACGGGTGAAGCTCATCGAAGGCGCCGCCGAGAAGCTGCCGTTCGACGATGCGAGCCTCGATCTCGTCGTCTCATCCTTCTTGCTGCACGAGCTGCCACCCAACATCCGCGGGCAAGCGCTCGCCGAGATGGCACGCGTGCTGAGGCCCGACGGCCTCGTTGTCATCGTCGATTCCATGCAGAAGGGCGATCATCCCGACTGGGATGGCTTGCTCGACCTCTTCCCGCACTATTTCCACGAGCCCTACTACGCGGATTACGTCGCGGGTCGCATCGACGACTGGTGCGCCAGGGCCGGTCTTACGCCTTTTGCGAACGAACGCGCTTTTCTTTCGCGCGTGACGGCGGCGACAGCCGCTTCTCCGCCGCGGTGATCGCAGCCTTCAGCTTTTTGCGATAGTCCGACGGCGCTTCGAAGCGCAGCGTAATCGCCTTATGCATCTTCTTGATCACAGCAGAACCTTCTGTCCTTTGGCGCGCACGCTCTCGCTCTTGAGCTGGCCGCAGGCCGCCGAAATATCGCGGCCGCGCGGGGTGCGCACCGGCGCACTGAGGCCGCCGTCGTTCACGATCTCGGCGAAGCGATGGATGCGGTTGTTCGAGCTGCATTCGTAGGGCGCGCCGGGCCAGGGATTGAACGGGATCAGGTTCACCTTGGCGTGGATGGGTTTCAGGAGGCGCACCAGCTCGCGCGCATCGGCGTCCGAATCGTTGACGCCCTTCAGCATGGCGTATTCGAAGGTGATGCGCCGGCTGTTCTTCGCGCCGGGATAGGCAGCGCAGGCCTTGAGCAGCTCCTTGATCGGCCACTTCTTGTTGATCGGCACCAGGGTGTTGCGCACATCGTCGTTCACCGCGTGCAGCGACACCGCGAGGTTGACGTCGAGCGCCTCGCCGACCTTGGGGATCATCGGCACCACGCCCGAGGTCGAGAGCGTGATGCGCCGGCGGCTGAGTGCAATGCCCTGCTCGTCCATGACGATCCTGAGCGCCGCTAACACGTTGTCGAAGTTGTACAGCGGCTCGCCCATGCCCATCATGACGATGTTGGAGAGCATGCGCGTGGTCTCGGTCGGCGTCGGCCATTCGCCGTAGCTGTCGCGCGCCACCATGAACTGGCCCACGATCTCGTCGGGGGTGAGATTGCGCACCAAAGGCTGCGTTCCGGTGTGGCAGAAGCTGCAGGTGAGCGTACAGCCGACCTGGCTCGACACGCAGACCGAGCCGCGATCCTCCTCCGGGATGTTGACCGTCTCGGCCTCGTTGCCGTCGGGGAAGCGCAGCAGCCACTTGCGCGTGCCGTCGACCGAGCGCTGCTCGGTCACGATCTGCGGCCGCTCGATCACGAACCTGTCGCTGAGCTTCTCGCGCGTCTTCCTGGCGATGTTGGTCATGCGCTCGAAGTCGGTGACGCCGTGCCAATAGATCCAATGCCAGACCTGCTGGGCGCGGAACGGCTCGAGCCCCGCTTCGACCAGCGCCGCTTTCAGATCGTCGCGCGCGAGACCGACCAGATTGCATCTGGTGTCGTTGCGGCCGCGGCGGGGCTCGGTGATCTGCAGCATGGCGGCTAAGTGGGGGGTTTGACGAGGCCGCGCAAGCGCTTGCGGTGCTTGCGCTTGTAGATCGGGTCGCCGAACACCGGCAGCGGCGCCTCCTCGGTCGGCGCGCCCTCGGCCACCGGTCGTGGGGCATGACGGCCCAAGGTCAGCAGCCGGTCGTACATGATGAGCGCCCCGGCCACGCCGAGGTTCACCGAGAAGCGAGTCGGAATCTTCACGACATAGTCGCAAAGCGCCTGCAGGTCGGCCGACAGGCCCTCGCGCTCGGAGCCCAGGATATAGGCGGCCTGGCGCGGATGGCGGAAGCTCGGCAGCTCGATGGCGTCGTCGGAGATCTCGACGCCGACCAGCCGGCAGCCCACGGGCAGCCGGAATGTGGACAAGTCGGCGAAATGATAGGTCGGCACCGAGCGCGGCGTGTCGGACGTGTCGCTGTGGCCGCCCTCGCGCCGGTTGTACTGGGCCCGTACCGTGAAGACGAAGGAGGCGTCGAAGGCATGGGCGGTGCGGAACAAGGTCCCGACATTCATCGCCTTGCTCACACCTTCCACGCCGATGCCGAAATATCCTTTCATGACCCTGCAATTTGTAGCATGAACAAAGCCCAGAATGACCGGCTCCTTGGATGACGTCCGCGCCCAGTACGAAGCGCTGCCCTATCCCCCACGTGAGCCGCGTGACGAGGCGATCCGGCTCATCACCGGCACGCCGAGCCACATCCTCGAGATCAACCACTACCTCTTCGCCGGTCGGCTGAACTTCAACCGCCCGTTCCGCGCCCTGGTCGCGGGCGGTGGCACGGGCGATGCCTGCATCATGCTGGCCCAGCAGCTCGCCGACCGGCGCTGCCCGGGCGAGGTCGTCTATCTCGACCTCTCGACCGCCTCGCGCGCCGTCTGCGAGAGCCGCGCCAAGGCCCGCGGGCTGCGCAACATCCAGTTCCTGACCGGCTCGCTGCTCGACCTGCCGAACATGAACATCGGGCAGTTCGACTACGTCGACTGCACCGGCGTGCTGCATCACCTGCCCGATCCGACGGCCGGCATGAAGGCGCTCGCCTCGGTCGTGCAGCCCGATGGCGGCGTCGGCGTCATGCTCTACGGACAGTACGGCCGCACCGGCGTCTATCCGCTGCAGGAGATGCTGCGCACCCTGGCCCCTCAATCGATGGCGATCGAGGATCGCATCGCCATGGCCAAGCGCCTGATCCGCTTCCTGCCCACGACCAACCTCTTCCGCCGCAATCCCTATCTCAACGACCACGTGACCGGCGGCGATGCCGGGCTCTACGACCTGCTGCTGCACAGCATCGACCGCGCCTACACGGTCCCCGAGATCGGCGCGCTTGCCGCGGCCGCGAATCTGCGCGTCGTCGCTTTCCTCGAGCCGGTGCGCTACGAGCCCGCGACCTACATGAGCGATCCGGTGATCGCGCGGCAGGCGAGTTCGCTGCCGCTGCTGGAGCGCGCCGCCTTCGCCGAGCGTCTGGCAGGCAATCTCCGCACCCACGTCTTCTATGCCACGCGCGCGGGCTTCGACACGGTGGCGCGGCCCGAGGACACGCAGGCGATCCCGGTGCTGCGCGAGATGGATGCGCAGAAGCTCGCGGCCGGCCTGCAACCCGGCCAGCCGCTGGTCGCCAATCTCGACGGCTTCCCCTGGCGCGCACAGCTGCCGGCGCTCGCGCCGCGCATCATCTCCCAGATCGACGGCCGCAAGTCGGTCGCCGAGATCTACACCGCGATGGGTGCCCAAGGCGGGCTGCCGCAGTGGGAAGAGTTCTACGCGCAGTTCGAGGACCTGTACGTGAAGCTCAACGGCGTGAACCACCTTCTGCTTAGATTCAGAACGTAAGCCGCTTCTCCATCAGCCGCCGCTCGGGCTCGGTCCGCGCGAGCGTCCTCGCCTTCTCAAAGCAGATGCGCGCTTCGTCGCCCCGTCCAAGCTCCGACAGGAATACGCCGCGCGCCGCCGCGCAGTAGGGATTGCCGTCGATCTCCGGAAGTGCCGCCAGCCCGGCCTCGGCGCCTTCGGCGCGACCGACCGCCACGGCGCGAGCGAGCGCAACCATGGGCGAGGAATCGATCTCGCCAAGCTCGTCGTAGAGGGAAGCGATGCGCGCCCAGTCCGTCTCGGCCGCGCTGGGCGCCAAGGCATGCATCGCGGCGATCTCCGCCCGCAAGTGCCAGACCGTGATCGCGTTGCCGCGCGCCGAGCGCTCGAGGTGGGCGAGGCCCAAAGCGATCAGGCCACGGTCCCATTGCTCGCGTGGCTGGTCTTCGAGCAACTGTGCCACACCGTCCGGCCCCTCGCGTGTAGAGAGGCGCGCGGCGGTGAGGGCAAGCAATGCAGCGAGCGCGTCGCTCTCCGGCCCCATGGTCATGGGATGCCGCGCCAGGGCGCGGGCGAGCCGAACGGCCTCGACGCAGAATTCCGGCTGCGTTAGCGCCTCACCCGACGAGGCCGAATAGCCTTCATTGAACATCAGGTAGAGCGCGGTGCGCACGGTCTCGGCGCGGTCGGGCGTTTGGTCGGGCGGCGGCGGCTCGATGACGACGCCGGAGGCCTCGAGCTGCCGGCGCGCGCGCGCCAGGCGCTGGGCGATGGTCGCGGGCTCGCTCAACAGACCGGACGCGATCTGCGGGACGGTGAGGCCGCACACGGTTTTGAGCGCGAAGGTCACGCGCATGTCGGGCGACAGAGCGGGATGGCAGACCGCGAACAGGAGAGCGAGCTCATCGTCGTTCAACTCGCGGTCGAAGCGGCCATCCGCCTGGATCGGCGGAACGGACAAGGGAACAAGCTCCTCGGCGAGCGCGAGCCCGCGCGTCTCGCCGCGCAGCAGGTCGAGCGCGCGATTGCGGGCGACGGTGGCGAGCCAGGCTTCGGGACGGTCGGGCACGCCCTTGAAGGGCCAGAGCGAGAGAGCCTGCATCAGCGCGTGCTGGACTGCATCCTCGGCGACGTCGATACGTGCGGCCCCCAGCCGCCGCGCGAGAGCCGCGACCAGCCGACTCGTCGAATCGCGGGCAAGCAACTCGACGAGCCGGTGGATGTCTTGCGACAAGGCTCAGCCTGCGGCGGCGCGCGCCTGGCTCATGTCCTCGATGGGCCGGATCTCCGCCCAGTTGGTCGGCGACAGCGCCAGGTGCGGGCAGTCCCCGGCCAGCGCCTCGGCCTCGGCGAGATCCTTCGCCTCGATGACGAAATAGCCGCCAATCACGTCCTTGGCCTCGGCATAGGGGCCGTCGGAGGCGACGGTCTTGCCGTCCTTGACCCGGAGCTGCCGGCCGCCGCTCGCGGTCAGCTTCTCGCCGCCGGCGAGCTTGCCCTTCTGGCGCAGGCCCTCGGCCCAGGCCATGTAGCGCTTGGTCATCTCCATCATCTTCTCGCGCGGCAGGTCCACGTTGTAGTTCGGGACTTGGTGCAGCAGCAGCATATATTGAGCCATGTCGATCTCCTCGGGTTGGTGACGGTGTGTGCCGTCATCTCAAGGACGATTGAGCCACGCCAGAATCGACATCAAAAACCGTCACTTTTTCAGCGCGTCCGGATTGAGGACGTTGATCGGCTTGCCGTCGAGCCAGGCCTCGACGTTCTTGATCGTCCCCGCATAGAAGTGCCGGTAGGCATCCTCGACGACGTAGCCCAGGTGGGGGATCAGGGTGACGTTGTCCAGCTTGGTCAGCGGATGGTCGGCCGGCAGCGGCTCCTTGTCGTACACGTCGAGGCCGGCGTGCAGGATGGTCTTGTTCTTGAGCGCTGCGATCAGCGCGGCCTCGTCGACGATCGGTCCACGCGAAGTGTTCACCAGGATCGCCGTCTTCTTCATCTTGGCGAGATCGGCCGCCTGGATCAGGCCGCGCGTGCGGTCCGACAAGGCAAGATGGATCGACACGAAATCCGACGTCGAAAGCAGCTCATCCTTGCTGACATACTTGGCACCGCCCTCCGCCGCCTTCTCGGGCGTGAGGTTCTGGCTCCAGGCCACGACCTCCATGCCGAAGGCCTTGCCGTAATGCGCGGCGCGGCTGCCGAGCTTGCCGAGCCCGAGGATACCGAGCCGCTTGCCCTCGAGCACGACCGCCTGCTCGATGCCATCGTGCCACTTGCCGGTACGGGCCAGCCGGTTGGCCTTGGCAAGATCGCGGGCGCACATCATCAACAGCGCCCAGCCGAGCTCCGCCGTCGGCGCGTTGGAGCCGCCGCCGCCGGTGGTCGAGATGGGAATGCCGCGCGCGGCCGCCGCCTTGTCGTCGAGGCTTGCCGCCCGTGCGCCGGTCAGCACCATGAACTTCAGGTTCGGCAGCTTGTCGATCAGCGCCTTGGGGAACGCCGTGCGCTCGCGCAGGAGCCCCAGCATCTCGAACGGCGCGAGCTTCTTGGCCGCATCGTCGACGGAGCTGAACGGCTCGTTGAACACCGTGATCTCGACACCACGTTTCTTCAGGCGGTCCCAATCAGCCATGCGCAGAGCGACCTTCTGATAGTCGTCGAGCAGGGCGAGTTTCATGGTTTGCGGCATGGCGTTTCCTGGGAGATGATGAAGACTTCGATACTATAGCCGCTGGAGGCGGTTATGAGCATCACAGTGACGCCAGTTCACCCTGATTTCGTCTGCGAGATTTCCGGTGTCGATATCGCCCGGCCGCTGAAGCCCGCCGACCGCGATGCCATCGAGGATGCCATCAACCGTTACGCGGCCGTGGTCTTTCACGATCAGAAACTGACCGACGCCCAGCAGATCGATTTCTCGGCGCATTTCGGGCCGATCCATTCCTCGGCCCAGCGTGCGCGCCACCAGAGCATCAAGCATCGCCTGGAGCGCACCGAGATCGCCGATATTTCCAATCTCGACGGCGACGGAAACGTGCTCGACGTCAATGCCCGCCGCCGGCTCGACTGGCTGGCCAATCGCCTCTGGCACACCGATGCCTCGTTCCGCGCCGTGCCCGGCGCGCTCTCACTTCTTTATGCTCACGTGATCCCCGACGAGGGCGGCGACACGGAGTTCGCCGACATGCGCGCGGCTTACGACGCGCTCGATGCGACCACGAAGAAGAAGCTCGAAGGTCTGATCGCCATCCATTCGATCTTCCATTCGCGCGGCCAGCTCGATTTCACCAAGTACACGCCTGAAGAGCACGCGAGCCTGCCGCCGGTGCCGCAGCGGCTGGTGCGCACGCATCCGGGCTCGCACCGCAAGACGCTCTATCTCGCCGCGCACGCTTCGCACATCGAGGGGATGCCCGTGCCCGACGGCCGGCTGCTGCTGATGGACCTCATGGAGCACGCGACCAAGCCGCCGTTCGTCCATGCGCACAAGTGGCACGAGGGCGATCTCGTGATCTGGGACAATCGCTGCACCATGCATCGCGCCCGGCCGTTCGACACCACGAAGGTGCGCGACCTCAGGCGCGTCACGACGCGCGATGTGGCCTCGACGCTCGAGCAAGCGGCCTGAAGAGTGCGCGGCAGCGACATCTGGGTAGCCTCGGGCGTCCGCACGCCCTTCGCCAAGGTCGACAGCACCCTGCAGGCACTCGATGCCATCGAGCTCTCCGTGCCCGTGGCGCGCCATATGGCCGGGTTGCCGAAGGGCGGCCGGCCGGATTTCGCGGTCTGGGGCGCCGTGGTGCCCAGCCTGATGTGGAGCAACATCGCCCGCGAAGTGCTGATGGATGCCGGCATCGATCCGCGCACGCCTGCCTTCTCCACGGTCATGGCCTGCTCGACCAGCATGATGGGCGCCATCGAGGCCGCCGGCATGATCGATGGTGACAGCTACAATCTTGCGCTCGTGGGCGGCGTCGACAGTCTCAGCCGCGTCCAGATCGGCTTGGGGCAAAAGCTCTCCGACTGGCTGCGCGGGTTCCAGACAGCGCGCTCGCTCGGCCAGAAGATCGATCACGCGACGCACGTGCAGCTGAGGGACATCCGTCTCTGGATCCCGGCCATCGCCAACCGCACGACCGGCATGAGCATGGGCGAGCACACAGAGATCACCGCCAAGGAATGGGAGATCGGCCGGCAGGAGCAGGACGAGCTGGCGCTCGACAGCCATCGCCGCGCGGTCTCGGCGTGGGAGAAGGGCTTCTTCGACGATCTCGTGATCCCGGTCGGCGGCGCGACGCGCGACAACATTCCGCGCAAGGACACTTCGCTCGAGCGGCTGGCCAGGCTCTCGCCCACCTTCGACCGCACCAGCGGCAAGGGCACGCTGACCGCCGGCAACTCCTCGCCGCTCACCGATGGCGCCGCGGCGATCTGGGTCGGCTCATCGCAAGGCATGGCGCGGCTTCCCTCCACGACTCCGCGCGTAAAGCTGGTCGACTGGGAGATTGCCTCCGTCGACTTCCGTGTCGAAGGGCTCCTGATGGCGCCGGCCTTCGCCATTCCGAAGCTGCTGGCGCGCCACGATCTCCGCTACGGCGACATCCATCTCTGGGAGATCCACGAAGCCTTCTCGGCGCAGGTCGCGTTTCATCTCAAGGCGCTGCAGGACAAGAAGTTCCTCGCCGAGCGCGCCAAGGTCCCGCGCGACTTCGGTCCCTTCCCACGCGAGCGGCTCAATCCCAATGGCGGCAGCGTGGCACTGGGCCATCCGTTCGGCGCCACGGGCGCCCGCATCGTCAGCATGGCGGTGAAGGAGCTGGCGGCGATGCCGAAAGGCAATCGCGCCATCGTCAGCATCTGTGCCGACGGCGGGCTGGGCAGTGTCTTGCTGCTGGAGTCGGCGTAAGAAGGGGCATGGACCCCCGACCCGGCATCACCGACACCCTCGCCCGCTTCGTCGTCGAGACGAGACCACGGGACATTCCCCACTCGGCGCGCCACGAAGCCAAGCGCGCGCTGCTCAATTTCTTCGCCGTCGCGCTCGCGGGTTGCCGCACCGAGCCGGTCGAGCTGGCGCTCGCAACTCTGGGCGACTTCTCCGGCGGCAGGCAGGCAACGATCATTGGTCGCAAGGAACGCATCGACGTGCTCAATGCCGCCTTCCTGAACGCCGCCGGCGCCAATGTCTTCGACTATTGCGACACGCATCTGCCGACCGTCATCCATCCGACAGCGCCTCTCGCGCCGGCGCTGCTGGCGCTGGCTGAGCTGCGCCACGTCTCGGGCGCGGCGCTGCTGGATGCCTTCGTGCTGGGCTGCGAGATCGAATGCCGGATCGGCATGGCCGTCTCGCCGGGCCACTATCCGAAGGGCTGGCACATCACCTCGACCTGCGGCGTGTTCGGCGCGGCGGCGGGTGTCGGAAGGCTGCTCGGGCTCGATGCGCAAAAGATCGTCTGGGCCTTGGGCAACGCCTCGACACAATCGGCCGGTCTCTGCGAGTGCCTGGGCTGGCCGGCCAAGAGCCTTTCGGTCGGCAATGCCGCGCGCAACGGGTTGCTCTCCGCGCTGCTGGCCTCCAAGGGCTTTTCCGGTCCCGCCGAGCCGATCGCCGGCGCGCAGGGCTTCCTCGCCGCCATGGGCGAGCCGCCGAACTGGAGCGCGCTCACCGACAGCCTCGGCAAGACGTGGGAAGTCGCCAATAATTCGATCAAGCCCTACCCGTCGGGCTTCGTGATCCACCCGCTGCTCGATCTCGCCCTCGACTGGCGGCGCGACCATCCCGGCGCCGAGGTCGAGCACGTCGCGGCGCGCGGCAATCCCCTGCTGCTGCAGCGCGCCAATCGCCCGGACGTGGCGACCGGCCGCGAGGCGCAAGTGAGCCTGCAGCATGCTGTCGCCGCGGCCCTCGTGCTGGGCAAGGCGGGCCTCGATCAATTCACCGATGCCTGCGTCAACGATCCCGTCGTCAAGGCGCTGCGCGGCAGGATCACCGTCGAGCCTGATCCTGCGATCACGACCATCGGCGCGGAGATGGAGATCTTCACAAAAGATGGCCGCAAGCATGCGCTGTCGACCCAGGCCGCACGCGGCAGCACCTCCAATCCGCTGAGGGACGCCGAGATCGAGGAGAAGCTCCGGATCGAGGCCGAGAGCTGGCAAAAGGGCCATGACGCCCAGCCGCTGATCGACGCCGTATGGTCGCTCGAGAAGTGCGATGACGCCTCCCGACTTGCCGCGCTCACGGTCACTTGAAGAGAAACACCTTCAACGCACCCCACAGCGCCTTGGGATCGAACTGGCCCTGATAGACCGGCGGCGGCGCGGGGCCGCGCTTGAGCAGGCGATGGATCGCTTCCCACGCCGAGCGGGCGGAGTATTCGATGGTGAAGGCGATGTCCTTCGGCATCTCGACATACTGGCCGATCAGCCCGAGGTTCGTGGCCCCTTCAGGCACCACCTGAGGCCGGTCGGTGGGCCCGCGCGGCAGCCAGATGTTGTTCACGAAGGGCATGTCGCAGGGGACGGCGATTGACGAGCCCATGATCCTGTCGACCTCGTCGAACCGCAGCTGCCGCAGCACCTCTTCCAGGATCTCCGCGCCGGTGCAGGCGTTCATCGGCTTCTCCACGTAGTCGCCATTCCGCTCGGGGTAGAGGCCATAGCCCCACCAGACATGCGTGCCGGTCGGTTGGCCGACCACCTCGGGCTGGTGGAAGACCGTGAGCGACAACACCCAGCTCGACTCCTTCAGCGTCAGGAGCCCGCCCAGTCCCGGCTCGCTTTGGGTCAGCTTGGAGAGCTGGTCGATGAATTCGGTGCCCGTCGTGGTCACGGTGAAGGACACCCAGCGCGAGCTGGGCCTCTGCGGCCCGAAGTAAAGCTCGGGATTGCCAAAGCCCGACCTGGCCTGCGCCAGACGACGCCACAGCGCCGAGGATCGCCCGGCCGTTTGCGGCGCGGGCGGAGCCGTCATCGAGCCCGCCGACATGTCCTCGACCTGCGAACCCAGGGTCGCCAGCACGATATCGTCCGGCGCGACCGCGACCGATTTCGCCTGCCCGTCCTGTTGGTAGTCGATGCGGTCGACGGTGAGGCGCCCGGATGACGGCGCGAAGCCGATGTCACGGACGAAGGCGCCCGCCAAGACGTTCACGCCGCGCGGACGCAGCCAGGCGACCACCGGCTCGATGAAGGCCTGATGCTGGCAGAAGGGCGTGCGCAGGATGTGCGTCATGTCCGAGAGGTCCGGAAACAACGCCAGCGCACGGTTCATGTAGCGCCGGAATTCCGCCGCGCTGTGCTGGGGCAGCGAGCCCATGATCGTCGACCAGAGCCACCAGAATTCCGTGTCGAAGAATCCCGGGCGAAAGAACTCCTCGATGCGCCGGCCGTCGAGCCACGATTCCGGCGTCAGGGCGAGCCGCGCGAGGCCGAGAGCGTCGCACAGGGTCAGGCCGTAGTGCCGGCTGTGCACCACGACGCCGTTGCGATCGATGATGTGCACCCGGTCGTGGAACAGGTGCTGCTCGTTGAAGGAGAAGAACTCGTCCCTGACCGAAACGGCGGGATCGGCGGCCGAGGGAATCGTGCCGAGCAGATCGAAGGCGCAGCGGAATTCCTTGTCGAAGACGGATCCGGGCAGGTTGTAGCCGGTCGCCGCGGTCCCGCCGAGGAAGAACCCGCCGCCCATCTGCCGGTCGGCCTCGTAGATCGTGATGTCCTGCCCGGGCACGCCGGCGTCGCGGATCAGGTAGGCCGCCGCCGCCAGTCCGCCGAAGCCGCCGCCGACGATGTGCGCTTTCATCAGCTTCCCCCGCAACGACCGGTAGTATGCGCAATTTCGCTAAAACCCGGCAACAGGTGGAGGCGCCTCCGTCAGCCCAGTCCCTGGTCGGCGAGCCAGTGGTGGAACAGCTCGCTCCAGCGATCCGACGGCAGGCCCTGCTTCATCACGCCGAAGCCGTGATTGCCCCGACGGAAGATGTGCAGCTCGGCGGGACGTCCGGCATCGGTCCAGTCGGAGTAGAGGCCCTCGACCAGCCGATAGAGCAGCCAGTCGTCCTGCGCGACGACGGCGAAGAGCGGCGGGGCATTCGCCGGCACCGGCCGGCCGCGCGTCTCGCCGCCGTAGAGCGTCGCCACGAAAGCGAGCGGCGCGCCGCGCGGATCGAGCGCGACATCGGCGGCCAGGAACCCGCCGGCCGAGAAGCCGATCATGCCGATCTTCGCGGCATCGAGGCCCCATTCCTCGGCGCGCTCGCGGACAATCGCGAGCGCGCGACGGCCGTCATCGTTCGCCACCTCGCGCGCCGCCGCGATCGCCGAATCCGGCACGATGTCGCTCATGAGACGATAGGCATCGCGTCCCCGGCGCCTGAGCTCGATATGCGAATGCATCGCCACCAGTTCGGCATCGTAGTCGGCCTGCGCCGCGGGCGTGGCGCAGAGGCGGTACTTCAGCAGGAACGCCGTGTAGCCCAGCGCCGTCAGCCAGCGCACGACATCGACGCCTTCGTGCTCCATCGACAGGCTGCGCCAGCCGCCGCCGGGACAGACGATCACGCCGACACCGTTGGCCTTTGTCGGCCGGAACACGGCAAGCGTCGGCTCCGACACGTTGCGCAGCATCCTGGCCTCGCGCGTGGCGCTCACCGGCGTTCGGAACTCGATCTCAGGGCCCACGCTCGCCGGCGTCGACGGCGGCCCGTCGGGCCACAGGCGGATCACGTCGTCGGGCGTCTCATCGGAGGTCATGGCGTCTTCCTAGACCTGGCTTCCCCGCTTGGCGATGCCCAGCAGCACATAGCTCGCGGCGACGATCAGCACCGGCAGCATGAACAGCGACATGGCCGAGGCGAGCGGAAGGTTGCCGCTGATGAGGCCGACCAGGAACGAGGAGGTGGCCAGCACATGCGTCGTCCCGAGCGGGCCGCCATTGGTCAGCACGGCCACGATGTCGAAGCCGGTGAAGCCGCCGATCAGGGAGAAGAGCAGCGTGATGGCGATGACGTGGCGCATCATCGGCAGCGTGATGTAGCGCAGCCGCTGTCCCCACGAAGCGCCGTCGATCGCAGCGGCCTCGTAGAGCTCCTCCGGCACCGATTTCAGCGAGGCGAGATACATGATCATGAAGAACGGCGCGCCGAACCACACGTTCACCATGATCACCGAGAAGCGCGCCCAGCCGGGCTCGCCCAGCCAGAAGATGCGATCCATGCCGAGATGCTGGAGGATCCAGTTGAAGGCGCTGTGCGACGGGTCGAGCAGCCATCGCCAGGCCAGCGTGCTCAGCGCCACCGGGACGACCCACGGCACGAGCAGCATGCCGCGCCACTTGCGCTGGCCCTTGCGCGGGATGTTGTGCACGAGATGCGCCGCCGCGAATCCGAGCGTCGACTTGAAGATCGCGGCGGCGATCGCGAAGAAGCAGGTTTGCCAGAGCACCCGCCAGAAAGAGGCGCGGCCGAACAGGAAGGCGAAGTTATCGAGCCCGATGAAGCGGTTCATGTCGCGGTTGAGCATCGACAGGTAGACCGCGAAGCCCGTGGGATAGACCAGCAGCACGCCGAGCAGGACGATGAGCGGCAGGGTCAACAGGAAGGCGATGATCGAACGGCGCCGCAGGAGCTGGTGCAGGCCGCCGCGACCGCCGGCTGGATTTCGCATGCGCCTCGCCACGGTTCTCAATCTAGTCCCGCCAGCGATTTCGTTCCAAGTCCATGCGGTTGTTGGCGTCGAATTCGACGCCTTCCTTTTCCAGCAGGCGTCGCTGGAGGATGTCGCCGCCGTTGCGTGAGAGGCTGAACGACACCTCGCCCTTGGCATTGACGACACGGTGCCACGGGACGTTCGTCTTCGAGTCGAGGTGCTGCAGCACCCGCCCGACCAGGCGGGCGCGCCTCGGCATGCCGGCCATGGTGGCGACCTGGCCATAGGTCGCGACCCAGCCGCACGGAATGCGGCGCACCACGGCGCAAATCGCCTCGGCCGCGGCATCGCCCTTCAGCGTGACGGCTGGGAGCGGCTTTCGCGCCGGAAATCTCGACGCAAGATCGACGCCGGCTCGAGGCCATTTGGGGGGACGTTTCACGCAGGCTTCTCCAGGGCGAGAATGCCCGGAAATCCCATCGCTGGCAGAAAGATTGGAGCGGGCGAAGGGATTCGAACCCTCGACCCCGACCTTGGCAAGGACCATGAGTAAGCTAACCCATTGATCTTGCTGAGCACGGAGTGCCACGACCTGCCACGATGCACAGGAACATAGCACGAATGACGCGCAACTTGCGCGCGCCGCCTAAATTGACCTGACCGTCCAGATCATTTCATTCCGCATGGCTTAGCGATGCATGTCAGCGTTTCTTCGAGCGCTTCTGCCGAGCAATCTCCAATTGTTCTTCAAGCAATGTGACGAACTCGGCTCGACCACGCCGGACGGCAGCGGCAACGTCCTTATACTTGGATGATTGTAAGTTGGCATTGTTACTCGGATTTACGTACACATCAGGAAGCCAAGCTGTCGGTACTACGTAGCAGTTGACAATTTCGATCCCCAGCGGGTCGGCAAGAAACCGAATTTCAATGGTCGCTACGAATAATGTTAGGTCCTTAGTCTCTTTGAAGAACGCGACTAACTTATCCGCTTTCGATATGTCGTCTTTGCTCGGGCTACGTCCTTCAATCGCAGATTTAATATTGACGTAGATAGTCTTAGAATCCTTAAACCGGAATGAGAAGTCGTAGACTCCAACTTCCGAATCTGCGGGCGCAAACTTATTGAGCCCCAA
The DNA here is from genome assembly GCA_035501235.1 of Reyranella sp. Lineage (GTDB taxonomy): Bacteria > Pseudomonadota > Alphaproteobacteria > Reyranellales > Reyranellaceae > Reyranella. The sequence goes on from DATJWN010000107.1 coordinate 21,675, forward strand.
CGATGACGCCTTGGCCTCAAGGTTTTGCGAAATGATTTCTTCCAAGATGCGCCAAACAGTGCGTCCTTTGGCTGCTTTGCGCCAACCATACGGAAACTGACCTGGCCTCCCGATCGGGACCGTCCCAATCCCCTTGATGAGTGAGCGGAGCTTTTGCTCCAATTCGACGCGATATCGCTCCGTTTCGTCTATTTCATTTGTCATCGTCGAACCTGAATAGTTCGCGAGGCTGTATCTTCAGAGCTTTGGCTATCTTCGAGATGTTCACTAGGCTTACGTTGCGCTCGCCTCGCTCAATGCCACCCACGTAAGTGCGATCAAGATCGCAAAGACTAGAAAACGCTTCTTGAGACAGATGGCGAGCCTTGCGGAGACTCCGAACACGGGCGCCAAAGAGTGCCTTTATCTCGCGCGCAGAAGGGCCAGCCATAGTGGAAGTACCAACCTTTTGATGCCAAAAGGTCCACGGACGATAAGTATCATTCCTACAAGAGTGCCCCTGCGGAGTCCGACAGTGGATGGCGTCGATATCAGCTGTGCGTCAATTCGGCTCGGCGGCTTGACTGAAGGGATCGCGAATGATGCTAATAGTCATCAGAGAATATGGGGTTATAGCGTGGGGCGTCACAGCAAGACGGTTATGAGCATCGCTGCGATTGATCGGCGAGAGATTGGGTACTATTCGACACCCGCGTTCGTCGCGGAATTCATCGCGAAACGCATTCTCGAATTGCGCCCACAGACGAAATTCATCTTTGATCCATGCGTTGGTCAGGGAGAACTAACTGCTCCCTTTAAGGCCCGCGGCTGTCACACCACCGGCTATGATATTGTCGACATGGCACGACAGGGTTGTGAT
>DATJWN010000108.1:0-23846 GCA_035501235.1 Reyranella sp.
TCTTCCGCTACAGACCTCGCGATGAACAGCCAGCGCCCTAAACGTTGGCATTCGGCGGCTTGGTGCAGCGTGCCGGAAGTATCGGACGCTTCAATAATGATGCTCGCGTTCGAGATGAACGCCATCAACTTGTTGCGCTGCGGGAAGCTAGACCGAAGTGTGGACGCTCCTTCTGCAAACTGGCTGATTAGAAGATGATCGCGATAGACCTCTTCCTGAAGCGCAGCATTCTTTGCTGGATATGCTCTACTCAGGGGCGTGCCAATAACTCCAATTGTGCGGCCGCCGCTAGCCATCGCAGCCATCATGGCTTCAGAATCGACTCCTTCGGCCAAGCCGGACACAACCACGACGCCGCGTTGCGCGAGCTCCTTGGCGGCGCGCCGCGCGCGAGCCGCGCCCTCGGGCGAAACCTTGCGGGTGCCGATAACAGAGACGCAAGGGCGCTTGACCAATGAGACGTCGCCAGCAGCAAACACACTCACAGCATTGGCCGTCTGCGAGGAATCGAGCCGACTAAGAAACACCATCTGCGACCGATCATTGGGCCGCCAGCGCGAGGTGCCTTCCAAAAGCTGATGCAATGCGACGGTTTGATAGTGCGCGGGAGGCTCATAACGCGGCTTGGCGGCATACGATTCACGCACGGAAGCGGCCGCAGTGTCCGTCATTTTCCCCCTTGGACGTCGCTCTATATGTCGCCTTTTTTGGATCATAACATACATTATATGGTGGGCCGTAGAGGTTTAGAGAGACTGCTTTCTTGTGACGGCACCGTCGGTAACCATCGGAACGCAATTTTAGGGGCGGGTCTCTACTCGCCTAGCCTTTAGAGTTGTTCTCTATTTGTTCTGGATATCACTTGCTTGGTCAGATGAAAACAGTTTTGCCTCAAATAGTTGCCGTACCCATCGACATTGAGATTTCCGAGGAATGGGCCAGTGGAAGGCGTGAGTAGCGGGGTCGGCCGACGTTACGATCCTGGCAAGCTTGCTCGGCGACTTTCAGGAGCGAGCCCATCTCCTTACTTCCCAATACAAAAATCCCGAAAAATCACATCGAGCAGCTCGTCGATGCGCACCGTGCCCGTGATCCGGCCGAGCGCCCGCATCGCGAGCCGCAGGTCCTCGGCGGCCAGCGCCACTTCCATTGATCGTAATGCGCGGTCGAGCGCCTGGTGTGCTTCAAGGAGCGCCTCGCGGTGGCGGGCCCTTGTGAGCGGCGGGGCGGCGCCTTCGGCCATGAGCTGACCGGCGGCGCGCTCCAGGCGCGCGAGCAGCTCGGGCAGGCCGTCGCCGCTTTTGGTGGAGAGAGGCGCGATGCCGACGGCGTCTATGGTCGCAAGATCGACCTTGTTCACGACCACGATGTCCTGCGCGGCGTTCCAGCCGCTCAAGCGCGTGAGCTCGGTCATCTCGCGCTTCCAGTCGCTCGAGGCATCGAGCACCAGCAGGCGGAGATCGGCGTTTTCGGCGCGCGCCTTGGCGCGGCGCACGCCTTCCTGCTCGATCGCGTCGGCTGACTCGCGCAAGCCCGCGGTGTCGGCGAGCACGACGGGCCAGCCGCCGATGTCGAGATGCACCTCGATCACGTCGCGCGTCGTGCCGGCGGTTTCCGACACGATGGCCGCGTCGCGTCTGGCCAGCAGGTTGAGCAGCGAGGACTTGCCGGCGTTGGGTGGGCCGATGATCGCGATGTGCAAACCCTCGCGCAGCCGCTCGCCACGTTTGTCCTCCAGGTGCGCGGCGATCTCATCGCGCAGGCGGGCGATGTCGGTCTTGGTTTCGTCGGCGAGGCCCGCGGGCAGGTCCTCGTCGGGGAAATCTATCGCGGCTTCGAGATGAGCGAGCGCACGCAAACCCATCGTGCGCCAGTCCTCGTAGAGGTGGCGCAGCGCGCCATCCATCTGCTGCATCGCCTGGCGGCGTTGCCGGTCGGTCTCGGCCGCGACGAGATCGGCGATGGCTTCGGCGGCGGTGAGGTCGAGCTTGTGGTTCTCGAAGGCGCGGCGCGTGAACTCGCCCGGCTCGGCCAGGCGGCAGAAGCCCAGCTTCTGGATCGCGCTGAGGGCCGCGTTCACCACGGCGCGGCCGCCATGGAGATGCAGCTCGGCCATCGTCTCGCCGGTCTCGCTGCGCGGCGCCTCGAACCAGACGACGAGCCCGCGATCGATCACTTCCGCCGTCACCGGATCGAAGAGCGTGCGCACGGTCATCACGCGCGGCTCGGGCAGGGCGGGCTCGCGCGCCGAATAGCCACGCTCGAACGCGCGCCGCTCGGTCAGGAAGATCAGCGCGTCTATCGCGCGCGGTCCGCTCAAGCGAATGACCGAGATCGCACCCGGCGCCGCGCGCGACGGTGTCGGCGTGCCGAGCGCGTAGATCGTGGCGCTGTCCACGCCTTACCGCTTCGGTGTGGGCGTGGGCGCCGCGACGGGGCGCGCCTGCACCTTGTCGGCGAGCTTCATGTAGAGCTCCTCGGGGATGATGTGCCGGTCGACCAGCTCGGTCTTGGCCTTGAAGGGCCGCGAGCGGATGATCGCGTCGGCGCGCACCTCACCGATGCCGTCGAGGCTCATGAGATCGTCGCGGCTCGCCGAGTTGATGTCGATCTGGCTCGCGGTCGCCGCGGGCGGACGGGTCTGCGCCGAGGCCCAGGGCGCCGGAAGGAGCGCAAAAGTAAGCAAAGTCCGCAAAAGTACGCATTTGAGAGCGAGGCGGCGCTTCATCGGCCGATTATCCCATTATTTCCGAACGATTTCGTCCCAGGCGGGACAGGGCCGCTGCTCGAACGGAACCTTCCAGCGTGCGCAATTTGCCCGGTCGATCAGCTCGGCCGGCACCATGATCTCGCGCGGCACGGGCTGGCCCGCGAGGTGCCGCAAGGCGGCGCGCGTGGCGATGGCCGCGATGTTGAAGGCGCTGAAATCGGCGCTGGCGAGCATCGTGCCGCGCTCGATGCAGTCGATGGCCGCGGGCAGGCCGTTGATGCCGGTCACGATGGCCGTGCCGCCGGCGTCGCCGAGCGCTTCCAGCGCGCCGAGCGCCATCAGGTCGTTGGCCGCCCACACGCCGTCGATCTTCTCATGCCGAGCGAGCAGCGCCGCCATGGCACGCTTTCCGGGCGCCTGCATCATCTCGCCGACGCCGAGGCCCAGCAGCTCGATGCCGGGATGGGCCGCGACCGCCTCGCGCAGGCCCTCGACGCGGGCCCGGCTGGTCGGCACCGCGGCGAGGCCTTCGAGGCCGACGATCTTGCCTCGGCCGAGCTTGCGGCAAAGCGCCGTCGCCGTGCTGCGCCCGATCGCTCTGTCGTCGGAGCCCACGAAGGCGATGCCCTGGCCCGGCAGGCGATTGATGAAGGTCACGGTCGGGATGCCCGCGGCCGTGAAGCGCTCGACGTTTTCCGCCAGCTTCACATCGTCGGCCGGGTTCAGGAGCACCGCGTCGGGCCGCGCCGCCAGCGCTTGGGCCGCGAGGGCCTTTTGTTGGCCGACATCGTCGGGCGCCTCCGGGACGTAGTGGACCGTCCGCGCGCCCGCTTCGGCCGCGACCCGGTCGGCGGCGAGGCGGGCGGCCGTATAGGCCGGGTTGACGTTGTTCTTGGTGAAGACGGCAAGGGTGACAACCATGGTCCCTATTTTACCCCCGTTTCTGTAGGTAATATCGCCTCCATGCCGACGCCCTACGACCGCATTCCGGACCGCCGCACGATTGTGCGGCGCCGTGCGCTGGAAGAGGGGCTGGAGCGCCTGGTCGAGGACTTGCCGCCCGGCAACGAGCCGCCCCGGCCTTCGGTGCTCGGCCTGCTGCGCGAGGCGCTGGCGGCCGGGCGGGCCGAGATCCGCCGCCGCTTCGAGGAACCGGGGCCACTCAAGAATGACGGGCCGGCGGTGCTGGTCGCGACCTCGTTCCTGATGGACCAGCTGGTCCGCGTGATCTTCGATTTCGCCGACGGCCGGGTCTTCCCTGCGGCCAATCCCAGCGCCGCCGAGCGGCTGGGCGTGATGGCGACCGGCGGCTTCGGCCGCGGCGAGCTCGCGCCACTGTCCGATCTCGATCTCCTGTTCCTGCGTCCCTACAAGCAGACGCCGCGCGGCGAGCAGATCGTCGAGTACATGCTCTACCTGCTGTGGGACTTGGGCCTCAAGGTCGGTCACGCCACGCGCACGGTCGAGGAGAGCCTGCGCTACGCCGAGCGCGATCACACGATCCGCACGGCGCTGCTCGAGGCGCGGTACATCTGGGGCGACAAGGCGCTCTGCGACGACCTGCAGAAGAGATACGCGCAGCTGTTCGCCTCGGGCGACGGCCGCGACTTCGTCGAGGCCAAGCTCACCGAGCGCGACGAGCGTCATCGCCGCATGGGCGATTCGCGCTACGTCGTCGAGCCCAACGTCAAGGAGGGCAAGGGCGGCCTGCGCGACCTGCACACGCTGTTCTGGATCGCCAAGTACCTCTACCGCGTCGAGCATGCCGAGGAGCTGGTCGCCAAGGGCGTGCTGACGGCGGAGGAGGCGCGCCACTTCGATCGCGCCGAGCGCTTCCTCTCGACCGTGCGCTGCCACATCCACTATCTGACCGGCCGCGCCGACGATCGCCTGTCCTTCGATCTCCAGCGCGAGATCGCGACGCGTCTCGGCTACCAGGACCGGCCGGGAAGCCGCGGCGTCGAGCGCTTCATGAAGCACTACTTCCTCACGGCCAAGACCGTGGGCGACCTCACGCGCATCTTCGTCGCCGCTTTGGAAGACAGCCGTCGCCGCAAGCCCAAGCTTGCAGCACTGTGGCAGAGCCTGCGTCCGCGCCAGCTCTCGGGCTTCCGTCTCGAAGGCGATCGTCTCGGTGCGCCGGGCGCCGATGCCTTCCAGAAGGATCCCGTCGCGATCCTGCGCCTGTTCCATGTCGCGCAGGAGAACGGGCTCGACATCCATCCCGCGACCTTGCGCCTGATCACGCAGAGCATCCGCCTGGTCGACCGGCTGCGCACCGATCCCGAGGCCAATCGTCTCTTCATGGAGATGCTGACCTCGAAGAACGACCCGGAGACGACCTTGCGGCGTCTCAACGAGGCGGGCGTGTTCGGCCGCTTCGTGCCTGATTTCGGGCGCGTCGTCGCGCAGACGCAGCACGACATGTACCACACGTACACGGTCGACGAGCACACGATCCGCGCCATCGGTATCCTCGCCAGCATCGAGAACGGCACTCTCAAGGAAGACCATCCTCTGTCGGCCGAGATCGTGCACAAGATCGTGTCGCGGCCGGTGCTCTATCTCGCGGTGCTGCTGCACGACATCGCCAAGGGCCGCGGCGGCGATCACTCGGTGCTGGGCGCCGATGTCGCGATGCAGCTCGGGCCGCGGCTGGGCTTGAGCGCGGCCGAGACGGAGACCGTGGCCTGGCTGGTGCGCTATCACCTCGCCATGTCGGCGACCGCGTTCCAGCGCGACTTGATGGATCCCAAGACCATCGAGAGCTTCGCGGCACTCGTGCAGTCGCCCGAACGGCTGAAGCTGCTGCTGGTGTTGACCGTGTGCGACATCCGCGCGGTCGGACCCAATGTCTGGAACGGCTGGAAGGCCTCGCTGCTGCGCCAGCTCTACAACGCGGCGGAGCGCGTCATGTCGGGCGGCACGCTCGCCGGCGGCCGCGCCGAGCGCATCAAGGCGATCCAGGGCGAGGTCGCCAAGCTGCTGCCGGGCTGGAGCGACAAGGACAAGGACGAACATTTCGCGCGCGGCTACGCACCCTACTGGCTTTCCTTCGAGCCCGAGACGCTGGCCCGCCAGGCCGAGCTGGTGCGCCGCGCCGAGCGCGACCGCCAGCCGCTCGCCATAGAGCATCGCATCGACGCCAACCGCTCGGTGACCGAGGTCACGATCTACACGCTCGACACGCACGGCCTGTTCGCGCGCCTCGCGGGCGCCATGGCGATCAGCGGCGCCAACATCGTCGACGCCAAGATCTTCACCCTCGCCAACGGCATGGCGCTCGACACGTTCTGGATCCAGGACCTCGAAGGCAAGCCGTTCGACGGCCCGCAGCGCCTCGCCCGATTGGCAGCGCGTGTGGAACTCTCGCTCTCCAACCGCCTCGACATCCAGCGCGAGCTGGACGGTCAGCGGCCGAGCTGGCCCAAGCGCGATCGCGTCTTCACCGTCGAGCCGCGCGTGCTGATGGACAACAACGCGTCCGACACCTTCACCGTGATCGAGGTCAACGGCCGCGACCGGCCGGGCTTCCTGCATGTCGTCACGCGTGCGCTCACGCGCTGCAGCCTGCAGATCGCCTCGGCGCACATCACGACCTACGGCGAGCGTGCCGTCGACGTGTTCTACGTGAAGGACATGTTCGGCCTGAAGATCATGAACCAGGACAAGCTCAAACAGGTCGGCGAAGAGGTCGAGAAATCCATCCGCGACTTCGATGCGAGGTTCGAACCGGCGAAGGCGGCGGCGGAGTAGCGCAGGAGGATCGCATGTATCTCACCATCGCGATCCTGGTTGCTCTTCTCGTTTTCATTCCAACGCTGTTCGTCTGGCTGCTTCGCTCGCGCGGCGTCAAACCTGGACCGTTCCACGACGACCCTGGAACGCGGTTCGGCGGGGGCGATGGCGGCGGCCACTAGGATTCCTAGCGAACGATTGCCCCATTGACGCCCTAACTGGTGAGGAAAATCGGCCTCCGGGGACCGCCGCGGAGATATGCCATGCGCCTGATCGCTGTCGTGCTTGTCGCCCTTTCGGCCTGCCTGGTGACGGGCGGTGCGGAGGCGCAGCCGGCCTCCAACCCGCAAATCCTCGCCCCGCCCACCCTCGCGCCGCTGGTCCGCAGGGTCGCCCCGTCGGTCGTCAGCATCGCCATCAAGGGCCGGGTGGCGATGGAGCAGAACCCGCTGTTCAACGATCCGATCTTCCGCCAGTTCTTCGATATCCCGCAGGGGCCGATCGAGCGCGAGATCCAGGCCGTGGGCTCGGGCGTCATCGTCAATGGCCGCGAAGGGTTGATCGTCACCAACTATCACGTCATCGAGCATGCCGACGAGATCGCCGTCACCCTGGCGGACGGGCGGCGGCTGCGCGGACGGTTGGTTGGCGGCAGCCGTGCGGCCGACCTGGCGGTGGTCCAGGTCGCCGCCTCGAACCTCGTCGCCATTCCCCTGGGCAATGCCGATACGCTGCAGGTCGGCGACTATGTGATCGCCATCGGCAATCCCTTCGGGATCGGCCAGACGGTGACGCACGGCATCATCAGCGCCACCCATCGCTCGGGCCTCGAGAACGGCCGTGAGAACTACCTGCAGACCGACGCCGCCATCAATCCCGGCAACTCGGGCGGCGCGCTGGTCGACCTCGAGGGCAATCTGGTCGGCATCAACTCCGCCATCATCGGCCCGAGCGGCGCCAATGTCGGCATCGGCTTCGCCATTCCGGTGAACACCGTGCGCCGCTTCCTGGGCGAGCTGGTCGCCGGCCGCGGCGGCGAACGCCGGCGCCTCTAGATCAGGAGCGCGGCGCGAACCTGTAACGGAAGGTGCAGCTCGACGCGCCCTGCATGATCGTCTGCCGGCGTTCGAGCGTGACCTCGCCGTTGCTGGTGGCGGCGATGTCGAAGTCGGTCTGGCACATCAGCAGCGCGCCGAGTTCGGGCTCGTTCAGCTCGCGGAAGAATTCGGCGTAGCGGCAGCGCGTGACATCGAACTCGAGCTTGCCCTCGTCCTTCACCGGCTCCGTGGCATCGACGCCGGGCAGCGAGATCTCGTTCAGCGCGCCCTGCATCTTGCCCCAGCGCCGCCGGCCGCTGCCCTCGACCGTCTTGCCGATCTCGGCGAAGACCTGGCGCGACCAGGCGCCCAGCGCCGTCTTCACCAGCGCATCGGCCTTCTCCTTGCCCAGCTCCTCGCGCAGCGCGCGGATCACCGGCACCAGCACCTGCGCCTGGATGCGCGCGCGGTCGAGGAAGGAGACCTCGGAATCCACCATGTAGGGATCGAGCACATTGGCCATTCGTTCCTCCCGGACCTTACGGATCGACCTTCACGAAGTAGGCGCAGCTCCGTCCCGCTGCCTCGCAAAGGACGCGGGCGACCTTGCGTGCCGTGACGTCCTTGCACGGCGCCCCCAGCGCCGTCGACTCGTCGAGATGCTGCTGCAAGATGAGATGTCCCTTCGGCGCGATCGGACGATCGATGCCGCCGCGATAGGCGGACTTGAGCTCGACGATCTTCTTGCGTCCGTCGACGAGAGTGAGCTCGAGGTCGATCTGCAGATAGCCGACGGTATCGTTCGTCTTGTTCTCGACCAACATCCTGGGCACGCAGTTGCCGAAGACCATCAGGTCCTCGCCGCGCTTCACTTCGATGCTCTCGGCGGCGAGCGCCGTGGACGAGAAGAACAGGATCGCCAGGAACAGGAAACGAGGCGAACGCATCGGCGCCTCCACTATTGGGCCTGCATCCTCTGCTCGCGGCGCACCGTCAGCATCTGCAGGATGGCGGCCGCCGTCTCCTCGATCGAGCGGCGCGTCACGTCGATGGTCGCCCACTTGCGCCGCGCGTAGAGACGCCGCGCTTCCTGGATCTCCTTCTGCACGCGATCCATGTCGGTGTACTCGGTCTCGGTTTCCTGCTGCAGGAGCCGCAGCCGATTGACCCGGATCTGCACCAGCCGGTCGGGATCGGTGATCAGCCCCACGACCAGCGGCCGCTTGGCCGATTCCAGCTCGGGTGGCGGCGGCACGGCGGGCACGAGAGGCACGTTGGCCGCACGCACGCCCCTGTTCGCGAGATAGACGCAGGTCGGCGTCTTCGACGTGCGCGAGGGGCCGACCAGGATCACGTCGGCATCCTCGAGATCGTGCGTCGACTGGCCGTCATCGTGCGCCAGCGTGTAGTGCATGGCGTCGATGCGGTCGAAATAGCCCTCGTCGAGCTGATGCTGGCGGCCCGGCCACTGCTCGCTCTTGGAATGGAAATGCACGGCCAGTACGCTCATCACCTGATCGAGCACGCCGACGCACGGCAGCTGCAGGCGCCGGCAATGATCGCGCACGGCATCGCGCAGGTCGGGATCGACCAGCGTGTAGAGCACCGGACCGCGGTCGCGTTCGACCGCCTGCATCACCTTCTCCATCTGGCCCTTGGTGCGCACCAGCGACCAGACATGCTCCTGCACGAACACGCCCTCATATTGCACGAGGCAGGCGCGCGCCACGCTCGACACGGTTTCACCCGTGGAGTCGGAGACGAGATGGACGTGGAAGTTGCGATTGGCGGCCACGGCCCGACTTTATCCCACAGGACAGGCGGGAGAAACGCGGGATTGCAGGCGGCAAAGCGGGGACAAGGGGCCCGAGTCCCGGGATCGGTCCGATTCAGATCATGACTCGCCCGCAGCATCCCGACAGTCTTCCCGTGCGGATAAGCCTGGGGGAATGATCTGCGAATCGGGAATCGCCGCCGGACAGGCCCTTGAATCGCACTTTTCCGATCCACAGGCGGCTGGGGGCAGGAGTCGAAAAGCACCGATCCCCGCGCTCCACACGCTCAACGACTCCTACTACCTATTATGAATAGAGTAAGAGGATAGGCATGAGGATGAGCCTTTGACCGGCGGGAAGCTTCTCCAGACCCTGGCCGGAGTCCGCTTTCCGACGCCGCCGATCTGGCTGATGCGGCAGGCAGGACGTTACCTGCCGGAGTATCGCGCGGTGCGGGCAACGACCAAGTCCTTCCTCGATTTCTGCTACACGCCCGACAAGGCGACCGAAGTCACGCTGCAGCCGATCAAGCGCTTCGGGCTCGATGCGGCGATCATCTTCTCCGACATCCTGGTCGTGCCCGATGCGCTCGGCCAGAAGGTCTGGTTCGAAGTGGGCGAGGGGCCGAAGCTCGAGGCGATCACCAATCCCGCGCAGTTCGGCCAGCTCTCCCGCGCGCGGCTCGGCGAATATCTGAAGCCAGTCTACGATGCGATCCGGCAGACGCGGGCGGCCTTGCCGAAAGACAAGGCGCTGTTGGGTTTTGCCGGCGCGCCGTTCACGCTTGCCTGCTACATGCTGGAAGGCGGAGGCAGTCGCGAGTTCGCCAAGGTGAAGGACTGGGCCTATCGCCATCCCGATTCCTTCGGGATCCTGATCGACCTGCTGGTGGAGGCGATCGTCGATCATCTCGCCAACCAGGTCGACGCTGGCGTCGATGCCGTGCAGCTCTTCGATTCCTGGGCGGGCGTGCTGCCGGAGGAGCAGCTCTTCGGCTGGTCGCTCGAACCCATGGTCCGCATCGCCCACGGTCTGCGGGCGCGCCATCCCAGGACGCCGATCATCGCCTTTCCGCGCGCCGTGGGACCGGCGGCGCTGATGTATCGCCGCACCGACGCTTTCGCCGCTCTGTCGATCGACACCGGCATCGGCGCGCACTGGGCGGCGCGCGAGCTGCAGCCGCATATCTGCATCCAGGGCAATCTCGATCCGCGCATGCTGGTCGTGGGCGGCGCGGCCATGGAGCGCGAGGCGACGCGCATCCTCGACAAGCTCGGCCACGGCTCGTTCGTGTTCAATCTCGGCCATGGCGTCGTGCCCGAGACGCCGCCCGATCACGTCGCCGAGCTGGTCGAGATCGTGCGCAACTGGCAGCCTTCGACCACGCCATGAAGATCAAACGTCTTCTCCTCCCCATTCGGATGGGGAGGTGTCGTCGTCATACGACGACGGAGGGGTCAGAGGCTACGGTGCGGGTGCTCATGACTCCTTCGTCTTGCGTTTTCGAGCTGTGCTCGAAAATCGCCAGGATTACCGCGCCACCTCCCCATTTGAATGGGGAGGACATGAAGTGAAGATCGCGGTCATCCTGTTCAATCTGGGCGGACCCGATTCGCTGGAGGCCGTCGGACCGTTCCTGCGCAATCTGTTCAGCGATCCCGCAATCATCACGCTGCCGACGTGGCTGCGCCTGCCGCTCGCGCGCTTCATCGCCTCGCGCCGCACGCCCAAGGCGATCGGCATCTACGAGAAGATCGGCGGCGGTTCGCCCATCCTCGGCCAGACCGAGGCGCAAGCGCGGGCGCTCGAGGAGGCTTTGGGCGGCGAGCATGAATGGCGCGGCTATGTCTGCATGCGCTACTGGCATCCGATGACCGAGCGGGTCGTGCAGTCGGTGAAGCGCTTCGCGCCCGATCGCATCGTGCTGCTGCCGCTCTATCCGCAATTCTCGACCACGACCACGGCCTCGTCGTTCAAGGCCTGGAAGGAAGCGGCGACGTTCAAGGTGCCGACCACCGAAGTACGGAGCTATCCCACCGAGCCGGGCTTCATCGCGGCGTCTATCGAGCTCGTGAAGCAGGGCCTTGCCGAGGCGGGCGCAGGCCCCAAGCGCGTGCTCTTCTCCGCACACGGTCTGCCGGAGAAGATCGTGAAGGCGGGCGATCCCTATCAGCGCGAGGTCGAGCAGTCGGCGGCGGCGATCGCCGAGCATCTGGGCGGCGTCGACTGGTCGGTCTGCTACCAGAGCCGCGTGGGCCCGCTGAAATGGATCGGGCCCTCGACCGAATCGGAGATCGAGCGCGCCGGCCGGACCAAGGCCGGCATCGTGCTCTATCCGCTGTCCTTCGTGTCGGAACATTCCGAGACGCTGGTCGAGCTCGACATGGACTATCGAACGCTTGCGAAGGAGAAGGGCGTTCCGATCTACGTGCGCGTGCCGACCGTGGGCACGCATCCGTTGTTCATCCACGGCCTCGCCAACCTGGTCCGGAGCAGCCTGTGTACGACGTCCTGAAGGCGCTGCACATCATCGCGGTCATCGCCTGGATGGCGGGCCTGCTCTACCTGCCGCGCCTCTTTGTCTATCACGCCGAGGCGGAGAAGGGCTCGGCCCAGAGCGAGACCTTCAAGGTGATGGAGCGGCGGCTTTATCGCGGCATCATGAATCCCGCGATGATCGCCGTCTGGCTGTTCGGCCTGGCGCTCGCCTGGAAAGGCGAGTGGTGGCTGGCCGGCTGGTGGCACGCGAAGATGTGCTTCGTGGTCGCCCTCACCGTCGTCCATCACCTCTACGGGCGCTGGCGCAAGGACTTCGCGGCCGACCGCAATGTGCGGCCGGCCCGCTTCTATCGCTGGTGGAACGAGGTGCCGACCTTGCTGATGGTCGCCATCGTGTTCCTGGCCGTGCTCAAACCTTTCTAGGCACCCAGCGCGAGACCAGGATCATCGCGGCCGAGCCGCCGTACACGACGAACGAGACGGCGACGATGATCGAGAGCGTGGTCATGGTGCCGCCGAAGCCCGTCACGGCGATCCAGCCGCCGCCCGCCGCCACGATCAGGCGCGCGGTCACGGCCACCGAGGGCCACAGCACCTTGCCCGCGCCCTGGCCCGCGAAGGACGCCACGAAACCGAAGCCGTAGAGCGCGTAGAGCGGGCCCACGATGCTGAGATAGGTGGTGCCGGGCGCGAGCACCTCGGCGTCGTGCGTGAAGATGTGCAGCCACAAGCCGGGAAAGATCGCGGCGACAAGGCCGATCACGCCGGTGAGGAGAGCCCCGATCAGGCCCGAGATCAGCGTGATGCGATGAGCCCGGCGGCTGTTGCCGGCGCCGACGTTGATGCCGACCATGGTGAGCACCGCCGCCGACAGGCCGAACAGGATCGGGATCAGCACATAGTCCAGCCGCGAGGCTGTGCCGTAACCCGCGATCGCCGCCGTGCCGAACAGGCCGACCGCGCCGGTGACCAGGATCACGCAGAGATTGGTCTGCACGGCGTTGATCGCCGTCGGCAGGCCGACCCGCAGCATGTCGGCGAACAGCCGGCGCTCGAGCGGCGCGATCGAGAGCGCAAGGCCCGAGCGGCCCGAGCGCAGGTAGCGCAGCATCACGATCAGCGCGCCTGCATAGTAGAGGTTGAAGGCGAGACCCGCGCCCGCGATGCCCATGCGCGGGATCGGGCCGAAGCCGAAGATGAAGGCGGGCGACAGCGGGATCATCACCAGCGCGCCGACCAGCGTCACCAGCGCCGGCACCTTGACGTTGCCCGAGCCGCGCAAGGCCGCGGCGATGAAGTTCACGATCCAGACGGCGATCGCGCCGGAGAACAGGATGTTGGAATACTGCAGCGCCGCGTCGAGCGAGGCATCGCGGCCGCCGAGCGCGCGATAGAGCGGCGGACCGGCAAGCAGGATGGCGCCGCTGAACGCCGCGCCGCAGATGATCGCGAGCACGATCGAATGGAAGACGAGCGAGTCGGCATCGCGCTGCCGGCCCGCGCCGATCGCCCGCGCGACCGACGAGGCGACGCCGCTGCCGAAGCCGCCGTTCGACATGGTCGTCATCAGCATGAAGATCGGGAAGACCAGCGCCACGCCCGCCAGCGCATCGGTGCCGAGGAAGCCCACGTAATAAGTCTCGGCGATGCCGACGGCCGTCTGCGCCACCATCACGCCGATGGTCGGCAGCGCCATCTTCACCAGGGTCGAGACGATCGGCCCGTGCAGCATGCGCGCCCGGGCCCGCGCCTTGCGCTCGTCCGCCGTCAGGGGGCGGGCCTCGACCTCGATCTCGTCGGGACGGGCGGCGGCGATATCGGACATGCAGGCACTCCTACGCACGAGGTTTCATGATGGAACCAGTTGGAGTAGGCCCGAACTTGTTCTATTATGCAACCAGACTCGCAAGAGGTTATCTCATGAGGCGCAAGAAGCTTTCGGGGGCGGCCTGTCCCATCGCCCGCTCGCTGGACGTCATCGGCGACTGGTGGTCGCTGCTGATCGTGCGCGACGCCATGCGCGGCACGAGGCGCTTCAGCGACTTCCAGAAGGGGCTGGGCGTGTCCAAGAACATCCTGACCCGGCGGCTGCGCAGCCTGGTCGAGAGCGGGGTGCTGGAGCAGCTGCCGGCGGCCGACAGCGCCTACCAGGAATATCGCCTCAGCGACAAAGGCCGCGCGCTCTACCCCGTGCTGGTCTCGCTCGCGCAATGGGGCCAGGACAATGCGCCGACCGACGGCCCGCAGGCGCGCCTCGTCGATCGCGCGCACGGCCAGCCGGTGCCCAAGCTGCAGGTGCGGGCGAGCGACGGACGCGTGCTGCAGCCCGGCGACAGCATGATGGTGCGCACGGCGAGACTGAAGCTGCGCGAGGTCGCGTCACGGTAGATCACGCTCCGGGCGATCATTTCGCCGCTGCGGCCGCCATATCCGACGGGCGCAGAACGGCGCCCTGCTTCTGCAACAGCGCCTGCAGCGCCGCGGTCGGCACGGCGCGCGGCTGGCATTTCCCGGCGGCGGCCAGCGCCGCGGCGGCGCCGGCCGCCTGACCGGTCAGCCAGCATTGCGGGATCTCGCGCAGGAACGAGTGGCTGGTCGCATCGCAGGAGATGTGCCGGCCGGCGACCAGCAGGCCGTCGACGTCACGCGGCACCAGGCAGCTGTAGGGCACGGAGACGAGCGGAAACTTCGGCGACAGCGACGGCGAGACACCGATCTCGTCGGGACGCGGTGTGCCATCCGTCCAGTCCTGGCGCGTCACGCGCCCGACGCCGATCAGGCGCCGCGCATGCCTGACGCCGAGTTGCGGCGCCGACAGCATCAAGTAGGCGTTGGCGAAGCCCGGCGCGTGCTCGCGGTAGACCGCGAGATGCTGCGCCATCAGCCGGTGCGATCGGATCTCGACCTCCGTCTGGTCCTCGACATTCACCGCCGAGTAGCCGGCCAGTCTCGGCCCCATGAACAGCGCGACATCGTCGCGCCACGACGTATAGGGCCGCTCGAAGAAGCCGCCGCACGAGGCGCGCCCACGCTCCATGAAGCTCTTGAAGCCGTCGGCATTGCCGGTCTTGAACGCCAGCCAATCCGGCATATTCACTCCGCCAAACAGCCAGGCGGTGTTCATGCAGTGGTGGATGTCGCTGTCGTCGACGTCGCTTTCGCTGGCCGCGCCGGCACGATGCTGGATGTCGCCGTCGCCGGTGCAGTCGATCGTCACCTTGGCGCGGATCGCGAGCCGTCCCTCCTTGCTCTCGAAGACGATGCCGCCGACCCGTCCGGCGTCCTCCATGATGGGCGTCGAGGCCCAGGCATGCAGCGTGAGGTGCACGCCGGCACCGACCACCAGCTCCTGGCTCAAAAGCTTCAGGTGCTCCGGGTCGATCGTCGGCGCCCAGGTGACGATGCCGTGAAAGGCCGCGGTCCGCTCCTTCCAATAGGCCGCGGTCGCGGCGTCGGCGCTGCCCCAGGCGGCACGTGGGGGGCCAACGACGGCGCCCGCCGGCAGGCGGTCGAGCAGTTCCGCAGCGATGCCCGCGATGACCCTCTGGCCGGACCAGTCGGTCATGCGATCGATCCAGATCACGAGGCCGCCGGTCGACAGTCCGCCGAGATGGTTGCTCCGCTCGACCAACACGACATCGGCGCCGGCCCGCGCCGCCGAGATCGCCGCCGCTGTGCCGGCCGGTCCTCCGCCCACGACCAGCACGTCGCAATCGCGGAACACGGGCACGCGTCTTTCCCGCTCGATGACGGCATCGCCCGGCCGCGGGCGCCGCTCGGCCAGCCGGCCGTCGCGGAACACCTCTGTTTGAAAGAACAAACGGCCATAGTCGGACGACTGGGTGGTCATGGGGATCCTGGCGAATTCAACCCGAAGCGGGGATCATATCGACTTCAGGGCGATTTCACATATCGGTCCGACGGCAATCGGCGATTGGCGCCAGATGGTCTAAAGTGCCGCCGAATCACGGGAGTTCGATGCGTGCAGCAAGGCGTAACCGATTGGCGCGACCAGATTTTCGAGGTCCTGCAGGACCACGACATCAAGCAGGTCTATCACGTTCCTGACGCCGGCCATTCCCGGCTGATCGAGGCCTGCCAGACGTCGAACTCCATCCGCACCATCGCACTCACGACGGAGGAGGAAGGCATTCCGCTTGCCGCCGGCGCGTGGCTGGGCGGCCAGCGGTCGGTGCTGCTGATGCAGAGCTCGGGCGTGGGCAACACCATCAACCTGATGGGCCTCACCAAGACCTTGCGCTTTCCGTTCCTGACGCTCATCACGATGCGCGGCGAGCCGGGCGAGTTCAATTCCTGGCAGTACCCGATGGGCCAGGGCACGCCCAAGGTGCTGGAAGCGATGGGCGTGCTGGTCATGTCGGTCGACAAGGTGGAGGACGTGAAGACCACCGTCGATCACGCCGCGCGCTCGGCCTTCAACGGCGGCCAGGCCGTCGCGGTGCTGCTGCGCCAGAAGATGATCGGCATCAAGGATTTCGGAAAGAAGACCGCATGAGCGCCACCCTGCAACGCCGCCCGCTGGTGAAGAAGATCCTCGCCGGCGCCGACGACAACCTCCTGGTGCTGGGCGGCCTCGGCTCGTCGAACTGGGACATCACCAATGCGGGCGACCGGCCGCTCAACATGCCGCTGTGGGGCGCGATGGGCGGCACGGTGCCGATGGGCTTGGGCCTCGCCCTCGCGCAGCCCACCAAGCGCGTGCTGGTGATCACCGGCGACGCCGACCTGATGATGGTCGTGAGCTGCCTCGCCACCGTGGCCAGCCAGCAGCCGGACAATCTCGCGATCTGCGTGCTCGACAACGAGAAGTTCGGCGAGACCGGCAACCAGGCGAGCCACACCAGCCCGCGCAACAACGGCCCGACCAACTCGGGCTCCGGCGCCGATCTCGCCCTGATCGCCAAGGGCTGCGGCATCGCCGACACCGCCACCGTGCGCGAGGAGAGCGACGTGCCTCAGCTCGTGAAGGATCTCCGCACCAAGAAGGGCCCGGTCTTCCGCCTCGTGAAGGTGATGGTCGAGAAGCTCGAGTTCGTGATGCCGCCGCAGGACGGCGCGCATCTCAAGGATCGTTTCCGGCAAGCACTGCTGGGGAGGCCGTGATGGCTTACGCACCGTTCCCGTTGATCGATTTGTCGGGTAGCCCGTTCGAGCGAGGCCGCCAGCATGGCAAGGCGGTGCCCGATCGCATCAAGCGTGGCATCGCGATGTATTCGGAACTGCTGCTCAAGAACGACGTCGAATGGAAGGATCTCGAGCGTCGTGCGCAGGCGATGGTGCCGATCGTCGAGAAATTCGATGCGACCTACGTCGAGGAGATGAAAGGCGTCGCCGAAGGATCAGGCCAGCCCTTCGCCGGCATCATGCTGATGAACGCCCGCACCGAGATGGTCTCGGCCGCCCGCAAGCAGCAGGTCGAGAAGCATTTCCCCGACGGCTGCACCGCGGCCTTCGCGCTGCCCGAGGCCTCGGCCGACGGCGTGCTGCTGCACGGCCAGAACTGGGACTGGCGGGCGGAGTGCGCGGAGACCGGCGTCGTGCTGCGTATTCGGCGCGAGGATGGGCCGGATATCCTGACCTTCACCGAGGCGGGCGGTCTCGCGCGCTCGGGCCTCAACTCGGCCGGCATCGGCCTCACCGCCAACGCGCTGGAATGCGACCGCGACTACACGCGCGGGCAGGGCGTGCCGCTGCCCTTCATCCGCCGCAAGGTGCTGGAGGCCGAGCATCTGGCGCTCGCCGTGCGCACGATCTTCCAGACGCATCGGCTGGGCTCAAACCACATGGCGGTCAGCCATTGCGGTGGCGAGGCCTTCGGCTTCGAATGTGCGCCCGACGAGACCTTCTGGGTGGCGCCCGATCGCGGCCTCTACGTCCACGCCAATCACTGGATCTCGGAAGCCGCGCGCGCCAAGGTCAGGGATACCGGCCTCGCCGAGACGCCCGATTCGATCTATCGCGACAAGCGCGTGCGCGATCAGCTGGCGCCGAAGCGCGGCAAGCTCACGCTCGAGGATTTCCGCCAGGCCTTCTTCGACGATTACGCCTCGCCCTATTCGGTCTGCCGTCCGCCGCGGCCGAACAACCGAGGCGCCATGGTCGCCACCTCGGCCATGATCCTGATGCGGCCGGGCGAAGGCCATCTCGAAGCCTGCCCGATGCCCGCGCTCAACAAGAGCTTCACGACCTACACGCTGACGCCCGACCGCGCGGCCCAGAGGCAAGCTGCCGAATAACATGATGCTCCAGCGACCGCTTGCCGTGATGGCGGCAGTGGCGGTCGTGCTGATGCTGCCGTCGCTGATCTGGGGGACGCTCCCCACCAACAGCTCGCTGCACAATCTCACCTGGGCCGCGCAGTTCTCCGATCAGGTCCGCGCCGGCATCCTCTATCCGCGCTGGCTGCCGGACTCCTTCAACGGGCTCGGCGCGCCGAGCTTCTACTTCTATCCGCCGCTCGCCTTTTGGGCCGATGCGCTGCTCAGGCTCGTGACGTTCGATGCGCTCTCGACATCGTGGCGCTTGTCGCTCACGTCCGTCGTGCTGCTTTGGGCGTCGGGCGGCGCGATGTTCGCGTGGTTGAGATTGCTGGGCATCGAGCGGCGGCCGGCCTTGCTCGGCGCGATCCTGTACATGGCCGCGCCCTATCATCTGCTCGATCACTATTTTCGTGGCGCCTTTGCGGAATTCGCCATCTATCCGGTGGTGCCGCTGGTGATGGCCGCCATCGTCCTGGTCGCGCATCGTCATCGCCTCGGCGTGGCCGCGCTCGCCGTCGCCTACGCCCTGCTGATCCTGGCGCACATGCCGACGGCGCTGCTGGTCTCGCTGACGGCGATCCCGGCCTATGTGCTTTTCCTGGCGAGAGGTGGCGACACGTGGTTCCTGCCGCGCTGCGCGCTCGGCTTCCTGCTCGGCCTCGGCCTCGCCGCGCCTTACCTGTTGCCGGCGTTGACGCTGCAGCCGGCCGTGCTGATCGACTGGATGTGGCAATGGGGCTTCCGGGTCGAGCAGAGCTTCCTGCTGTTCCCCGGACGCTGGGTCCAGTCGCCCGAGGCCTTCGTCATCATCGGCTCCATCGCGGCCGGCTGGCTGCTCGCGAGCGTCTCCGTCCTCTCGCAGCGCCTGTGGGCGGGCATCGTCATCGTCTCGGTGCTGCTGATGTCGGGCCTGGTTCCCTGGATCTGGCAGCTGCCGATGGTCTCCAAGGTCGGCTTCTCCTGGCGCCTGCTCGCCGTCGTCGAGTTCGCCGCCGTGACGGCGCTGTGCCTGGCGCCGTGGCCACGACCGCGCGGGCCGCGGCTGGTCCTGTGGCTCGCGGTGGCCGCCGGCGCGCCGGCCCTCGCGCTCATGGCCAACGGCATCGTTGGCCGCATCGAGCTTCAGACGCGAGGCGAGGTGCCGCCGATACAGGACGCTCGCGAATATCTGCCGGCCGGCTATCCGCAGCATCCGAACGCCAGCTACGCCGACCTCAACCTCGAGCTCACCAAGGACGTGCCCCTCATCGCCTGCGTGCCGGTGCCCCGCCGCTGCCAGGCGACGCCGGGAGCCTTCGGCGCCCTCTCCCTCTCTATCGAGAGCGATCAGCCGACGAAGGTCACGGTGAGACGGTTCGCCTTTCCGGCGTGGCGGCTCGATCCCGGCCTCCCCGTGGTCGCCAGCGAGTCGCAGCGCCTCGTGTCCTTCGACGCGCCGGCCGGCGCCGGCACCTACGCTCTCGACAGGCGAACCCTGCCGGTCGAGCAATGGGGCTGGAGCCTGGCGAGCGGCACGCTGGTGCTCCTGATTCTGGCGGGCCTGCTCCGACCCCTTCGTCCGTAAATCCGCGGCGTCCGGTCGCTCCAAGCAACCTTGCTGTGAGGTCGCACCCCCGTTGCCCCTTGATTGCGTTACCCGCACTATTATGTGCTTGGGGGAACGAACAATTTTCACTTCGATACCATGACGCCGGTCGCCTTCGCTGGATCTTTCGGCTGGCTGCACACGCCGGCCTTTGGCACGGGCGACGTCGCGGTGCTGATCTGTCCGGGCATCGCCTATGACGCGTTGCTGTCGCACGCGTCATTGCGGCTGCTGGGCGATGACCTCGCCGAGGCCGGCTACCCGACGTTGCGCTTCGACTATCCCGGCACGGCCGATGCCTGCGACGATGGCATCGAGGAAGCGGGCGGCCATTGGAACGCCTGGCGCCGCAGCGTCGATGCGGCAGCGAACTGGCTCAAGGCCACGACGGGCGCCAGGCGCCTGATCGTCTGCGGCCTGCGGGGCGGCGGCATGCTCGCGACGCTCGCGGCGGCCGCGCGCGACGATGTGGCGGGCCTCGTGCTGCTGGCGCCGGTGCTGCGCGGCCAGTCCTACATGCGCCAGCTCCAGGTCGAGGCGCAGATCCGCAACGGCCACGAGAGCGTGCCGGACGACGGTCTCGTCTATCGCGAGTTCATCTTCAATCAGGAGACGGTCGCGGCGATCAGCGCCGTCGACCTCCGCACGGCGGTGCTCAAGGCCGGCCAGAAGGTCATCGTCTATTCGCAGGCCGAGTCGCGTCTCACCGCCGAGTGCGCCGAGGCCTGGAGCGCGAACGGCGCGGAGGTGATGTGCCGCGGCTGGGAGGGCATGGAGCCCCTGCTGCGCCACCATATCGTCGACGAGACATCGCTCGCGGATTTCAGCGGGTTGGTCGGCTGGCTGCGTCGGGCCGTGCCGCAGACGGGACAGTTGCCGCTCGCGCCCTTGCCGCCCGCCGAATTGCGGCCGCCGGGCTGCATCGAGACGCCGATGCGCTTCGGCGAGGACGACCGCCTGTTCGGCATGCTGTGCCGGCCGATCGGGCAGATGTCGGAGACGGTGGTCATCATCGGCAATGGCGGACGCGATCCGCACTATGGCGCGGCGCGTCACGCCGTGGCCTTCGCCCGCCGGCTGGCGCGGCTCGGCATCGCCTCGCTGCGCATGGATTTCGCCGGCCTCGGCGACAGTCTCGGTCCCCCGGGACAGGAACGCTTCCTCACGCACATGCTGAGCCTCGACCGCAACGCCGACATCAGCGCCGCGGTCGATGCGCTCGAAGAGTTGGGCTTCCGCCGCTTCGCCATGCAGGGGCTCTGCGCCGGCGCCTATCACGGCTTCCACGGCGCCCTGGCGGAACCGCGGCTCTCGGTCCTGCTGCTGATCAACATGCCGATGTTCACCCTGCCCGACGCCGGCGCGCTCGAATATCTGACCTGGCGCGAGATGTCGCCCGCGGTGTTCCTGAAGAAGCTGCCGCGGCTCGGCAGCTGGATCTCGCTGCTCCAGCGCCGCCGCGATCTCGGCACCATCCTGCGCGTGCAGTTCGACCGCGTGCGGGCCCAGGCGACGAACCGCCTGCGCGGGCTTGCCGTCCGCTTCGGTCTCGCGCCGCAGCCGTCCTTCGCGCAGGCGGCCCTCGCGTCGCTGTCGGCGCGCGGCGTGCGCACGCTCTTCCTGTTCTCGCGCGGCGATGCCGAGCTCGACGTGTTTCGCCAGGAATTCAACGATCCGGACCGCGACCTCTCGGCCTATGCCGGCGCGGCCTGGCGCATCGTGAAGGAGATCGATCACGATCTGACCCTGGTCGCCGGCCGTGATATCGTCGAAGCCGTCATGATCGACTTCATCGAATCGCGGGACATCTCCCTGGGAAAAGTCCAGACGTTCCGGCCTAAGGCCGTGCTGGCATGAGCACGGCCGGCAAGGATATTCGCGGCTTCATTCTCGAGCAGGTCCAGGCGGTCGCCCGCCAGCAGAAGAAGACCCTGGCGCCGCTCTCCGACGGGTTGCCCCTGCTCGAATCCGGCCTCGACTCGCTTTGCATCGCCATCATCGTCGCCAATCTCGACGATGAGCTCGGCCTCGACCCCTTCGCTTCGGGCGCGGTCGACATGCCGGTGACCCTGGGCGATTTCATCCGCCTCTACGAGCATGGCGTCGCCGCCTGATCGGCGCTCGCTGCTCGATCTCACTCTGGCGCCGGGAACCGATGCGCGCGCGCTGAGCGACGAGGCGCATCGTGTCGCCGTGGCCGCGCTGGCGACGGGCACCAATCTCCAGGCGCCTCTCGAGAGGCTGCGCGGCCGCTCGGTGCTGTTGACCAGCGCCACGCAATTGCCGACGGTCCTCGCCGCCCTCGCCCTCGACGGCATCGCGCGCCGCATCCTGCTCTGCCTGCCCGACATCGCCGAAAGCGACCTGCCGTCGATCATGGCCGAGGGCGAGGTCGAGCTCGTCGTCACCGACGGCAGCGGCCCGCAACCCTCCGCCGGCGCGGCGCGTGTCGCTGCCGGCAGTGCAGTTCGTCCGGGCGATGTCGCCTTGGAGGATCGCAGCGTTCCGACCGAATGGGTGCTCTTCACCTCGGGCACGACCGGCCGGCCGAAGATGGTGGCGCATACGCTGGAAAGCCTCACGGGTCCGCTCGACGACGGGCTCAAGGTCCAGGAGCGTCCGGTCTGGAGCACCTTCTACGATGTGCGCCGCTACGGCGGCCTGCAGATCCTGCTGCGCGCCCTGCTGGGCGGCGGGTCCATGGTGCTGTCGAGCGCCAGCGAACCCGTCGGCGACTTCCTTGTTCGCGTCGGCCAGAGCGGCGTGACGCACATTTCGGGGACGCCGTCGCATTGGCGGCGGGCGCTCATGAGCCCCAACGCCAACCGCATGGCGCCGCGCTATGTGCGGCTCTCCGGCGAGGTCGCCGACCAGGCGATCCTGGATCATCTGAAGCAGGCCTATCCGCACTCCGACGTGGCGCATGCCTTCGCCTCGACCGAGGCGGGCGTGGCCTTTGACGTGCGCGATGGGCTCGCGGGCTTTCCCGCCTCCTATATCGACCAGCCCGGGACCAAGGCCGAGATGCGGGTGATCGACGGTACCTTGCGCATCCGCTCGAGCCGCACGTCTTCCGGCTATCTCGGCACGGCCCCCAGGCTCGGCGACACCGAGGGCTTCATCGACACCGGCGACATGGTCGAGCGCCGCGGCGAGCGCTACTATTTCGTCGGCCGCCGCGAGGGCGTGATCAATGTCGGCGGCCAGAAGGTCTTTCCGGAAGAAGTCGAGGCCGTGATCAATCGCCACCCCGCCGTGCAGATGTCCAAGGTATGGGCGCGCAAGAGCCCGATCACCGGCGCCATCGTGGCGGCCGATCTGGTGCTGCGCGAGGGCGCGGGACCGTTGGCCGGCATTCGCGAGCCCATCCTGCAGATGTGCCGCGACCAGCTCGCGGCGCACAAGGTGCCGGTCAGCCTGCGCGCCGTGCCGTCGCTGCCGGTCGGCCCGGCGGGCAAGCTGCTGCGTCATGACTGAGACCGTCGTGGTGACGGGCGGCAGCCGGGGCCTCGGCCTCGGCGTGGCCCAGCAGCTCGCGCGCTCGGGCTTCAAGGTCGTGGCCGTGGCACGAAGCGAAGGCGAGGCCCTGGCGGCCGTGCGCAAGGCGCTGCCCGAGTTGCACTTCCAGGCCTGGGACCTGGGCGATATCGCGCGGCTGCCGGATCTCGCGCGCATGTTGCGCGACTCGCACGGTGCGATCTACGGGCTGGTGAACAATGCGGGCATCGGCACGGCGGGTGTGCTGGCGACGCTGCCCGAAGACAAGATCGAGGAGCTGATCCGCCTCAACATCACTTCGCCGATGGTGCTGACCAAGTACGTCGTGCGCTCGATGATGACCCGCCGCGCCGGTCGCATCGTCAACATGTCGTCCATCGTGGCGACGACCGGCTATCGCGGCCTCTCGGTCTATGGCGCGACCAAATCCGCGCTGCTCGGCTTCACGCGCTCGCTGGCGCGCGAGGTGGGAGAGCTCGGCATCACCGTCAACGCCGTGGCGCCGGGCTTCATCGCCACCGAGCTGACGCACAGTCTCGACGAGGCCCAGCGCGAGCAGATCGCCCGCCGCTCGGCGCTGAGGAAGCTCGCGGGCGTCGAGGATGTGGCCAACGCCGTCGACTATCTGATGAGCGAGAAGGCGGCCAACGTCACCGGCACGGTCCTGACCGTCGACGCGGGCGGCACCGCCTAGCGCTTCAGGGGAACGTAGGCGCCAGCCTT
>DATJWN010000109.1:0-4363 GCA_035501235.1 Reyranella sp.
AGGCCTCGAAGGCCACCTGCTCGTCGCGATAATAGTCGTAGCGCATCGTGTCGAAATTGTTCTGGCCGCGGTTCAGCCACAGGTCCTTGCCCCAATAGTCGGGCACGCGCTTCATGACGATGAAGCGGCCGGGATCGAAGCTGTCGACCTTGTAGGGTCCGCTGCCGAGCGGGTTCTCGAGCGAGGTCTTCTCGAAATCGCGCGTCGCCCACCAGTGCTTGGGCAGTACCGGCAGCTGGCCGATGATGCCGGGCAGCTCCTGGTTGGTGCCTCGGGCATAGGTGAACTTCACGACCTTGTCGGCGAGCGCCTCGGCCTTCACCACATCTTGCCAATAGGCGGCGAACTGGGGCGCGCCCTTGCTCTTCAACGTCTCGAAGGAGAAGACCACGTCGTCTGCCGTGACCGGGTGGCCGTCGTGGAAGCGGGCAGCGGCGCGCAGGGTGAAGGTCGTCCACGAGCGGTCCTGCGGATATTCCATCGATTCGGCGAGCAGGCCGTAGGCGGTCGCCGGCTCGTCGCGCGTCTGCGCCAGCAGGGTTTCGTAGACGCCTGCGGCCGCCGCGGCCGGGGTGCCTTTCAGGATGAAGGGATTGAGTGAATCGAAGGTGCCGCGGCCGGCGAGCTTGATCGTCCCGCCCTTGGGGGCGCCGGGATTGACGTAGTCGAGGCTCTTGGCGTCAGCGGGATACTTGAGATCGCCGTGGGTCGCGAAGCCGTGGCTCTTGATGGTGGCGATCTGCGCCCAGAGCAGGGACGGGGTCCCGGTCCACAGGGCCGCCGTGCCCGCCAATACCGCACGCCGCTTGATCGCCATCTCTTGGCACTCCCGAATTCAGCCCTGTCGGGTCTTATATAGCCCGGCGAAGTTGGGCCGCACTATGGCTGCAACCTCACATCGGTGTCAGGCGCGGTGCGGACGCGGCCATCAAGTTGCCCACGTTTGCCGGGAACATTGCCTGGTGTCGGCCGTTCTCCGCTCGATCGTGGAGGGACACGTGAAGTTCTGGTGCCTCGCTTTTGCCGCCGGTCTCGTTCCCCTTGCCGCTCCGGCGCAAGGCCAGCAGGTCGCCGCCGCGGTACAGGAATCCGCCGTCGAACGCTGCACGGCGCCTGCCGCCTCGGCGCCGCGATCCGTGGTCACGGCCTGCAACGAGGCGCTGGCGAGCGGTGACTTGGGCGGCCGGGCATTGGCGGTGGCCTACTTCGAACGTGGCGAAGCGCTGTCGGCTTTGGGCCAAACCGCTCCGTCCAATGCAGACCTCGTCAAATCGATCGATCTCGTGAGCGCGCTGATGGATCCCGCGGCGCCTGATCCCGCGCTCTACTATCTGCGCGGCGCGGCCTTCCACGCGCTCGGCCAGGTCGACAAGGCGCTCGCCGACTACGACATCTCGGCACGGCTCAATCCGAGGAACGAGGCGGTGTTCCTCAATCGCGGCATCGTGCTCGCCGACTACAAGCGGGACTTCTTCCTGGCGACGATCGACTTCGACCGTGCCATCGTGCTCGTGCCGGACGATCCGCTGCCCCACCTGCTGCGCGGCTTGATCGAGCTGCGGCAGAACCTGAACGATCGCGCACGGGCCGACTACGAGTCGGCGCTCGCTCATGGTGGCGACCGCGCCGGCAATGCGGCGCAGGCGTTATACGGCCACGGGCTGGCACTGGTTCGACTCGGCGATTCGACAAAGGGACTTGCCGAGCAGGCGTCGGCACGCGCGCTCGATCCGAACGTCGCCAGCAGCTTTTCGCGCTACGGCCTGCAGTAGCTGGAGCGGCTTCCGATCAAGTCGGACCGCTTTGGCGGTTCGACTTGATCGGAAACGCATTGCACGAAGCGCCTCGATTGTCAGCATAGTCCATTCAGCTGATTCCAGCTGAATGGACTATGCTCTAGTCGGCCTTGAAGCCCGAGGCCGCGATGATCGGGCCCCACTTCGCATCGTCGTCGCGCAGCACCTGCGCCATCTCTTCGGGACCGAGGCCGGTCACGCGCAGGCCGAGCGGCTCGAGCTTCTGGCGCACGTCGGGCTGGCGGATGGCGGCAATCGCGGCCGTGGCGAGCTTGTCGACGATGGGTTTCGGCGTGTTGGCCGGCGCGAACAGCGCGTACCAGGCCGAGCCCTCGATGTCGTAGCCGTTTTCCTTGAAGGTCGGCACGTCGGGATACTGCGGCTGGCGCTCGGCGCTCGACACGGCGAGCATGCGGCCCTTGCCGGACGGCAGCAGCGTGCCCCAGTCGGCGACGGTGAGCACGGCGGCCGGGATCTCGCGCGACAGAAGTGCCTGCAGCACCTGGGCCGTGCCCTTGTAGGGCACATGCGTGAGCTGCAGGCCGGCCGCCTTGGCGAACATCAGTCCGAAGAAATGCGGCAGGCTGCCGGCGGCGGCCGAGGCGAAGTTGGCGTAGGTGCCGCCGCTTTTCGCGAGTGCCGCGTATTCGGCCAGCGTCTTGGCCGGCACGCCCGAGCCCACGCCCAGCGCGAGATCGAAGGCGGCGAGCTGGGCCACGGCCACGTAGTCCTTGAAGGGATCGTAGTCGAGGTGAGCGTAGGAATGCGGGAAGGCCACCATGTTGGCAAGCGGCGTCATGAGCAGCGTATTGCCGTCGGGCGGCGCCGACTTGACCGCTATATTGGCCACGATGCCGACGGCGCCCGGCTTGTTCTCGACCACCACGGTGCGGCCGAGCGAGGCGCGCATCTTGTCGGCTACCAGCCGGGTCAGCGTGTCGCTGCTGGCGCCCGGCGGGAAGCCTACGATCAGGCGCAAGGGTGGCTCTTCAGCTCTTGCAGGGACCCTCGCGGAAGCCGCGAGAACGAAGGGAGTGGCAAGGATGCTGCGGCGCTTCATGGCGTGAAAACTACGGCCAGCCCGCGAAATTGTCACTCGGCGGCGGTTTGACTTCGCAGCCCCCCGGCAGCACTTTCGAGGCATGACCGACACCATGAAATTCGCGCCCGAATTCGACGCGCCGATCGACTATATGCGCCGCACCCGCGATTACTATCTCGCGCTGGGTTACGACAATCCCTATCGCTGGGCGCACTATGTCGATGCGCCCTTCACGCCCTTGAAGAAGAAGCTGGCCGACAGCCGCATCGCGCTGGTCACGACCTCGGCGCACTATCAGCCCGACAAGGGCGACCAGGGGCCGGGCGCGCTCTATAACGCCGCCGCGAAGTACTACAAGGTGTTCGCAAGCGACACCGCGGTCGATCACGACATGCGCATCAGCCACATCGGCTACGACCGCAAGCACACCACCGCGACCGACAGCAACACCTGGTTCCCGCTGCCGCTGATGCGCGAGTTCGCCAAACAAGGCCGCTTCAAGCTGGCGCCGCGCTTCTTCGGCGCGCCGACCAACCGCAGCCAGCGGGTGACGCTCGAGACCGACGCGCCGGAGATCCTGACGAAGTGCCGCGAGGACGGCGTCGATGCCGCCGTTGTCGTGCCGAACTGCCCGGTCTGCCACCAGACCTCCACGCTCGTGGCGCGCCACCTCGAGCGCAATGGCATCCCAACGGTCGTGATGGGCTGCGCCAAGGACATCGTCGAATGGGCGGGCGCGCCGCGTTTCCTGTTCAGTGACTTCCCGCTCGGCAATGCCTGCGGCAAGCCGCACGAGCCGGACACTCAAGCGTTCACGCTCGACCTGGCGCTCAAGGTGCTGGAGAGCGCGGTCGGTCCGCGCACGACAGTCCAGAATCCCATTCGCTGGACCGACGATGGCGACTGGAAGAACGACTACAACAACATCGCGCGCATGAGTCCCGAAGAGATCGCCAAGCGTCGTGCCGACAACGACAAGATCAAGCAGGTCGCGCTGAAGCAGCGGCAAGTTGCCGGAGTCGCTTAGGCCGGTCATGAGCAAACCCTTTGCCGGCGTGAAGATCCTCGACTTCACGCGCGTCCTCGCCGGGCCCTATGCCTCGTACCAGCTGGCGCTGCTCGGCGCCGACGTGATCAAGATCGAAAGCCGCGAAGGCGACGACATGCGCTATGGCAACCGCGCCGACGCCTGGGAGAAGCGCGGGCTCGCGGCCCCCTGGGTCTCGGTCAATGCCGGCAAGCGCTCGATCACCATGGACCTCAAGAAGCCCAAGGCGATCGAGGCGATCAAGCGCCTCGTGAAGAAGGTCGACGTGGTGATGGAGAATTTCCGTCCCGGCGTCATGGCCAAGCTCGGCATCGGCTACGATGTGCTGAAGGAGATCAACCCGAAGCTGATCTACTGCGCCGTCTCGGGCTTCGGCCAGGTCGGCCCGCACGCCGAGACCGCGGCCTTCGATGGCATGATCCAGGCCATGTCCGGCTTGATGTCGATCACGGGCTTTCCCGCCAATGGGCCCACGCG
>DATJWN010000110.1:0-13117 GCA_035501235.1 Reyranella sp.
GGGCGCGTGCTCGCCCTCAACGACCGCCTGCGCGGCTGGGTCGAGGCGGGCCTCTGCCGGCCCCATGTCGACCGCACCTTCCGCCTCGACCAGGCGGCCGAGGCGATGCGCGCGCTGCTCGAGCGCAAGGTCACCGGCCGCGTGGCCGTGACGATGGGATGATTATTTCTTGGTCAGCACGCCGCCGAACTTGCAGTAGCCGTCGAGGATGATGTCGCTCCTCTTGTCGGAGATGGTGCCTGTCACGTCCATCGTGCCGCCGCCGCCGACCTGGGCCTTGCCCTTGAACGCGCCGCCCGCGCCCACGGTCGTCTCGAAGTGGCGCTCGTCGCGGCCCTGCTGCTGGAAATGGCCCTTCAGTGTCGTGCCGTCCACATCCACGTTGATCGTCATCTTGTAGGTCGGGCACTTGGAGCTGCCCGACGCGTTCACGCCCATGCCGGTCCAGGTGTAGCTGGCCTGCTGGGCCTGGGCCGTGGCCGCGGCGAGGAGGACGAAAGCAGCGGCGGCGACGAACTTTTGCATCGATTTTCTCCCGTTCAGAAGAAGTCCCTGATGGCCTTGAGCACGGCTGCCGGCTTCTCCTGTCCAACGGCGTGCCCCGCCCGCGCGACCTTAACCAATTTCGATTTGGAAATCGCCTTCTTGAAGACGGCGCCGTAGGCCAACGGAATCAAGGCATCCTGCGCGCCCCAGACGATGAGCGTCCTGGCCGTGATGCGATGCAACCGCTGCGCCAGGCCGCGGTCCGGGATGGGGAACAGGAGCTTGCCCGCCATGCCGAGCCGGCGCGCGCGCGTCACCAGGAATTCCTTCAGGAACTCAGGATCGTCCATGCTGCCGCCGCCCGCCGTCAGCAGCTTCTGGCCGAGCGCCGCGTCATGGAACAGCAACGCGGGCAGCTCGAAGGGCAGCTTGGCGAAGATGTCGACGACCGGCTGCTCGTCGAGCCACAGCCCCGCCGGTGCCAGCAGGCAGAGCCTGTCGATCTCGGTGTGGGCCACCGCCGCCATCTCGGCCGCGATCATGCCGCCCATCGAATGGCCGACCACGATCGGCCTCCTGAGCTTCAGCGCCTCCATCACGTCGAGCGTGTGCAGCGTGACGTCGAGCATGTCGCGCAGATTGTCCTCGCCGCCGGACCGGCCGTAACCCGGCAGCAGCGGCGCCACGACATGGTACTTGCTGGCGAGCGCCTCGAGCAGCCGATCGTTCGGCATGTGCCCGCCCGCGCCGTGGAGGAACAGGAGATCGCGGCCCTTGCCCGCCTCGGCGACCTCGATCGGCGCGCCCAGGGCCTTCATCTTCAGCAGGCGGGACTTCATTCGGCGGCCGCCTTCAGCGATACGCGCTCGTTCATGGGATGGATCCAAAAGCGGTCGTCGTGGTTCTGCCAGTCGGGCCACAGGTTGCGCAGATGCGGCATCACCTTCTCGGCGAAGAGCTTGGTCGAATGGCGCACCTTGTCGTCGGGCATGTCGCCGAGATGCAGCAGGCAGAAGACG
Source organism: Reyranella sp. (assembly GCA_035501235.1). GTDB lineage: Bacteria > Pseudomonadota > Alphaproteobacteria > Reyranellales > Reyranellaceae > Reyranella. Next base: position 1,506 of record DATJWN010000110.1, read on the forward strand.
TTGCCGACGCGCAGCGTCTTGATCATCTCCTCCATCTGCTGGCGCACGGTCTCGGGCGAGCCCGCCACGACGTAGCGGTTCTCCGTCAGGTCCTTCCACGTCATATTGGGATAGTCGCGGCCCGCCGAGGTGAACTGCGACAGCGCGCCGGTCTGGATTGTCTTGATGGTGCGATAGCCCGGCGCATCGGCGAAGCCCGGATAGACGTGCAGGCAGCGATTGTAGAAGTAGCTGACGTGAGGGCTGTAGAGCCTCTCCGCCTCGGCATCGGTATCGGCGACGCAGACCACCTGCGCGAAGCCCGCGCGATAGGGAGACTCGTCCATCTTCCGCTCGGCAACGCGCTTCCAGTAGCCCTCCATCAGGAGCTTGGCGCGCATGTAGCCGGTGTAGCTGAGGTACGAATACGAGTAGGTGTTGTCGAGGCAGAAGTCGTAGGTCTCGACCGAGCCGCCGCCCGGGATGAAGACCGGCGGCGCCGGCCGCTGGATGGGCTTGGGCCAGCAATTGACGTAGCGCAGCTTGGTGTAGCGGCCGTTGAAGGCGAAGGGCTCGTCCGCTGCCCAGGCCTTGCGGATCAGATCGTGCGCCTCGGCGTATTTCTCGCGCGTCAGCGCCGGCACCGTGCCGTAGGCGTAGTTGGTATCCATCGACGTGCCGACGGGGAAGCCGGCGACGAGCCGCCCACCCGACAGAACGTCGAGCATGGCGAACTCCTCGGCGACGCGCAGCGGCGGATTGTAGAGGGCGATCGAATTGCCCAGCACGACCAGCGCCGCCTTCGAGGTCCGGCGCGTGAGCGTCGCCGCCATGATGTTGGGCGACGGCATCAGGCCGTAGGCGTTGGCGTGGTGCTCGTTCACGCCGATGCCGTCGAAGCCCACCTGCTCGGCGTATTCGAGCTGGTCGAGATACTGGTGATAGATGCCGTGGCCGCGCTCGGGCTCGTACATCCGGTTGGGCAGATCGACCCAGACCGAGCGGTTCTTCTCGCGAAAATCCTCCGGCATGTGCGGCCAGGGCATCAAGTGGAACCAGGTGAATTTCATCGGTTTCCTCGCCTTTTGCCGCTATGGTGGCGCAGGAGCAAGAACGACGCCATGCAAAACCGTTTCATCGATCTCTACAGCGATACCAAGACCAAGCCCTCGCCCGGCATGCGGAAAGCCATGGCCGAGGCCGAAGTGGGTGACGAGCAGAAGTACGAGGACCCCACCGTCAACCGCCTGCGCGATCGGATTTGCGAGATCCTGGGCAAGGAAGACGCCGTCTTCATGCCGAGCGGCACGATGTGCAACCAGGCCGCCATCCGCGTCCATTGCCGCCTCGGCGACGAGGTGATCGCCGATCGCACGGCGCACATCATCAACGCCGAGACCGGCGGCACGGCGGCCAACTCGGGTGTGATGATCCGCATGCTCGACGGCCCCAACGGCGTGTTCACCGCCGATCAGGTGAAGGCCGCGCTCCGCGATCCCAACAGCCGCAACGCGCCGCGCTCGCGGCTGGTCTCGGTCGAGAACACCTCCAACGGCGGCTTCGGCACGGTGTGGCCGCTCGCGACGCTCCAGGGCGTCTCCAAGGTCGCGCACGGTGCCGGCCTCGCGGTCCACATGGATGGCGCGCGTGTCTGCAATGCCGCCGTGAAGTCCGGCACGAAGGCCAAGGACATCGCCGCCTGCGTCGACTCCCTCTGGCTCGACTACACCAAGGGCCTGGGCGCCCCGGTCGGCGCGAGCCTTGCCGGCTCCAAGGACTTCATCAAGGAAGCCTGGCGCCAGAAGCAGATGCTGGGCGGCTCGATGCGCCAGTCGGGCGTGATCGCGGCGGCCGCGCTCTATGCGCTGGAGCACAACTGGGATCGCCTGGCCGAGGACCACGACAACGCCCATCACCTCGCCTCGGGCCTCGCCAACATCAAGGGACTCGAGTGCGACGTGGTGAAGATGCAGACCAACCTCGTCTTCTTCGAGATCAAGAAGCCCGGCATGACAGGCGCCCAGTTCGTGAAGGCCTGCCAGGAGCGTGGCGTCGGCATGGGCACCAGCGCGGGCAGCACGACGCGCATTCGTGCGGTCACCCATCTCGACGTCAACCGCCAGGACATCGACGCGGCCCTCAAGATCATCAGCGACGTGATGGCGGCGTGACCGCAGGCCTGCCGCTCAAGCGGCGCGAAGACCAGCGGTTCCTCACCGGACGCGGACGTTACGCCGACAACACGGCGCCGGCTGGCACGCTCGCCGTCCTGTTCGTGCGCTCTCCACACGCGCACGCGAAGATCGCCGGCATCGACAGGACATCGGCGCTCGAGCTGCCGGGCGTGGCCGCGATCTACACGGCCGAGGACACGGCGGCCGGCGGACTCGGCCATCTGCCGGCGATCAGCGAGATCAAGGACGAGGCCGGCAACCGTCATCGCGAGCCGCCGCACCTGCCGATGGCCGTCGGCAAGGTGCGCCATGTCGGCGACATCACCGCGATGATCGTCGCGGGAACGCTGGATCAGGCGCGTGACGCCGCCGAGGCGCTGGTCATCGACTACGACCCACTGCCGGCCGTCGTCACCGTGGTGCGGGCGCTCGCGCCGGGCGCGCCGGCGGTGCACGACGAGGTGCCGGACAACCTGATGTGCCGCTGGAGCCGCGGCGACGCGGCGGCAACCGATGCCGCCTTCGCCAAGGCCGCGCATGTGACGACACTCACGATCCGCTCGCCGCGCCAGGTCGCGCAGTACATGGAAACGCGCGCCGCCTGGTCGGCCTACGACTCCGCCGACGACCTCGTCACCGTGACCCTCTCCTCGCAGGGCGTGCAGCTGCCGCATCGCCTGATGTGCGAGCGCGTGCTGAATATCCCGAAGGAGAAGCTGCGCCTGGTGACCGAGGATGTCGGCGGCGGCTTCGGCCCGAAATTCCCCCTCTCGCCCGAGTCGACGCTGATCGCCTGGGCGACGCGCAAGCTCGGCCGCGGCATGCGCTGGAGCGCCGAGCGTGCCGAGCACGCGCTGTCCGACAGCCACGCGCGCGATCTCGTGGCGACGGGCGAGCTGGCGCTCGACGCCGGCGGCCGCTTCCTCGGCGTGCGCGTGAAGGCGGAATCGAACTTCGGCGCCTACGTCTCGATGTTCGCGCCATCGATCTCGACCACCGGCCTCGCCAAGGTGATCTCCGGCCTCTACCGCATTCCCGCGATCCGTATCGACTTCGACTGCGCCTTCACCAATACCGTGCCGGTCGACGCCATCCGCGGCGCCGGCAAGCCCGAGGCGCTGCTGCTGCTCGAGCGGCTGGTCGATCTCGCCGCGCACGAGACCGGCCGCACGCCCGCCGATCTGCGGCGCCTCAACCTGCTCATGCCGGCGGAGATGCCGTACAAGGCTGCGAGCGGCTACACCTACGATGCCGCGGATTGCCCACGCCTGTTCGAGACGGCACTGCGAGCGGCCGACGAAACGGGCTTGGCGGCCCGACGCGCCGCCAGCGAAGCGCGCGGCAGGCGGCGCGGCATCGGCTTTGCCTGCCACCTGCACGGCACGGGCGGCATCGCCGACGAGCATGTCGTGGTCCAGGTCGAGGCCGACCGGCTGGTCGCGCGCGTCGGCACGCAGAGCCAGGGCCAGGGTCATGAGACGATCTTCGGCCAGCTTCTGTCGTCGGCGCTCGGCGTGCCGCTCGACCGGATCGAAATCGAGCAAGGTGACACGCGCACCATCCCGCACGGCGGCGGCACCGGCGGCTCCTCCTCGACCATCATCAGCGGCACGACCTTGCGCCGTGCCGCCGACGAGGTGATCAAGCGCGGCCGCGATCTCGCCGCCGAGCGGCTGGAGACCTCAGCGGCGGACATCGCCTTCAAGGACGGCAGCTTCGAGATCGTCGGCACCGACCGGCGCATCGGCCTGCTCGAACTCGCGGCCTGGAAGCCGTTCGATGGCGACGCCGTGTTTGCCGACAAGATCGAGTCCTTCCCGACCGGCGTCATGGTCTGCGAGGTCGAGCTCGACCCCGAGACCGGCGCCGTCACCATCGACCGTCTGACCGAAGTCGCCGATTGCGGCGTGGTCGTGAACCCGCTCCTGCTGGCGGGCCAGCTTCACGGCGGCATCGTCCACGGCCTCGGCAACGCCCTGATGGAGCAGGCCCTGTACGACGAGGAGACCGGCCAGTTGCTGAGCGGCACCCTCATGGACTACGCCCTGCCCCGCGCCGAGGATGTGCCCGATCTCCGGATCGACACCATCGCCACGCCCTCGCCCAACAACTTCCTGGGCCTGAAGGGCGTCGGCGAGCTGCCGACCAACGGCGCGCCGGCCGCCATCGTCAATGCCGTCCTCGATGCGCTCAGGCCGCTGGGCGTGCGCCATCTCGACATGCCGCTGACACCCGCCCGGATCTGGGCCGCCATCCACGCTTCGTGAGTGACCGGGCCCTCAAATCGCGAAGAATCGGGCCTCGTCCGCGAAGACCGGATCGCCTTTGGCGAGGCCAAGCGCGATGGTCGCGGCATGAAACACACGCTCCGCACCATGCTCCTCGGCCTCGCTGCCCTTCTCGTCCTGATCGTTTGCGGCTTTGCCGGCGTCATCGCCTTCAGCGCGCCGCAGGCGCCGCCCGTCCTGGCGGCAGGCGATTCGGTTCCCGGCATGGCGGCCTGGAACTTCGCCGCCATTCCCAAGCCCCAGCGCGTAACGGCGCGCGACGGCGCCCCGCTCGTCTACCGCCTCTATCCCGGCCAGGTTGACCGTGCGGTCGTGCTGGTCCACGGCTCGACCGGCTCGGGCCTCGAGATGGACAAGGTCGCCCGGGCCCTGCAGGCCGAGGGCGCCACGGTCTATGCCATCGCGCTGCGCGGCCATGGCGGCAGCGGCACGCGCAACGGCGACGTCTCGTACATCGGCCAGCTCGACGACGACCTCGCCGATCTCGTGAAGACGGTCGGCCTCGACAAGCCCGGCGTCCGGCGCACGCTGATGGGCTTCTCGGCCGGCGGCGGCTTCGTGCTGCGCACCGCGAGCGGCCGCAACGCCGCGCTGTTCGACAACTACATCGCCGTGTCGCCGTATCTCGGCTCCGATTCGCCGACCAACCGGCCCGGCACCGGCGGCTGGACGAGCGTCGCCACGCCGCGCATCGTGGCGCTTTCGCTGTTGTCCCAGGCGGGCCTGCCCTGGTTCCAGGACCTAGCCGTCGTGCACTTCGCCACCAATGCCCAGGCCGACGACAATCGTACGCCGGTCTATTCCTTTCGCCTGCTCGCCAGCCTCAACATCGGCCGTCATTGGCGCGAGGCGCTGGCCCACATCCGGCCGCCGACGCAGATCGTCGTGGGCGCCAACGACGAGCTCTTCCTCGCCGACCGCTTCGCGCCGCTGATGAAGGAAATCGACCCGCGCATCGGCGTGACCGTCCTGCCCGGCCACGGCCATCTCGGCATGATCGGCGATACCGACGCCGCGACCTCGCTCGCGACGATCTGGAAGACGAGCGCGGGCAGCTAGGTGATCCGCTCGACCCATTGAGCGCGCGATGGCCCCGGCTCGAAAGGATCGCCGAAATATTGCGTCTCGCGGGCGACCTTGCCGTCCTTCATCTCCATGACGCTCACGGTATATGACGGCTGGCCATCGTAAGTGATGATGAATTCGGTGACCCAGAGATCGCCGGTGCCGACAATGCGCCTGATCTCGAAGCGCTTCTTGTTCGGCTGCGCGGCACGGGAGGCCTGGATATGGCGCCGGCCGACGATGCGCTCGCCCGACTGCGGATATTCGAGCACGGCGTCCTCGCGATAGATCTCGTGCTCGGCCTCGAAGTCGCTCGCGTCCGAAGCGGCCCAGTGACGGTCGAGCGCCGCGCGGATCTCCCGATCATCCATCCTAGGACCGGCCGAGGCGGCGCAACGCGGCGGCGATCGCCTCGCGCGTCTCCGCCGGCTGATCGGCGATGGCGTGGGCCAGGAGGTCGAGCTGGCCGCGCAGCGTATGGACCTGGTCGACCAGGCCGATGACGGTCTCGACCGTGTCGTCGTCGAAGCCGACATCGTCGGCCAGCTCCGCCAGCAGGCGCACGCGCGCCACGTCGATCTGCTCGAAGGTCCAGGCATCGACGCCGCCCGCCGGCCGCAGCAGGCCGCGCGCCACCCAGCGCTCGACATGCATGGTCGTCAGCCGTCCGTGCAGGCGCAGCAGCTCGTCGAGGGTGGTCATGTGAACTGCTCCATCGCCGCGCGCGGGTCGTAGGCCTTGCCGGCCTCCCACGATTCGAGGAATGCCTTCAGCTTGTCGTCTGGCATGTCGGGCAGCATGACCTTGAGTTTCACATACTGATCGCCCCGCTGGCCCGATTTGCGATCGAGCAGGCCGCGGCCCTTGAGCCTGAGCGACGCGCCGGAATTGGAGCCGGCCGGCACGTTCAGCATCACCGGGCCGCCGACCGTCGGCACCTTGATCTTGCCGCCCAGCACTGCCTCGGTGAGCGTCACCGGCATCTCGACATGGATGTCGTTGTCGCGCGGCTCGAAGAAGGCATGCGGCTGCACGCGGATCTCGACATAGGCATCGCCCGCCGGCTTGCCCTTGGCGCCCGGCATGCCCTGGCCCTTCAGCCGGAGCGTCGTGCCATCGGTGGTGCCCTCCGGCACGTCGATGTCGAGCGTGCGGCCGTCGGGCAGGGTGACCCGCTGCTTGCCGCCACGCGCGCCCACCAGGAAGGGCACGGTGAGGGCATAGGTGACGGGAAGGCCGCCCATGTCGAACCCCTCGCCGTCGAAGCCCGGCCGCTCTCCGCCGAAATGGAAGCCCCGCGCGCCGCCGCCCTGCTGGCGGAACATCTCGAAGATGTCACCCATGTCGGCGAAGGACTCGTGGCCGCCGCCACGGCTGTACTTGAAGCCGCCCGGACCGCCCGCCGCATCCCGGTAAAAGCCGCGCGGCGGCACTTCGGCGCCGGTCCCATCTATCTCGCCCGCGTCGAAACGCCGGCGCTTCTCCGGATCCGAGAGGATGTCGTTGGCCTGACTGATCTCCTTGAACTTGGCCTCGGCGGCCTTGTCGCCCGGATTCAGGTCAGGATGGTGCTTCTTGGCGAGCTTGCGGAAGGCCTTGCGGATCTCGTCATCCGAGGCCGTCTTCGCCACGCCAAGCACGGAATAGGGGTCGCTCATACCCCGGAATGTTGTGCTTTTTCAGGCGGTTGCAAGCCCCTCACGGGGCCCTTCCCCACGCTGGTGCACGGCGTCGGCGAAAAGCCGGTATTTCACGGCATCGACCGAGAGCTCGCGGCCCCAGTTCACCAGGTCGCCCCAGGGGTCGTTGAGCTTGCCCAGCCCCGAGACGATCGCCACCACGGTGCCGACCTCGATCCTGTGCTGGACCGCGAGCAGACCGCCCGCGCCGAGCGCTATGGCCACGGCGGCGTGATACATGAAGTTCATCGCGAGGTTCATGCTGAACTTGATCTTGTAGATGCCCATGTTCAGCGTGAACACGCGATCGATGCCCTCCTCTTCCGGCACGCCCTTCGAGACGATATCGCCGCCGACGTGGCGCAGCGTCTTCACGCGCGCCGCGGCACGCCGGTTGATGGCGCGCTGCATCGGCGGCACGAACAGGAGCTGCGGCAGCAGGAAGCCCGCGCTCAGCAGCAGCGACCAGGGCTCGAGCGTCGCCATGTAGCCGATCACGCTCACCAGGATGCCGACCTGCAGCAGCGGCTCGGAAATCGCCATGCCGACGAAGCCGCCAATCGGTTCGGCCTCGGACACGACCATGGCGGCGTGCGTGCCGGTCTCGCTGTCATCGTCCTTGTTGCCTTCGCTCTTGGCCTCGCGCTGCACGTCGCGATGGGCGGGCTCGCGCAAGCCCGCCTCGCGCAGGGTGCGGCGGAGCGAACGCACGGCATCCTCGCTCACCCAGCCGCGATAGACGTTGAGGGCGAGCTTGAAGGCCTGCTCGGCCAGCGCCACGCCGGCATAGGCAACGGCCAGCCAGACGATGGTCGTCGTGGCGCCGCTCTTGATGGCGTCGTTCACGATGCGGCGCTGGATCTCGAGCGGCACCGACGTCAGGCAGAAAACGCCGGTCGCCAGCGCCGCCAGGCCGAGCTGATGGCGCCCCGAGCAGCGCACGACATAGCCCATGAGGGATTGCGGAAGGACTGCACATTGCATCGCAAGGAAAACGCCGGGGGCCAAAGTCCGTTCCCTGCCCGCGCGCCGGCCGGTATGCTTCTTGCGTCGCCTGTCGACAGCCGAAGCGGAGACCGCCCATGCGTCATCTCGCCTGCCTGTCCGCCCTGCTTGCGCTGTTGGTCGAGCCTGCGACCGCCCAGGACAAGAAGGAGGTCGACCTGTCGCTGGCGCTGGCCATCGACATCTCCGGCAGCATCGATCCCGAGGAGGCGCACCTGCAGCGCCAGGGCTATGTCGACGCCTTCCGCGACCCGGTGATCGTCAAGGCGATCCTGGGCGGCCCCAACGGCCGCATCGCCGTCGCCTACTACGAATGGTCCGACTCCTGGATGCAGAAGCTGCTGATCGACTGGACCCTGCTCGACAGCGAGGCCTCGATCGCGGCCTTCGCCCAGCGCCTCGCCGACGCACCCGTGTCGATCGCGCGGCGCACCTCGATCAGCGGCGCCATGCGCTACGCCGTGCCGCTGTTCGGCCGCTCGCCCTACGAGGCCGCGCGCAAGGTGCTCGACATTTCGGGCGACGGCTCCAACAACGACGGCGCGCTGGTCACCGACATGCGCCACGAGGCGCTGAAGGAGCGCATCGCCATCAATGGGCTGCCGATCATGAACGACCGGCCCAACCCGTTCGGCTTTCCCAACGAGGCCGATCTCGACAAATACTATCTCGCCTGCGTCACCGGAGGCCCGCACTCCTTCGTCGAGGTGGCCCGAAGCTTCGAGGACTTCCCCCGCGCCGTGCGCAAGAAGCTTCTGCAGGAGGTCGCCGACACAGGCCCGCACCACGACTTCGATATCGGTCGCGGTCCGTCGCTCCGAGACGGCGTGAAGCTTGCCCAGGCCGGCCGGCCCCGGCGCGAGGCCGGGCCGGAGGACTACACCAGATTCGTGCGTCCCGAGTACGAACTCGGTTGCGATGTCGGCGAGCGGCGCAGCCGGGAGTTCTGGCAGCGCCGCTTCGGGGTGTCGCCCGACTAGGCCCCGGTCGGGTCCTAGAAGATGTAGCGCAGCAGGGCGAACAGAGAGCCCGACAGCACGATCGCGGCCGGGAGCGTCAGGATCCACGCCAGCGCCATGCTGCGCAGCGTGCTCATCTGCAGGCCCGAGCCGTTTGCCGCCATGGTGCCCGCGACGCCCGAGGACAGCACGTGGGTCGTGCTGGCCGGCAGGCCGTAATTGTCGGCCGCCAGGATCAGGCCCATCGCGGTCAGCTCGGCGGCGGCGCCCTGCCCGTAGGACAGATGCTCCTTGCCGATCTTCTCGCCGACGGTGACGACGATGCGCTTCCAGCCCACCATCGTGCCGAGGCCCAGCGCGATCGCCACCGCGACCTTCACCCAGGTCGGGATGAACTTCGTGCCGGCGTCGAGCGACTTCTTGTAGTCGTTGAGCACGGCGACATCGTCCTTCGACAGCTCGGCCGCCTTATCCTTCATCAGGAGACGGATGGCCTCGGAGGCGAGGTACATGTCGTTACGCTCGTTGCCGACCTGGGCGGCCGGGACCTTGGCGAGCGAACCGTACTGCTTCACCTGATCGGAGATCTGGGTGACCAGAACGGCAAGCGAGGGAAACGTGCCCTCGGTGACCTCATGGCGCGCCACGTACTGCGTGACGGCCGGACGCGGATTGCCGAGCACGTTGTAGCCGGCGGCCTTCTTGCCGATGACCTGCGCGACCGCGGCCGAGTTCTTCTCGAAAGTGGCCATGTAGCTGTCGGGCACCGCCTTGTTCAGCGCGTAGGTCGTGGGGACTGTGCCGATCAGGATCAGCATGATCAGGCCCATGCCCTTCTGACCGTCGTTCGAGCCGTGCGCATAGGAGACGCCCGTGCAGGTGAAGATCAGCAACGCGCGGATCCACCACGGCGGCGGCGACTTGCCGACCGGCGGCTTGTAGAGCGCCGGGATGCGCAGCAGGAACTTGGCCAGGATCAGCATCAGGCCGGCGATGAAGAAGCCGGCGAGCGGCGAGAAGAGCAGGGACTTGCCGACGCCCAGCGCCTGGTCCCAGTCGACGCCGCTGGTGCCCGAGCCGGATGGCGCCATCAGCTGGTTCATCAGGCCGACGCCGATGATCGAGCCGATCAGCGCATGCGAGCTCGAGTTCGGGATGCCGTAGTACCAGGTGCCGAGGTTCCAGATGATCGCCGCGATCAGGAGCGCGAAGACCATCGAGAAGCCGGCGTTGCTGCCGACCTGCAGGATGAGCTCGACCGGCAGCAGCGAGATGATGCCGAAGGCGACCGCGCCGCTCGACACCAGCACGCCCAGGAAGTTGAAGCAGCCGGACCAGATCACCGCGAAGTGCGGCGGCATGGAGTTGGTGTAGATGACCGTCGCCACGGCATTGGCCGTGTCGTGAAAGCCGTTCACGAATTCGAAGCCCAGTGCGATCAGCAGCGCCAGGCCGAGCAACGCGTAGACCAGCGCGCCGCTCGCAGGCGCCGTCTCGAGATCGCCAACCAGCGCGGCAATGGCGTAGACCGCACCGGCCCCCAGCACCAGGATGGCGATCAGCGGACTCGCCTTGTGGGCCCAACCCGGCATCCCCGAACTATGGAGTGGATGGTGATCGCCGGCCGGCTGAGCACCGCCTGGTAGCACCGCCTCGTTTGTCATTCACGCCCCCAACATGATGGTTTGCCGCGACCGCAGGGGCGGCTCGCGCGCGGCAAAAACCTAGTCCTCGCGAGTGACAGAACCGAGACATCGGGCCGATCGCGACGTCGGAGCGAGAGGCCCACATTGGGCCCGTTTTCCGGGCCCGTTTGCCGCGTCGATCAGTCCAGCAGGTAGTCGTACCGGATGAATCCCCGGAAGACCGCAACCTTCTCGTAGAGGGCCCGCGCCCGCGTGTTGTCGTACTTGGTTTGCCAGTAGAAACGCGCCGCCCCGCGGCGGCGGGCGGCAGCGGCCACGGCGTCGATCAGGGCGCGCGCCACGCCCTGCCCTCGCGCTGCCTCATCGACGAACAGGTCCTGCAGGTAGCAGACGCTTTCACGCCAGATGCCGGCATGGAACAGATAGTGCGCGATGCCGACCAATCGGCCGTTCAGGCGCGCCCCCAGGGCATGGATGTCCGTGCCCGCCCGCAGCCGCTGCCACGTCTGCTCGTAGTCGCCCTCGCCGAGCACGGTTTCGTAGAAATCGTTGTAGCCGCGGGCCAGCCGCTGCCAGGCGACGCGGTCCTGCTCGCCGAGAGGCTCGACCAGAACCCTCGATCGACTCAGCATGCCGCCCCCTTCCCGAGCCGCGCGACCATGGCGTCCAGCGCCAGCAGGTACGAATCGACGCCGAAGCCTGCGATCGTGCCGACCGCCGCCTCCGCGGTGATCGAGCCGTAGCCGCGCTTCTCGATGTTGGTCATGTGGATCTCGATGGCCGGTGCCCGGATCGACTTCAGGCAGTCGCGCAGCGC
>DATJWN010000111.1:0-9063 GCA_035501235.1 Reyranella sp.
GTTCGAACGGCCCTCGATGCGCGGCAGGTGATCGACCTGCAGCCGCCCCCAGTTGCGCGTCACCTGGAAGACCAGGCCGTCGACATAGGGATAGGGGCCGGTATAGCCCGCGGTAATCTGCTCGCGCACGAAGGCCGATACGCAGCGAAAACTCGACAGATAGAGGCCCTTCGGCTTGTCGATCAGGTGGTCGGCGCACCAGTTGGTGAACTGGCTGCCCCAGTTGCGCCACGCCGCGTGCTGCTTCTCTTCGTAGTAGGTATAGACCGCGTCGTAGCCGCCATCGCGCGCATGCTCGAACAGACGCTTCACCTCGCTGGGCGGGTTCTGCAGGTCGTCGTCCATGGTGATGGCGTAGCTGCCGCGGGCGCGGGCGAGGCCGGCCATGACCGCGTTGTGCTCGCCGAAATTGCGGCTGAGGCTCACCACGACCACCGGCGCGCCGGGCTCCGCCGCGAGCTTCTTGCAGACGTCGAGGCTGTTGTCGGGACTGCCGTCGACCGTGAGCACGATCTCGAGGCCGCCTTCGATATCCAGCGCGCGGAGGGCGGCGACCAGCTCGCCGACGGTCGCCGCGCCGTTGTAGACCGGCACGACGATGGACAAGGCGGGACGGTCAGTCATTGCGCTCCGCCACCAGGATCAGGGAACCGCCGAACGGCAGGCTGAGACCCGCCGCGATCGCCCCCCGCTCGATCGCCAGGGCCGTCGAGAACAGCGCATCGAGCCAGCGCGGGAAGTCGCGCACGTCGCTTTCGGCGTCGTCGCGGCCGGTCAGTCTATGAAGAAGCATCAGGGGAAACAGAAGCGTGTTCCAGTAGCTCGATCGAAGGACGCGAAACCCATGGCCGGCGAGCAGACGACGCGCCTGGCCACGGGAGAAGCGGCGGACATTGTGCACGCGCCTGTCGTGCGCCGACAACAGCCAGCCATAGGCCGGCAGGTTGAACAGCGCGACCGCGCCTGGCGCCAGGCAACGACGGGCCTCGGCCAGTGCCTCTTCCGGCTCGACCGTGCCGTGGCAGAGCACGTCGAGCGAGACATAGCCGCCCAACGACCGGTCGCCGAGCGGCATTTCCTGCACGGAACCCGCGACAACGGGCCGGTCGGCCTTGATGGCAGCGAGCGCGGCGGCCGGGACGTCGAATTCGAGGCCGAAGGTCGGCCGGCCGGCGACCGCGGGACCGAGCACCGCCAGCATACCGCCGGTGCCGCAGCCGGCATCGAGCACGGGGCCGGGTGCCGCGGCTCCCGCCAGCGCGCGGCCGAGCAGGTCGGCCACCAGACGGCGCAGGCCGCGATACCACCACATGCGGTCCTCGACCGCATGCATGCGCTCGTATTCGGCCCTCTCCATACGGAATTGCTTCCTCCTGCACTGCTTATGATATCTTCACCGCGCCTTGCCAACCGTCTCGACCAAACCACCCGTCGTATCGCCTCCCGCGGCGTCACCACTCGTCCAGCGCCTGCTGCTCGTGCCGTTGTTCGGCCTGCCGGTGCTCTGGCTCGCCGGCTATTTCTTCCCGCCCATCAACCACGATGTCGGCGCCATCCTCGATTTCACCGGCCGCTGGCTCGACGGCGAGAAGCTCTATGTCGACGTGATCGACGAGAACCTGCCGCTCACCTTCATCGTCCATGCCCTGCCCGTGCTGACGGCGAAGCTCCTGCCCGGCGGCGTGCCCTTCTGGTTCACCGTCTGGGTCGTGGCCGGCATCTTCGGCTCCTTCTTCGCCTGCCAGCGGCTGGTGCAAAGGATCCCATCGGCCGACCACGCGCTGACGGCGGGCCTGCTGCCGCCGGTGCTGCTGTTCCTGTTCATCGTGCTGCCCAACGAGCATTTCGGGCAGCGTGAGCACATCCTGTTCGTCGCCACCGCGCCCTATCTCTTCGCCGCGATGGCGCGCGCCGAGGGCGTGCAGCTCGGCCGCGGCAGCACCATCGCCATCGGCCTGGTCGCCGGCGTGGCCTTCGCGCTCAAGCCGTACTTTCTCGCCATTCCCGCCGCGGTCGAGCTTCATCTTCTGCTGCGCCGCGGCCTGCGTCCCACCCTGCGCGATGCCATGCCGTGGATCATCCTGGCGGTGGCCGCGCTGCACCTCGTGCTGATGTACACGGTGTTTTCCGAGTACGGCCGCTTCGTGATGCCGCTGGCGCTCGAATCCTACGAACCGCTCGGTGATGCGAGCTGGCTCAAGGTGCTGGTGAGCAACGTCATGGCGCCGACGCTCGTGGCGCTGGCGATCTTCGGCGCCTTCGCGATCTTCCTCACCAACACTCTGGCCGCCCGCACCCTTCTTGCCTACGGCATCGGGGCGGCAGTCTCCGCCATCGCCCAGGCCAAGGGCTGGCCCTATCACCTGCTGCCGGCCCTCTCCGCCGTGATCCTGCTGGCGGCCCTCACCATCTCGCAGACGGTCGACCGCTACCTGCCGATCAGCCGTTCGGGCCATCGCCTCCCCGTGGCGGTGATCTCGGCCACGCTGATGGTGCTGCTCTACTTCCAGGCCGCTCTTTCCACGCCACCCTTCTTGAAGCAGCGGCAGTACGAGGACTCGATCGGCGGCACCTTGCGCCACATCGTCGAGCGCAACGCGCCGCATCGCACGATCATGACGCTGTCACCCGGCATCTATCCCTTCTGGCCGATGCTGAACTACGTGCATGGCCGCATGACCATGCGCTTCATGACGATGTGGGTCGTGCAGGGCGTCTACGCGACCTGCGAGGACTTCCCCGCGCTCTACAACGCCCCCGACACGATGTCGGACGCCGAGAAGTTCGTGTTCAACGCGGTGTCCGACGATTTCGCGCGCGGCAAGCCGGACCTGCTGATCGTCGACGCGATTCCCGGCATGCCACGCTGCCAGGGCAAGGTGTTCGACTATCTCGAATACTTCCAGCTGAACAAGACGTTTGCCGACGCCTTCGAGAACTACGAGCACCTGATGGATTTCGACCGCTACAGGATCTATCGGCGGAAGAAGAAATAGCCGTCGTTCCGTGAAGACCGCCGTAGCTATTCCCACTTCCCCATGACCTTCGCCCGCACCGCCTCCGGGATCTTCTCGAGCTCGGGGATCTTGAACACGCCCGAGGCGATCAGGACGATCTCGCCGCCGCAGACGAGATCGCAGGTGCAGAAGCAGAAATTGAGCGTGCGGCGCGCGACGCGGGCGGTGCCCTCGAGCCATTGACCGAGCCTGGCACCGCGCACGAACTCGGTGCTGAGCGATACGGTGGGATGCGGCCAGCGGATGCCGGTCGCGTGGCCGGAGCCCGCGCCCATCACCATGTCGGCGACGGTCACCAGCAGGCCGCCATGGGCGATGCCCATCGGATTGCCGTGACGCGGCTCGAGCGGCAGGCCGACGCGGAGCTTCTCGCCCTCGGCCTTGAACCAGAGCGGGCCGATCAGGCCCACGAAATCGTCCGTGACCCGAAGCCCCTGGAAGCCTTCCGGGATCAGAGGGTTCCTCATGCAGGCACTCCATCCTTCGAAGCGGCGATCTTTTCCAGCGCGGCGCGGACCGCGGGATCGAACGGCGTGGCGCGATGCGTCTCCTCGTCGAGCGACACCATGATCACTTTCTGGACGGCGGTACACTTGCCCTCGCCGTCGAACAGCGCCTGGCCGATGAAGCACTTGCGGTCCTGCACCTCGATCAGGCGGGCACAGGCCGTGGCGCTGCCGGGGAAGAACATCTGGCGCTTGAAGTCGACCTCGATGCGGCCGATGACGAGCCGGAAGCGCGGCAAGCCCGAACGGACGACCTGGCGCAGGTAGGAGACGCGGGCATTCTCCATCAGTTCGATGAAGGCACCGTTATTGATGTGGCCGTTGGCATCGAGATCGGCAAAGCGCAGATGCTCGGCGGTCGAGAAGCCGTAGATGCTCCGGTCGGCGAGATCCACTCAGCGCTCCGCGAACTCGATGGTGAGGTGCGCGGCTTCCGACGGCGGGATGAGCAGCCGGCCGGCATTGGGCTTCAGGATATTCACGCCGTTCTTCTTCAACAGGGCCTCGCATGTCGGCAGGTTGTCGACGCGGATGCGCAGCAGCGCGGGATGATCGCCCGGCCGCACCGGCGTGATACCGGGGTAGCGCTGGGCATACTCGTTGCGCGTCAGATAGCGGATGTGGTGCGAGCCCGTATTGGCGACGATTGACTCGCCTTCCTTGCGCACGGAGTGCGGCCCGAAGTATTTGCGCAGCTCGTCGGCCCACTTGGCCGGCTGCTCGGCGATCACCGTCACGCCCAGAATATTCCGCGCGCCGTTGGGATGCTGAGCCCATTCGGGTCGATAGACGAATTGCGGCGTCTGGTGCTCGCAGACGAAGAAGCCGACAACCGGCATGTTGGCCTTGGGGATGCGCACGGTGCGGAACTTGGCATGCTCGGTCTTGCCGTCGATCTCGACGGCACGGTCGAAGGCCAGAGGCGCATCGGGATTGAGGCCCGCCTCCTTGAAGGCCGCGTAGGCGAGATCGGCGCCGTCGGTCGAGAGCGCGATGTTGGCGAGCCCGCCGCCCTGCTTCAGCCACTCACGGCGCTCGGCGTTGAATTCCGTCGGCTCGGCGATGCCCAGGATCTCGAAATAGTCGCGGTCGAAGATCATCAGATGGTTGGCCGTGCCGAGCTTCGTATGAAAGCCGCGCGGCTGGACCTGGAAGCCGAGCTTCCTGTAGGCCGCCTCCGCTGCGTCGATGCCGTCGACCATGACCACGACATGGTCCAGCCCTTTGACTGCACGTCCGCTCATGCCGGCCTCCGCCTCACCATGTTGATACCCTTGGTCGTCATGACCAGCTCGCCCTTCTGGTTGGTGACCTGCCACGCCTCGTGGATCACGCCCAGGGTCGGTTTGCTCTTCGACGGCACCTTCCCGACGATCTCGACCGTGCCCGTGAGCGTATCGCCCGGCCGCACCGGTTTCAGCCAGCGCAGCTCGTCGAGGCCGGGTGAGCCCAGGGCCGTGCGCCGGTCGACGTAGTTGTCCACGAACAGCCGCATCATCTTGGCAGCGACCTGCCAGCCCGAGGCGATGAGACTGCCGTACATCGATGCCAGCGCTGCTTCGCGATCGATGTGGAAGGGCTGCGGATCGTACTGCCGGGCGAAGTCGACGATCTCCCGCTCGGTGAAGCTCGTGGAGCCCAGCGGAAATTTCTGGCCGACTTCGTAGTCTTCCCAATAGCGCGGTTCAGTCATCGGCCAGAGCTTGCCCGAATCGCTTGGCGATTTCCTCCAGCATGACTTCCGAGGCACCGCCGCCGATGGCCTGCACTCGCGCATCGCGCGACATGCGCTCGACGGCGGTCTCGCGCACGAAGCCCGCGCCGCCGTGGAACTGCACGCAGTCGTAGAGGACCTGGTTCACCAGGTCGCCGGCAAGCGCCTTGACCATCGACACCTGCGCCACGCAATCGCGGCCCTCGGCATCGAGCCAGGCCGTGTGATGCACGAGCTGGCGCGCGGCTTCCACCTCGGCCAGTCGCCGCGACAGGCGCTGGCGGATCGTCTGCTTCTCCCAGAGTGGCGCGCCGAAGGCCGTGCGCTGGTTCACATAGTCGAAGGTCAAGCGGATCGCCTCGCGCGCCTCGGCCATCGCCATGGCGCCGATCACCAGCCGCTCGGTCTGGAAGTTGGCCATGATCGAATAGAAGCCGCGATTCTCCTCGCCCAGCACGTTCTCTACAGGCACGAGGCAATCCTCGAACACCAGCTCGGCCGTGTCGGAGCTGCGCCAGCCGGTCTTGTCCAGCGCGCGGCTCACCTTGAAGCCCGGCATGCCCTTCTCGACGATGAACATGGTGATCGCGCGGCTGCCTTTGGCGTCGGGATCGGTGCGGGCCGCGACGAAATAGAGATCGGCATGCACGCCGTTGGTGATGAACATCTTGGCGCCATTCAGCACATAGTGGTCGCCCTTCCGCACCGCACGCGTGCGGATCGAGGCGACGTCGGAGCCGGCGCCTGGCTCGGTGACGGCAACGGCGGTGATCCTCTTGCCCGCCATCACATCGGGCAGATACTTCTCGAGCTGGCGCTTGGTACCGAAGCGGATCAGGTGCGGGCTCGCCATGTCGGTGTGCACCAGCACGGTGATGGCGAAGCCGCCATGGGTCGAGCGGCCGACCTCTTCCGCGAGCACGACCGACGCGCGCGCATCGAGCCCCGCACCGCCGAGCGCCTCGGGCACGCGCAAGGAGAAGAATCCCAGCTCGCCCATCTCGCGCAGCACCTCGCGCGGCACGAAGCCCGCGTCCTCCCATTTGGGCCCCTCGGGCCTCACCTTCTCCTCGACGAATCGATGGAGCTGGGCGCGGATCAGGTCGTGCTCTTCGGTGAAGATCGGATGTGTCATGGCGGCGGGATGCTACACTCGCGCCATGTCAGGCGACAAACAGCAAACCATCGCCAAAGTGGCTCTCGTGGTGCGGGACTATGACGAGGCGCTGGCCTTCTATGTGGGAACGCTCGGCTTCACCCTGGTCGAGGACACCTTCATGCCCGCGCAGAACAAGCGCTGGGTGATCGTGGCGCCGCCCGGCTCGAGCGGACCGCAGCTGCTGCTGGCGCGTGCGGTCGGCGAGGAGCAATCGTCGAGGATCGGCAACCAGACCGGCGGCCGCGTCTTCCTCTTCCTCCACACTGACGACTTTCACCGCGACTACGCCGCCTATCGCAGCAAGGGCGTGACCTTCGTCCGAGAACCGTCGGAAGAAAGCTACGGTACGGTCGCAGTGTTCAAGGATCTCTACGGCAATCTCTGGGATCTCGTGCAACCCAAGAAAGGGCAGTGATCGACCGCCATGTCACGCGACAAACGTCTGCAAGATCGCTCGATCTATCCGCACTGGTGCACCGACACGGTGCGCTTCTCCGACCAGGACGCCGCGGGCCACACCAACAATGTGGCGATCTGCGCCTACATGGAGACCGCGCGGCTCACCTTCATGCGCGACATGGGCCTGGTGGCCAACAAGGAGGACGGCACGCGCGGCATCTCGGCCGGCATGACCGTGAGCTTCCTCGCCGAATCGCACTGGCCCGGCCAGGTCGAGCTCGGGACCGGCGTGCTCAAGGTCGGGACCAGCTCAATCACCGTGGCCTCGGCCGCCTTCAAGGACGGGGTCTGCATCGCCGCGGCCGAGATGACCGTGGTCCGGCTCAAGGGGACGGCACCCCACCCGATCGACCCGGCCTTCCGGGAAAGGCTTGAAAAAGCCCGATTGAAGGGCTTTTAGGGCCCTTGACCCAGTTGCGAATGCCTCTTATCTTCTCTGCAAGTGATTCGCATCTGCAGGGAAACGTCCGTCGATGTACGTCTGTAACTGCCGGGCCATTCGGGAACGCGATGTCGATGCCGCCGTCCGGGCGGGCGCTCGCCGTCCCGTCGACGTCTTCCGGGCCTGCGGCCAGAGCCCGCAATGCGGCGGCTGTGCCTGCGAGATGCGCCAGCGCATCGCCGAGACGATCGCGGCCGAACAGGCCGCCGCGCCGTCCCTGCTCGCGGCTGATTAGTCCGACTCTTTGCCTTCGCCGATTTGGGTCTGCAGGTAGTTCTGCTCACCCACCTTGTCGATCAGCGCGATCTCGGTCTCGAGGAAATCGATGTGCTCCTCGGCGTCCTCGAGGATGTGAACCGCGATCTCGCGACTGACATAGTCCTTCGCCGTCTCGAAATGGGCGATCGCCGCCACGACGTCGGCACGCGCGGATGACTCGAGCTTCAAGTCGCAGGCCAGGCACTCGGGCACCGTCTCGCCGATCTTGAGCTTGCCGAGATCCTGCAGGTTGGGCAGGCCGTCGAGGAACAGGATGCGCTGCATCAGCGTGTCGGCGTGCTTCATCTCGCCGATCGACTCCTTGTAGATCTTCTCGCCCAGCCGCTCGAAGCCCCAGTGCTTCATCATGCGGGCGTGCAGGAAATATTGGTTGATCGCCGTCAGCTCGTTTTTCAGGAGCTTGTTCAGCTCGGCGATGATCTGGGGACTTGCTTTCACGACGCGCCTCCTGCGTGAAACTCCATTCTCCTTAGACACCCGCTGCAACGCTTCGCGCAACCGAAGAGCACGCGATTGAGAACCGTTCGCTGAAAAAGGCGGGGATGACGCCCGAATCGAGCCGAGAATGAGACGCAACAAAAGCGGCGGCGGATCGTTCCCATCCGCGGGGAGAGTGTCATTCAGGAGTATTCATCATGCCGCTGGACAAAGCCCGGTCCCCCATCACCCTCATGAAGCTGCCGTTCGAGGAGAACGCCCTGGAGCCGGTGATCTCGGCCAAGACCCTCTCGTTCCATTACGGCAAGCATCACAAGGCCTATGTCGACAAGCTGAACGAACTGGTCGCGGGCACCCCTTACGAGGGCATGCCGCTGGAGGAAGTGGTCAAGCGCGCCGCGAAGTCGGAGAAGGACAAGGCGATCTTCAACAACGCCGGCCAGGCATGGAACCATGACTTTTACTGGAAGAGCATGGCCCCCAAAGGGGACGAGCCGACCGGCAGGATCAAGGACCTCCTGCAATCGAGCTTCGGAGGACTGAAGGAATTCAAGGAAGCCTTCACCAAGGCCGCAGTCGCGCAGTTCGGCAGCGGGTGGGCGTGGCTGGTAAAGGGCAACGACGGCAAGCTCAAGATCACGACGACGTCGAATGCCGACTCGCCACTCGCGCACGGTGAAACGCCGATCCTCACCGCCGACGTGTGGGAGCACGCCTACTACCTCGATTACCAGAACCGCAGGCCGGACCACATCAAGGCCTGGCTCGACAAGCTCGCGAACTGGTCGTTCGCCGAGAAGAACTGCACCTAACGCCGCAACAGGAGGCACAACATGCTGGGCACCATTCTTCTGATCATCCTGATCATCATCCTGCTTGGTGCCTTGCCGACTTGGCCCTACAGCAGCGGATGGGGTTACTACCCGAGCGGCGGCCTCGGCATCGTGGTGATCATCCTCATCGTCCTGCTCGTGATGGGACGGATCTGAACGAGGCGGCGCGGGAGACGTTCCGCGCCGCCTTTTTCATCGCGCGTTGGCGGGCGACTC
>DATJWN010000112.1:0-6099 GCA_035501235.1 Reyranella sp.
CGCTGCGGGTGGAGGCGTTTGGCGTGAAGCAACCGACATTGGGGGCGCGTGGCCGGCAGGCAGGCAGGGGCCGGCTGAGCCTGACCGACGGACCTGGCAATTCCCGGCTTTTCATCGTGCTGATGGCGACGATGGTCGCGCGGCTGGACGTCAACCGACGCCGCGTCTACGGCGACATCGACATGTCGAGCATCGCCGATACGGTGGGGCTCGCGGCCACCGAGGCCGTCATGCGCGAGCCCTCGTTGCGCGAGGTGCATCGCAGCCTCACGAGCATCATCGGTCCCCATGCCCAGCGTGGCATCAACGCCCACTCCGTGGCGCAGGCGACCGGCATTCCGCGCGAGACGGTGCGGCGCAAGCTGAAGCTGCTCGCCCAGCGCGACTTCGTCGTCGAGCAGTCACCCGGCCGCTACATCATCAAGCCCGGCACCGTGCAGAAGCCCGAGCATCTCGCGGTCTACGAACGCTGCATGCGCGACGCCATGGCCTTCATGAACGAGTGCCTGGCGCAGGGGCTCGTGAAGTGGGAGTCCGACGAAGGCTGAGGCTCAGCGCTCGCGACTGTCGATGTCGCGCGCCAGCACTTCGCGCTTGCCGACATGGTTGGCGGCGGTGACGACGCCCTCGCGCTCCATGCGCTCGACGATGCGGGCGGCGCGGTTGTAGCCGATCTGCAGGTAGCGCTGGATGAAGCTCACGCTGCACTTGCGCTCGCGCGCCACGAGGGCGATCGCCTGGTCGTACAGCTGGTCGCTCTCGCCCTCCTCGCCGCCCTCGCCGGGGAAGCCCGCGCCCTCCTCGCCCTCGGGATCGTCGGTGACCGAATCGACATAGGCCGGCGCGCCCTGCGCCCGGAGATGCCGCACGACCTCCTCGACCTCGCCGTCGCTGACGAACGGTCCGTGCACGCGCGCGATCTTGCCGCCGCCCGCCATGTAGAGCATGTCGCCCTGGCCGAGCAGCTGCTCGCCGCCCTGCTCGCCAAGAATGGTACGGCTGTCGATCTTGGAGGTGACCTGGAAGGAGATGCGGGTCGGGAAGTTCGCCTTGATCGTGCCGGTGATGACGTCGACCGAGGGGCGCTGCGTTGCCATGATCACATGGATGCCGGCGGCGCGCGCCATCTGGGCGAGGCGCTGGACGGCGGCCTCGATCTCCTTGCCCGCGACCAGCATCAGGTCGGCCATCTCGTCGATGATGACCACGATGAAGGGCAGCGGCGTGGTGTCGATCTCCTCTTCCTCGAAGATCGGCCGGCGCGTTTCGGGATCGATGCCGGTCTGCACCTTGCGCACGAGCGGCTGGCCCTTCTTGCGCGCCTCGGCGAGCTTGTCGTTGTAGCCCGCGATGTTGCGCACGCCTTGGGCGCTCATGGCGCGATAGCGGTCCTCCATCTCGCGCACGACCCACTTCAGCGCCACGATCGCCTTGCGCGGCTCGGTGACGACGGGCGTGAGGAGATGCGGGATGTCCTGATAGACGCTGAGCTCCAGCATCTTCGGGTCGATCATGATGAAGCGGCAGCGATCCGGCGGCAGCCTGTAGAGCAGCGACAGGATCATGGTGTTGACGGCCACCGACTTGCCCGAGCCTGTCGTGCCGCCGATCAGGAGATGCGGCATGCGGGCGAGATCGGCGATGACCGGATCGCCGCCGATATCCTTGCCCAGCGCCAGCGGCAGGTTGAGGCGGCTGTCCTCGTAGTGCTTGGTCGAGAGCAGCTCGCGCAGGAACACCGTCTCGCGCCGGGCGTTGGGCAGTTCGATGCCGATCACGTTGCGACCCGGCACGGTGGCGACGCGGGCGCTGACGGCGCTCATCGAGCGGGCGATGTCGTCGGCGAGGCCGATCACGCGGCTCGCCTTGGTGCCCGGCGCAGGCTCTAGCTCGTAGAGCGTCACGACCGGGCCCGGCCGCACTTTCACGATCTGGCCCTTCACGCCGAAATCGTCGAGCACGGTCTCGAGCAGGCGCGCATTCTGCTCCAGCGCCGCCTCGTCGATCTTGGTCTCGGTCTGCACCCGCGACGGCAGCGACAGGAGATCGAGCGGCGGCAGCTCGTACTGGTCGCCGCCGAGATCGAGCTCGCGCTGGCCCGCACGCGCGGCGCGCTTGCCCTGGGTCATCGACGACTTGCGCGGGACGATGCGAACGCCGCTCGCCGCGGCGGGCGCCACCGGCTGCTCGGCCAGCAGGGCATTGTCGGGAATGAAGGGGTTCTCGTCGCCTTCCGAACTGTCCTCGAACTCGACCGCCGGCTCGAGCGGCGGAGCTGCCTGCATGATCTCGGTCGGCGGATCGTCGACGGCGGGCGGCAGCGGCGGCGCGACCGGCTCCTCGCGCTCGGCGACGGCGGGCGGGGCGCGCCAGCGGCCGAGGATCGGCTCGACGCGGAAGCCGCCGGCCAGGCGATCGAACAGGGTACGGTCGACCAGCGAATCCGGCGCGGCGCTGTCGGTCACCGGCGCCGGCGCGACGGGCCGCATCGCCACGGGTGCCGCGGGAATTTCCGGCGCCGGCCGCTCGATCGGCGAGAGGGGCGCGTCGACCAGCAGCGAGTCGCGCGGCGGCAGCGCAGTGCCCTCCTCGGGAATCTGATTGAAGCGGGCGGGATCGTATTGGCTGGCGTCGATCTCGCCCGGGATCTCGGCATAGCCGATCTCGGGGGCTGGCGGCTCATTCGCCTCGTCGAAGGCGTCGGGCCGGCCGCGCCACAATCCCACGCCCGCGCGCATCAGCCAGCCTGCCCACAGGAAGGGGGCGCGCAGGATGCGGAAGATCAGCGGCAGGTCCGTGCGGTTCATGCCGAGCGCCGGCGCCATGGCGATGAAGGCGAGGGCCGCGCATCCCGGCTCGATCAGCGCCAGGCTGCCGCCGCTCGAATGGCTCAGCACGAACTCGCGGAACTGGCCGATCAGCGCGATGCCGACCAGGCCGCCCGCACCGGCATGCGTCGCCGCACCGCCGACATCGCCCAGCCCCTCGCAGGCGACGCTCATCATCAGCAGCGCGAGCAGCAGCAGCGACAGCCTGAGGCCGAAGAAGCCCAGATGATGCGTGCGCAGCAGCCGCACGCCCCAGGTGATCATGGCGATCGGCACCAGCACGATGGCGAGGCCGAAGGTCTGCAGCAGCAGGTCCGATACATAGGCGCCGGGCAGGCCCATCAGGTTGGCGGGCGGCGTGCCGGTCGCGTGGTTGAGCGAGGGATCAGCCGTGTTGAAGGTGAAGATGGCCATCAACAGCAGCACGCCACCGGCGGCGAGCACGACGCCCACGATCTCCATCAGGCGGCGGCGCAGGAAATCGCGCCCGCCCTCGGGCAGGATCGTGGTCTTGTGGACGCTGGCGGGAATGCCGAGCGTTGCCATCACCGCCCCCTGTTCACAAGACTGCGGCGAGGCGCGACAGGCCCTCGCGCGTCGTCTTCTCGTCGTGCACCAGCGCCACGCGGATGTAGCGGTGCGCGGTGTTGACGCCGCCGGTCTCGCGGCAGGCATAGGCGCCCGGCAGCACCTTCACATGCGCCTCGCGCCACAATTTGCGCGTGGCTTCCTCGCCGTCGCCGACATCGAGCCACAGGAAGAAGCCGCCGCCCGGCGTGTAGTAGCCGAAGCGATTGTGCAGGATCTGCTCGGCGACCTTGAAGTTGCGGCGATACCAGTCGCGCGTCACGGGCGGATGCGTCTCCTCGCGCCACAGCGCGGCCGAGGCCTTCTGCACGCCGAAGGGGATCTGCGGCCCGCCATAGGTGCGCCAGCGCAGGATCATGGCGACGAGCTTGGGGTCGCCCGCGACGAAGCCCGAACGCAGCCCCGCCGCGTTGGAACGCTTCGACAGGGAATGGAAGACCGTGAGATTGCGGAACGGATCCTGCCCGCCCGTCTCGTCGATCTCGAGCGCCGCCTCCAGCGCGCCGGGAGGCGGCTCGCCGGTATAGATCTCGGCGTAGCACTCATCGACGGCGAGCACGGCGTCGTGCCTGCGGCAGAGGCGCAGCAGCTTCTGCAGATAGGCCTTGCTCGCGATGGCGCCCTGCGGATTGGCGGGCGAGCAGAGATAGACGACCGTGAGCCGCTGCCACGTCGCGGCATCGAGGCTCTCATAGTCGGGCAGGAAGCCGTTCGACTGGGGGGCGTTCACCAGAAGCGGCTCGGCGCCGGACATCACCGCGCCGCCGAGATAGGCCTGATAGAACGGGTTGGGCAGCGCCACGATCGGCTTCAGGCCGTTCTTGGTCTGCGGCGTCGCGACCGAGGCGATGATGTAGACGCCTTCCTTGCTGCCCGCCGTCGGATGGACGTGACGGTTGGGATCGAGCAGGCCCGCCGGCAACCTGTAGCGGCGCGTCAGCCATTCGCAGATCGCCTGATTGAGTTCGGGCAGGCCCTGGTTGGGCGGATAGCGGTTCCAGCCGTCGATCTCGTCGTTGACGATCTGGCGCGCGAAGGCGGGCATCGCGCCCTGCGGCTCGCCGACCGACATGTTGATCAGCGGCAGGTGCGCCGGCGGCGCGATGGGCGCCAGGAGAGCGTTCAGCCGCGCGAACGGAAAGTCTGTCAGCGTCTCGGTCAGGCGCGGATTGAACATCAGGCCCACAAGCGAAAGGTCCGGCGGGGAGGGGTCCCTGCCGGAGCGATTATTGACGCATTCTATGTAATAAATAACTCAATAACAACAATGAATTAGGGTGATTTCTTCACGTTTCAGGCGGGCTTGACGGGCAGTCCGAGTCTCATTGAGAGGCGACCCCAGTCTCAGCCCTGTGAGACTGGTCCGATGCCGACGGCATAAGGCTTTTGCCCTCGAGTCTCAGAATCTCACCACCCCCTCCCCGGCGTACTGGTGGTCTGCCATGGGGTAATATTGCTCGGTGAGACGGAGGTCTCCTGTGGCCAGTGAGATCGGCATCGAGCGTTGGTCCTGGTCGTGCGCGACCTGCCGATTCGAGATCTCGCTCAGCGCGACCGCGGTGACGGTGAACGCCGGTCCGCCGGACGATGACGGGCTCTGGCCCGAAGGGTCGCCCCCGAACCTGAAGCCGATGGTCGTGGTGGGCGCCGACCGCCGTCCGGTTCGCTGGCGGGCAAGCGCATGGGAGGAGCCGGACCAACATCACCGCAGGCTGATCCTCGACGCCCTCGACACGACGCTGCGCGCCGAGCTGACATTCGCCTACGATTCTCCGACCGGCCTTCTTTCCCTCACGACCGTATTGAAGCATGCAGGCCGCGACGGCGTGATCGACCTGCGCGGCGCCGAAAGCTTCTCGTTCCTGATTCGCGAACCCGTCGATCGTCTGCTCTATCTGACCGGCGGCTGGAACGCGGAAGCCGAAATCAGGCACGCCCATCCCGGCGACGGCGTCCTCACCATGGAGAGCCGGCTGGGCAAGACCGGCTTTGCGTTTCAGCCTTATCTGTCGGTTCAAGGCAGCTCGGCCACGTACATTTGCGAGATCTTCTGGTCCGGCAACTGGCGCCTTGTGGCGGAGCCCGGCGACGACGCGATGCTGCTGAGCGGCGGACTGAACGAGTGGCGCTTCAGGCACGGTCTGGCCCCGGGTGAAGAGCTGCGATTGCCGGCGGTCATATTCGGAAGAACCGGCGGTCCCCTCGAACTCGCCACGCAGCATCTCCACGATTTTCGGCGGGCGCGCCGTCCGGACCCTCACCGGCCGATGCCGGTGCAGTTCAACAGCTGGTATCCGTACCTGGGCGAACCCACCGCGCAGACATTGCTGCCACTCGTGCCGATCGTGAGACGACTGGGCTGCGAGACATTCGTCATTGACGCCGGTTGGTATCAAACCGACGAGGGCGACTCGGATGCGGATTGGGCACGGCGCACCGGCGACTGGCGGACCAGCCGGCGGCGCTTCCCCAGAGGATTGAAGGAAGTGGCGGACGCCTGCCACGAGACGGGACTGCTCTTCGGACTATGGTTCGAGCCCGAAGCCATCGGCAATTCCTCGTCCATCCGCCGGCAGCATCCCGAATGGCTGCACAGTCTCGGCGACGAGCCCCCTGCCCCCGGCGCGCGCGGCGTGCTCAATCTCGGCGTCCCGGATGCCTGGAACCACGTGTTCGAAAGACT
>DATJWN010000113.1:0-4945 GCA_035501235.1 Reyranella sp.
CCACGGCGGAAGGCATACGGCCCAGCAGTGCCGACACTTCCGTACCGGCCAGCGTGTAGCGGTAGATGTTGTCGACGAAGAACAGGATGTCGCGGCCTTCATCGCGGAAAGCCTCGGCCATCGTGAGACCGGTGAGCCCGACGCGCAGGCGGTTGCCCGGCGGCTCGTTCATCTGCCCGAAGACCATCGCCACCTTGGACTCGGCGAGGTTGTCGAGCTTCACGACGCCTGCTTCCATCATCTCGTGATAGAAGTCGTTGCCCTCGCGCGTGCGCTCGCCGACGCCGGCGAACACCGACAGGCCCGAGTGTTGCGTCGCGATGTTGTTGATCAGCTCCAGCATGTTGACGGTCTTGCCCACGCCGGCGCCGCCGAACAGGCCCACCTTGCCGCCCTTGGCGAACGGGCAGATGAGGTCAATCACCTTGATCCCGGTTTCGAGCAGCTCGACCGACGGGCTCAGCTCGTCGAACTTGGGCGCCAGCTGGTGAATCGCGCGTCGAGTATCACCCTTGATCGGACCCTGCTCGTCGATCGGGCGGCCCAGCACGTCCATGATGCGGCCCAGCGTGCCCAGGCCCACCGGCACCGAGATGGGAGCGCCGGTCGCGGTGACCTTCATGCCGCGCTGCAGGCCGTCCGAGGATCCCAGCGCGATGCAGCGCACGATGCCGTCGCCAAGCTGCTGCTCGACTTCGAACGTCAGGCCGGCCTCGGCAAGGCTCGATTTTCCCGCGTCGGCGAGTCTCAGCGCGTCGTAGACCTTGGGCATCGACTCGCGCGGGAACTCGATGTCCGTGACCGCGCCGATGCATTGGACGATGGTGCCTTCAACTTGTGCCATGGTTCGATTCCTCAAACGGCGGCGGCGCCGCCCACGATTTCCGAAAGTTCCTTGGTAATGCCGGCCTGGCGATTCTTGTTGTAGATCAGCGTCAGCTCCTCGATCAGCGTCGCGGCGTTGTCGGAGGCAGCTTTCATCGCCACCATGCGCGCCGACTGCTCGGAGGCCATGCTTTCCGCGACCGCCTGGAAGATGATCGCCTCGATGTAGCGCGTCATGACCTGATCGAGGACCGCCTTGGCTTCCGGCTCGTAAATGTAGTCCCACAGTGATTCCGGCGATCCCATGCGCTCGCCCGAGAGCGGCAGCAGCTGCTCCAGCACCGGCTCCTGCTTCATCGTGTTGATGAAGCGCGTATAGCCGAACATCAGTCGATCGAAGCGATCGGCCGTGTAGCCGTCGAGCATCACCTTGATCGTTCCGATCAGGCGGTCCATCTGCGGCCGGTCGCCGATCTGCACCGCCTGCGCCACGACGTTGGCGCCCAGCCGCTGCATGAAGCCCAGGCCCTTGTTGCCGATGCAGCAGACGTCGATCTCCTCGCCCTGGGCCTGCCACGACTTGTACTGGCCCAGCACCATGCGCAGCAGGTTCGTGTTCAGCGCGCCGCACAGGCCCTTGTCGGTGGTGATCACGATCAGGCCGATGCGTTTGACCGAGCCGCGGTTCACGATGAACGGATGCCGGTACTCCGGATTGGCGTGGCTGATGTTGGCCGCGACGTTGCGAATCTTCTCGCCATAGGGCCGCGCCATGCGCATGCGCTCCTGCGCCTTGCGCATCTTCGAGGCCGCGACCATCTCCATGGCCTTGGTGATCTTCCGGGTGTTCTGCACACTCCGGATCTTCATCCGAATTTCTTTGGTGCCGGGCACGGGGCGTCCTGACTCAGTAGGTCCCGTTCTTCTTCCAGTCGGCGATCGCGTCCTTCAGCGACTTCTCGTCTTCGGCCGAGAGATCCTTCTTGTCCTGCATGCGATCGAGCAGCTGCGCGTACTTGCCCTTCAGGTAGTCGCGCATCGAGCGCTCCGCGGCGAGCGCCTTCTTGACGTCGACGTCGTCGAAGTAGCCGTTGTTGACCGCGAAGAGCGTCAGCGCCATTTCCCACACCTGCAGCGGCTGGTACTGCGGCTGCTTCATGAGCTCGGTCACCATGCGGCCGCGCTCGAGCTGCTTGCGCGTCGCCTCGTCCAGGTCGGACGCGAACTGAGCGAAGGCCGCGAGCTCGCGGTACTGGGCGAGCGCCAGCCGCACGCCGCCGCCGGTATCCTTGCGCTTCATGATCTTGGTCTGCGCGGCGCCGCCGACGCGGGACACCGAAATGCCCGCGTTGATGGCGGGACGGATACCCGCGTTGAACAGGTCCGTCTCCAGAAAGATCTGCCCGTCGGTGATCGAGATGACGTTGGTCGGCACGAACGCCGTAACGTCGCCGGCCTGCGTCTCGATCACCGGCAGGGCGGTAAGCGAGCCGGTCCTGCCCTTCACCGCGCCCTTGGTGAACTTCTCGACGTACTCCGGGTTCACGCGCGCCGCCCGCTCGAGCAGCCGCGAGTGTAGGTAGAACACGTCGCCGGGATATGCTTCGCGCCCTGGCGGGCGGCGCAGCAGCAGCGAGATCTGGCGGTACGCCCAGGCCTGCTTGGTCAGGTCGTCGTAGATGATGAGTGCGTCCTGGCCGCGATCGCGGAAGTATTCGCCCATGGTGCAGCCCGAATAAGGCGCGATGTACTGCATGGCCGCGGATTCCGAGGCCGAGGCCGCGACGATGATCGTGTACTCCATCGCGCCGTGCTCCTCGAGCTTGCGCACGACGTTGGCAATCGTCGAGGCCTTCTGGCCGATCGCGACGTACACGCAGAAGAGATCCTTGCCCTTCTGGTTGATGATCGTGTCGACCGCCACCGCGGTCTTGCCGGTCTGGCGGTCGCCGATGATCAGCTCGCGCTGCCCGCGGCCCACCGGCACCATCGAGTCGATCGCCTTCAGGCCGGTCTGGACCGGCTGGGACACCGATTGCCTTGCGATTACACCGGGCGCAACCTTCTCGATGACGTCGGTCATCTTCGCGTTGATGGGGCCCTTGCCGTCGATCGGCTGGCCCAGCGAGTTCACCACCCGCCCGAGCAACTCGGGGCCCACGGGCACCGAGAGGATCCTGCCCGTGCATTTCACGGTGTCGCCCTCGGTGATGTGCTCGTACTCGCCCAGGATCACCGCGCCCACCGAATCGCGCTCCAGGTTGAGCGCCAGGCCGAAGGTATTCTTCGGAAACTCCAGCATTTCGCCCTGCATCACGTCTGACAATCCGTGGACGCGGCAAATGCCGTCGGTCACGGACACGACCGTGCCCTGCGTGCGCATCTGCGCGCCGGCGTCCAGATTCTGGATGCGGCCCTTGATCAGTTCCGAGATTTCGGAGGGGTTGAGTTGCATGACAGCTCCTTGAGCGTGCTGCTTCTATGCCTTGAGTGCGTACTCGAGTGCGGTGAGCTGCGCGCGCGCAGACCCGTCGATGACCTTGTCGCCGAGCACGATCTTGACGCCGCCGATAAGCTCTCGGTCGACGCTGACGCTAGCCATTACCTTGCGCCCGGTATGCTTCTCCAGCCTCGCCACCAGGTCGGCGAGCTGGCCCTGATCCAGGTCGAACGCGGAGACGATCTCGGCCTCGACCACGCCTTCGCGCTCGTTCTTGAGCGCTTCGAACTGCTGGCGGATTTCGTCCAGCACGTCGAGCCGGCCGTTTTCGGCCAGCACGCGCACGAAATTTTCGCCGCTCGCCGGGAGCTTCCCCGCCAAGATGGCGATGTACAGGCCGGCCACCTGGTCGGCCGACAGGTCGGGATTGCCCGTCGCAGCGTTTACGCGCGCATCCGCCGCCACGGCCGCCAGGTTGGCGAGCGCGGCCGACCAGTCGGTGAGCTTGCCCGAGCCGTCGGCGAGCTTGAACACCGCCTCGGCATAGGGTCGCGCAATGGTGCTGGGCTCGGCCATTAGAGCTGCTTCTTGATCCCGTCGAGGAGCGCGGCGTGCGCCTTGGCGTCGACCTCGCGCTGCAGGATCTTCTCCGCGCCGGCGACCGCGAGGGCGGCCACGTGATCGCGCAGCTGCTCGCGCGCGCGGGCGACTTCCTGCTGGATCTCGGCTTTTGCCGCTGCCTTCTCGCGATCGCCTTCCGCGCGGGCCGCCTGCTTGGCGTCCTCGATGATCTGGGCCGCGCGCTTTTCAGCGGTCGCGAGGACGTCGCTCGAACGGCCGCGCGCCTGCTCGATCGCTTGCTCGGCTTGCCGCTTGGACGCCTCGAGCGCCTTGTGTCCCTGCTCGGCAGCGGCCAATCCGTCGGCGATCGTCTTCTGACGCGCTTCGATGGCGCGAAGCAGGTGCGGCCAGACGAATTTCACCGTGAATAGGATAAAGGCGGCAAACGCGAGCATCTGCGCCAGCAGCGTTAGATTGAATTCCATGCGTTTCTCCCGTCGCAGGAAGAGTCGGCGCGCCCCGGCCTAGCGGAAAGGCGTGGCGAGCGGGCTGGCGAACGCGAAGAACATCGCGATGCCCAGGCCGATGATGAACGAGGCGTCGATCAGGCCGAGCAGCAGGAACACCTTGCCCTGCAGCGAGTTCGTCAGCTCGGGCTGGCGCGCCGCGGCCTCGAGGAATCGGCTGCACATGATGCCCACGCCGATGCAGGCGCCGGCGGCGCCCAGGCCGATCATCAGCCCGATGCCGATGCCGGTGTAGGCCTGGACCATTGCTAGCAGCTGGAGCTTTTCCATTTCATTTTCCTTTCACTGGCGAAATTGGGGATGCGGAATCAATGATGCTCGTGCGCCATCGCGATGTAGACGACCGTCAGCATCATGAAGATATAGGCCTGCAGCAGCACGATCAGGATGTGGAAGATTGCCCAGCCCAGGCCGAGCACAAAGCCGAAGAACGTTCCGACCACGCCGGTCGCGGCCCAAAGCCACAACAGGAAGAACAGGATCTCCCCGGCGTAGATGTTGCCGAACAGCCGCAGCGAGTGCGAGAGCGTCTTCGAGACGTACTCGACCATGTTGAACAGGAAATTGGCGGGCCACAGCACCGCTTTGCTGC
>DATJWN010000114.1:0-64318 GCA_035501235.1 Reyranella sp.
TTCCGCACCGTGGTCGATACGACGACCGGCAAGCGCACCTTTCCGGAGTATCGCGCGCCCAAGGTGCGGCAGATCTGCGTGCCGACGACCTTGAGCGGCGGCGAGTTCAACGCCCGCGCCGGCGTCACCGAACCCCGGCTGCGGCTGAAACAGGCCTACATCCATCCCGGCCTGATCCCGCTGCAGGTGATCTTCGACCCTGAGATCACGGTGCACACGCCGGAATGGCTGTGGCTCTCGACCGGCATCCGCGCCGTCGACCATGCGCACGAGACCTATTGCTCGATCGACGGCAACGCCTACACCGATTCGACCTCGCTGCAGGCGCTACGCCTGCTTGGCCGCGGCCTGCCCGCGGTGAAGCGCGATCCCCACGACCTCGCCGCGCGGCTGGACTGCCTGATCGGCGCCTGGATTTCGATGATCGGCATCGTGAGCGGCACCCGCATGGGGGCGAGCCACGCCATCGGCCATGTGCTGGGTGGCAGCGCCGGCGTGCCGCACGGCTACACGTCGTGCGTGATGATGCCGGCCGTGCTCGCCTTCAACGCCTCGGTCATGGCCGAACGGCAGGCGGAGATCAGCACCGCCCTGGGCGCCCCGGGCCAGCCCGCAGCCGAAGTGCTCGGCCGCTTCATCTCCGGGCTCGGCCTGCCGCGGCGGCTGCGCGATGTCGGCGTCAAGCGAGACGACCTGCAGCGCATCGCCACCAATTGCATGCTCGACGACTGGACGTTCAGCAACCCGCGCAAGATCAACGGTGCGCAGGAAATCGTGCCGATCCTGGAAGGGGTGTACTGACGCTTTGCGCGTCACGCTGTGGCGCCCGGGGCGTCACATAGTGGCCCGCCGCCTGCCCCGCCAGCCACAGCAGCCACCGGATGCGGCCGCGACGCGCCGGAAGATCGCCGTAGAGATCCGGCGTTTCTTCCTGAGGCAGGCCGCCGATCTCATCGCGAATCCGCAGCAGCGAGGCGATGTACGGCCGGTAGAGCCGGTCGCGCACCGTCCGAGAGAAAGGGCCGAGATAGGAGACGTTGCTGCAAAGCCAGTTGCCCCGCCGGGCTTCGCGCAGGCCCGAATAGTGGAAGAAGATCAGCGGGCGGTTGCCGTCGACGACCAGGCCCCGGGCCGTCGCCGTCGCACGATGGCGACATATGTTCCAGGGACCGAGATTGGCACCGGGGTGCGTGATCTCGATCACACCTGGCAGCTTGGCGATCATGTGGTCGAGATACTTCTGGTCGGCAAAGCGATCGCCTTCGACATGGCCGCGGCACCATTCGAGGCAGCGCTCGCGCCACCACGCGGCGGCCCCGCGGCCCGCCTCGTCCGCACGGAAGCTCACCCAGCCGACATTCAGGCGGCCATATTTCTCGAGTCGCTTCGTCCACCAATGATGGCGATGGCCGATCAAGCCGACCGAGGCGCAGACCATGGCGGCGAACAGCGGCGCCGGGCTCGAATAGAAGAACAGGTCGGCATCGAGATAGGTGACGATCGCATCCGACGCGGCCTGCGCCAGAACGAAGGGCACCAAGCAGCTCGCCAACGTGAAGGCGTACTCCTTGGGCGTCCGCTCGTTCTTGACCGCCGCCAGCCCGGGATCCGCTCTCTCGAGTTCCGCGAGCGGAAGGATCGTGACACCCGGTTCCTTCAGGCGTCGCAGCCCCTGCTCGCATGACCGCGTAAGGCAGAGCACGGTGAACCGGGCCGCAGGCTCGACCCGGCGCAGCGAACGCATCATCGCCAGCCCGCGATCGAGATAGCGCTGATCGAAGTAGGTGCAGAAGTCCGGCAGGCGCGGCTCCTTTCCGGATGAGGCCGCCCTTAAATTGCATTCATTCTGCTAATCAATAAAGCGTGCAGAATGTCGCTCGCCATCCCGTACGTTCACAAAATCTCGACCCGTATGGATTTTATCCCTATGACCAAGTCGTCACTATGTACGCTATGGGACGATTCTCATTGTGTGTAGTATCGAGCGTACTGCCCAACAGCGACAATTGGACGATAGGCAAATCTCTGCATATCGGGCGCCCATCGGGCAGTCAGCCCCTGCCGGTCAAAAAAGCTTGGTCGTGAAGGCATGGCCCGATCCTGCAGGGGCCAGCCCAGCGAGGCGCACAGCGCGAGGCAGGATGGCGGAGAGGGTGGGATTGCCGACCAACCGCGCCAAAACGCCGATAAATCAGGCTTTTCTCTACTCGCCCGAGGAACCGAATGTACCACGGGAATGGGCCGAATCCAAGGAACAGCGGACAATCAAAAGGCCTCACGAGTAGTCTCCCGCCGTATTCCTAGGAGGCGCTATGTCAGCCTTCGTCTACACGCCGCGAAGAGCGGATACCGTTCTTCAGCATCACCACGACGGATGAGCGGGGCCATGAGATCAAGACGAGCGCTTCACGGCGGACCGTCCCCATACACCCGGCGGTGGTCGCCGAGGGGTTCCTGGAATTTGTCGCCAAGGCGAAGCCCGGCTACCTCTTCGCCGATCTCAAGCCGGACCGATACCTTGTCAGGCTTCAACCAAAACGGAATGAGGCTCCACCTTGCCATCACCAGCTCACGCCCATTGCCCTAACCTCCAAGCCCACTTATGTGAGAACAAAGAGAGAACTTAGAGTCCTTTTATTAAGGCAACGGGTCAGCCGCCAGTGGACAGGCCTTTGCCACCCTATGTAGACTTCCTACCATGTCCATACCGGGGCCTCGTCTATCTGCCCAAACTCTCCGCGTGCTTTCAGCGCTAATGGATGCTGGAGCGCGAGACACATCGGGTGCTGACATCGGGCGTGAAACCAAATTGGCATCTGGCACGCTTTATCCAATTTTGCTCCGACTGGAGCGCGCGCGATGGCTAGAGAGCCGGTGGGAAAGTGGTGACCCTCACGAACTCGGCCGTCCTCGCCGTCGCTTCTATCGTATCACCGCCCTCGGGATACGAGCGGCACGAGAAGCCTTTCGCCAAATTGCTCCGGCAAGTTGGGGGACAGCATGGGCATGACATGGCTCTTGGCCGGCGGAGCGGTGGCAACCGTACTCGGCGCAGCCTCGGCGAACCAAATCGCAAACGAGTTTCGCGCCTGGACCCCTCGAATTGTAGCGACCCTCATTAGGCGCGCGGTTCGCAAACTGCCCGAAGATCAACGTGAGCGCTATCAAGAGGAATGGGCTGGACACGTGGCGGAAACGCCAGGGGAAATTGGAAAGCTTTTGCTGGCGCTCGGACTTCAGTTTGCTTCCTATAGAATGTCGGCGGAACTTTCCAATCGAGGAATTAAGCGCGAGGATATTGTTGCCGTTTTAGATCGTGTCTACGGCTTCGCTGTCGCTATCACAATCGCACCGTTGCTGATTTTTCTCGTGATCATCCTTCTAGTTCGGCATCCCGGCAGGGTATTTCAGCGCGCGCTTCGCAGAAAAAAGGACGGCACGTTGGTCCACACGTATAGGCTCCGGACGGTGTTTGGCGGCCATCTCTCATGGTTCGGTGCCTTTCTTCGACGCTCCGGACTCGACTGTTTACCACTATTTGTTCATATGGCCTTCGGCGCTAGAGGGCTTCGGGACAGTCGACCAAACGTCACAAAGAGAGTTGGTCTACGCCCACGCAAGCCGATCTAACGGACGCTCGCTGAGCAGATGTCATCTGCCCAAGAAGCTGGTACAAACCGACACAAGCGCCGCTCTTGGAAAGCCTTGTTTTCCTAAGTTTTAGCTGAGCCGATAGGCAATCCCGCCCTGTCCGTCCTCAGCTCCGCTTCCCTTCCTTTCGATCAACCCGCTGCGTCGGCACCTTCGCCAACCAAGCCGCTTTCGTCTCCAGCGAATGGCCGCGTCCATAGCGGGACCCCATGCCTTGCCGAGCGTGCCCCGTAAGGTCGTCCCGCACATCGTCGGGTACTCCGGCGTGCCGTAGCTGATCCTCAAAGCGGTGTCGCCAAGAATGGGCCGTGAGCCGCTTGTCCTTAATACCAACGACGTTGCGTGCCCATTTGCGATATACGCGGCTTCCACCGTCGCCCTTGTTCCCGTACTTCCCAGCGGTCAGCTCAGGGAACAGAAACTCGCCCTCCCATACATTCTCTACAAACTCTAAGAACGACCCATTGGCCAATGCCGGATGCAGGGGGACCTCGCGTCTTGAAGCGGCGTTCTTGAGCCGTTGTCCTTGCCCTTCATTGGTGATCCGCAGAAAGTAGACGCCGCCCCTTCCTTGCGGATGCGCGACCACGCCTCCAGCGCGGCCCCCTTTTCTAGCTTCCTCACGCGAGGCAAAGCGCACATCCTCTCGATAGAGCTGGGCGATCTCCCCGATGCGCGCGCCCGTATAGGCAAGTAGCCAAGGCAGCCAGCGAAGCGGGCCACGCTCTTTGCGGGCGAACGCCAACAACTTTGCCGCGTCATTGTCCGAGTACGGATCACGGGCCGCGCGCTTTGTAGAGTCACTCTTAATTTTGAATTTTACCGAAGCCACTGGATCAGTCCGCAAGACCCCTGCCGCAAGCCCCGCCGCGAAGCACGACTTGATGGCTGCGCGATATCCTTCGTTAATCGTCTTGGCTGCCAGCTTCTTCACATCCGAAAGAGACACAAGCCAGCGCTGAAGGTCCCCCGGTTGAATACGCGCGGCATCATCGTGACCAAGGAAGGCAGCGAAATCACCAAGCGCCTTTGCATGTCGGTCGTAGGTCTTCTGATCATATCGTTCTTTGCCTGCCTTCCAGTGTTCGACAAGCCCTGAAATGGAAACTTGAAGCGATCCCGCAGACGGCCCCACGGGGAACCGCTCGCCTAGCTTCTCTTCGCTCAACTCTTCTTTACCTGCGTGGCGCCGCTGAAGCACCGCGTAAGCTCCGTCCATTGAAAGGCGCGCGAGTTCACAGAGCATCGCCCACTGATCGTCCGGGAGTGCGATGCCCCGGGCAGCTAAGAGGTCGCGTACCGGGATTGTCACGGCTTCAAGCGAGGTAGCTGGGAGTCCAGACGCCGTGGGCGCGAGGAGCATCATCCGATGGCCTGCCCACGGTTCGGCGCGAGTTCCCCAAGGTGCAGCCTTTGGATCGCCCGGCGGTGCCACTGCGCTATTCTGGCTGTACGCCTCTGGGCGCGGTGCGGGGTTGGCGGCGTGTTTGCTTTGAATGCCTCGACTGAGTTCCCCGGCGAGGCTCGTGAGGACCTCAGGGGGAAGCCTCATAGGAGAGGCTGGTGTGGCCTTCGTAGCTCGATCCTGAGGTGTGGAGGTAGGCGGGCTGGCGCTCGCTTCATACTGCGCTTCTAGACCCTCCTGGAGAGCTTTGAATTGAGCGATGAGAGGTAGCGCAAGCCGCTCGGCATCTCGTCGATTGGCGGTGCCCGTAGAGCGCTTAAACTCATTGCCACCGTGAAGCGGCCGAAGGTGTAGGGGGATTACTCGCCGGTATTCCCACATCCCTTTGCGCTGGTTCTTGCGTAGACCGACCAATCGGAAAACCGTCACCGCTGTACCTCGCCAATGTACCATGGCGATCAGAAAAAGACCGATAAACTCGATCTTTCCTGAGTTAACAGCGCGTTAGCAAAGTAATGGCGGAGAGGGTGGGATTCGAACCCACGGTACGCTTGCACGCACAACGGTTTTCGAGACCGTCCCGATCGACCACTCTGGCACCTCTCCGTTCGGGGCCGCCCTTATAGGGGGGCCTCCCGGCAGGGGCAACAATCTACGGGCCCTAACCCTCGAAAAAGGCCGGAAAATCCCGCAAAGTCACGGGGTTCGGGCGTTGACTTGGGCAGCGCCCTGCGTATATTCCGCGCTCTTTCGGCGGGTCTTCTGGGCCCGCCGCGCTGTTTCGCGCATAAGGTGCCGTCATGATCGCCGTAATCCGCACGGGCGGAAAGCAATATACCGTCGCCGCCGACGAGACCGTCACTCTCGAGAAGATCGAGGGCGAGGCCGGCGCCAAGGTCGAGTTCACCGACGTGCTGATGGTCGGCGACAAGGTCGGTGCGCCGACCGTGGCCGGTGCCAAGGTCGTGGGCTCGATCGTGAAGCAGGCCCGCGGGCCGCACCTGATCGTCTTCAAGAAGCGCCGCCGCCAGAATTCGCGGCGCAAGAACGGTCATCGTCAGGACCTGACGGTGGTCAAGATCGAACAGATCGTCGCCTGAATCATAGAGCGACCGGAGTAGAACGATGGCACACAAGAAAGCAGGCGGCTCCTCGCGCAACGGCCGCGATTCCGACGGCAAGCGCCTCGGCGTGAAGCGCTTCGGCGGCCAAAAGGTCCTGTCGGGCAACATCCTGGTCCGCCAGCGCGGCACCAAGATGGACGCGGGTCAGAACGTCTCGGTCGGCCGCGACCACACCCTCTTCGCCACCGCCGACGGCGTGGTGTCCTTCCGTACCCGTTCGGGCGGCAAGGTCGAGGTGAACGTGCTCCCGGCGCCGGCCGCTGTGCCGTCGAAGATGGCCGCCGAATAGCCGTTCCCTATCCAAAGGATTGAACAAGGGGGAACGGTTCGCCGTTCCCCCTTTTCCGTTTCAGGTCCCACCCCATGAAGTTCCTCGACCAGGCCAAGATCTACCTCCGCTCCGGCAATGGCGGGAACGGCTGCGTGGGCTTTCGCCGCGAGAAGTTCATCGAGTTCGGCGGACCCGACGGCGGCGACGGCGGCCGTGGCGGCGACGTGATCGTCGAATGCGTCGATGGCCTCAACACGCTGATCGACTACCGCTACGCCCAGCATTTCAGGGCCGAGACCGGACACCAGGGCGCGGGCAGCCAGCGCACGGGCGCCAAGGGCAAGGACATCGTGCTGCGCCTGCCGCGCGGCACGCAGATCCTCGACGAGGACAACGAGACCGTGCTGCTCGACCTCACCGAGATCGGCCAAAGGGTGACCGTGCTCAAGGGCGGAGACGGCGGCTACGGCAACCTGCACTACAAGACTTCGACCAACAGGGCGCCGCGCCGCGCCGACAAGGGCTGGCCGGGCGAAGAGCGCTGGGTGTGGCTCCGGCTGAAACTGATCGCCGATATCGGGCTGGTCGGCCTGCCCAACGCCGGCAAATCGACGTTCCTGGCGGCGACCTCCAACGCACGGCCCAAGATCGCCGACTATCCCTTCACGACGCTGAACCCCGGCCTCGGCGTGGTGAAGGTCGGCAACCGCGAGTTCGTGATGGCCGACATTCCGGGCCTGATCGAAGGCGCGCATGAGGGCGCGGGCCTCGGCACGCGCTTCCTCGGCCATGTCGAGCGTTGCCGCGCGCTCTTGCATCTGGTCGACGGCACGCAGGACGATGTCGCAGCAGCCTACAAGACGGTACGCAGCGAGCTGCGCGCGTATGGCGGCAATCTCGCGCGCAAGAAGGAGATCGTGGCGCTCAACAAGACCGACGCCATGACAGAGGAAGACATCGAGGCCAAGTGCGCCAAGCTCGCCAAGGCGAGCCGCAAGACCGTGCATGTCATCTCGGGCGTGTCGGGTGCGGGCGTGCAGAAGCTGCTGGGCGAGCTGATGAAGCTCGTCGAGAGCCAGACCAAGAGCAAGGAAGCCGCGTGACCCATCTGACCAGCTCCAAAAGGCTGGTCGTGAAGATCGGCTCCTCGATTCTCGTCGACGAAAAGAAAGGCACGGTCCGGCGCGACTGGCTGGAATCGCTGACCGCCGACGTGGCCCGCCTGCACAAGGGCGGCTGCGAGGTCGTGCTGGTCTCCTCCGGCGCCATTCGCCTCGGCCGCACCTATCTCAAGCTGCCGCCTGGCGTGCTGCGCCTCGAAGAGAACCAGGCCGCCGCCGCCACCGGCCAGATCCAGCTCGCCCACGCCTACCAGGAATCGCTCGCCCGCCACGGCATCACCGTGGCGCAGGTCCTGCTGACCCTCGACGACTCCGAAGAGCGCCGGCGTTACCTCAATGCGCGCCAGACCATGGCGACCTTGCTCGGCCTCGGCGCCGTGCCGGTGATCAACGAAAACGACACCGTCGCCACCGACGAGATCCGCTTCGGCGACAACGATCGTTTGGGCGCCCGTGTCGCCGAGATGATCTCGGCCGACACGCTGGTGCTGCTCTCCGACATCGACGGCCTCTACACCGCCAATCCGAAGACAGACAAAACGGCAAGGCACATCGCCGAGATCCGCGAGATCACGCCCGAGATCGAGGCGATGGCGGGAGCTGCCGCCTCGGAGCTCTCCAACGGCGGCATGGTGACCAAGCTGATGGCGGGCCGCATCGCCATGGCCGCGGGTTGCCGCATGGCCATCGCCGACGGCCGCAGCCCCGGCGCGCTGGGCAAGCTGATCGACGGCACGGCGCGCTGCTCGTGGTTCCTGCCCGAGGCCTCGCCCCTGTCGGCCCGCAAGAAGTGGATCAAGGGTTCGCTCAAGTCCGCGGGCACGCTCATCGTCGACGATGGCGCGGTGCGCGCTCTGTCGTCCGGCAAGAGCCTGCTGCCGGCCGGCGTCACCGGCGTCGACGGCGAGTTCAAGCGCGGTGACGTGGTCGACGTGAAGGACAAGGGTGGCCGCGTGCTGGCGCGCGGCCTGGTGGCCTACGACGCCGACGCCGCGCGCCGCATCGCCGGGCGGAAGTCCGCCGAGATCGAGAAACTGCTGGGCTTTCGCGGCCGGGACGAAATCGTCCACCGCGACGACCTGGTGGTCGAATAGCGATATAATGGACGAGCGATGAACGTGCAGACCAAGCCTGCGGAAGACGCTGCGGCGATCGTGGCCGAGCTGGGCCGGCGCGCGAAGGCCGCCGCCGCTTCACTGCGCAACGCGACCACCGAGGCGAAGAACAAGGCGCTGATCGAGGGCGCGCGCCTGATCCGCGCCGAGCAGGCCGCGATCCTCGCCGCCAACGCACGCGACATCGCGGCGGCGAAGGCCGCCGGCATGAGCGCCGCCCTGCAGGACCGCCTGTTGCTGAACCCCGTGCGCATCGAGGCGATGGCCAAGGGCCTTGACGACATCGTCGCCCTGCCCGACCCGGTCGGCGTCGAGATCGAGCAGTGGCGGCGCCCGAATGGCCTCGCCATCAGCCGCGTGCGCGTGCCGATCGGCTGCATCGGCGTGATCTACGAGGCGCGGCCCAACGTGACCGCCGATGCCGGAGCCCTTTGCCTCAAGTCGGGGAACGTCGTCGTGCTGCGCGGTGGCTCGGACTCCTTCCACTCCTCGCGCCTGATCGTCGAGCTGCTCCGCGAAGCGCTGAAGAGCGCCGGATTGCCCGAGGATTGCATCCAGCTCGTGCCGACGACCGATCGCGCCGCCGTGGGCGAAATGCTGAAGGCGATGGACTGGCTGGATCTCGTGGTGCCGCGTGGCGGCCGCTCGCTGATCGATCGCGTCACCGCCGAAAGCCGTGTGCCGGTGCTCCGCCACTACGAAGGCATCTGCCACGTCTACGTCGACCGCGATGCCGACGCCGCCATGGCGCGCGACATCGTGGCCAATGCCAAGATGCGCCGTGTCTCTGTCTGCGGCGCGGCTGAGACCCTGCTGATCGACAAGGCCGCGCTCGACACGCATTTGCCACCCGTGCTCGCCAGGCTGCACGAGCTGGGCTGCGAGGTGCGCGGCGATGCCGAGGTTCGCAAGCGCGACCCCCAGGCGCTGGCCGCCACCGAGAAGGACTGGCGCACCGAATATCTCGAGCCGATCATCTCCGTCGCCGCGGTCGACGGTGTTGAGGGCGCGATCCGCCACATCGCGACCTATGGCAGCCAGCACACCGAGTCGATCGTGACCGGCAACGCCGCCACGGCCGAGCGCTTCCTGCGCGAGGTCGACAGCGCCATCGTCATGCACAATGCCAGCACGCAGTTCGCCGACGGCGGCGAGTTCGGACTGGGCGCCGAGATCGGCATCTCGACCAACCGCATGCATGCCCGCGGCCCTGTCGGCCTGGTCGAGCTCACGACCTACAAGAACATCGTGCGCGGGAAAGGCACGCTGCGTCCTTGATCTCCGCCCACCACCCGATGCCGGGCGTGCCGCGCGATACGCGCCGCCGCATCGGCCTGCTCGGCGGCTCGTTCAACCCCGCGCATGATGGCCACCGGCATGTCAGCCTGGAGGCGCTGAAGCGTCTTGGCCTCGACGAGGTCTGGTGGCTGGTTTCGCCGCAGAACCCGCTGAAGAGCGGCGACGGCATGGAGCCGCTCGCCAGCCGCCTCGCGCGCGCCAAGCAGATGGCGCACCATCCCAGGATCCGCGTCGAGGCCCCGGAGCTGCTGATGGGCACGCGCTACACGCTCGACACCGTGCGGGCGCTGAAGCGGCTCTATCCGCATGCCCATTTCGTCTGGCTGATGGGCGCCGACATCCTGCCGCAGCTCGTCGACTGGGCGGGCTGGCGCGAGCTCTTCGCGGCCATCCCGATCGCGGCCTTCGCCCGGCCGGGCTGGAGCTACGCCGCCCTGCAGGCCGCAGCGCCACGCGCCTTCGCGCGTTACCGGATAGACGCAGGCCAGGCGCGCCAGCTACCCACTTGCCCGGCGCCGGCCTGGTGCTTTATCCCGAGCCGGCTCGACAGCCATTCCGCGACCGCCATCCGCGCCGTGCGGCCCAGCCGACCCAGAGCGAAAGGAAAGACCATTCCCGAGACCCGTTCGCTTCCCGACCGAAGCAAGGCCACCGAAGCCCAGCTCGAGCTGGTGCGCCGCTCACTCGACGACGACAAGGCCGAGGATGTCGTCGTCATCGACCTCAAGGGCAAGTCCGCCTTCGCCGACTACATGGTCATCGCCTCGGGCCGCTCGAACCGCCAGGTCGTGGCCATCGCCGACCATCTCGCCGACAAGCTGAAGCAAGCGGGCTACGGCTACATCCCCGTCGAGGGCAAGCAGGGCGGCGACTGGGTGCTGGTCGACGCCGGCGACGTCGTGGTTCACATCTTCCGCCCCGAGCCGCGCGCCTTCTACGGGCTGGAGAAGATGTGGGCGCTCGAAACCGAGGCCGCCGCCAAGCCCAAGGCCCGCACGGCGCGCCGCCGCAGCTCTTGAAGCTGACGATCGCCGCCATCGGCCGCGCCGGCCGCGGTCCCGAGCGCGATCTCTACGAGCACTATGCGGGCCGCATCCGCTGGCCTCTCACGCTGCGCGAGCTGGAAGAGAAGAAGAAGCTGCCGCCGCCGGAACTCGTGAAGCGCGAGGGCGAGCTGCTGCTACAGGCCGTCCCTGAAGGCTCCCTGCTGGTCGCGCTCGACCGCCGCGGCAAGATGCTCGACACCGAAGCCTTCGCCCGCCACCTCGCCCACTGGCGTGACGATTCGATGTCAGTCGCCTTTGTGATCGGCGGCGCCGACGGTCACGGCCAGGCACTCCTGAAGAAGGCCGCCCTCACCCTCTCCTTCGGCGCCATGACCTGGCCCCACCTTCTCGCCCGAGCGATGCTCGCCGAGCAGATCTACCGGGCGCAGCAGCTCCTGGCCGGCCACCCGTATCACCGGGCCTGACAGTCATTGCATTCGGCATATGTTAATGGTAGATTAACATTAGCCGGCGCATTCATTGGACCAATCCCCGTTATTTTTCCGTTTCTTTAACGGGGAAGGCGGCGCCCTTTCCGCTTTCCCTCATGAAACCTTCTGCGCCGCCGGCAGTTAGCGGAGTTGGCGCCGGTGCGCCGGGCGAAATTGCCTCTGTTCTGACGAAAAACCGCAGCTACATTGGAGCCATGCACCCCCTCCCGTTCCGGCCGGCCAACGTGCTGGCATTTCTCGCCGTGGCCTTCGTGGCGACCGCCGCCGTTGCCCAGACGGTCACGCCCACCGCCGACACGGACAAGGCGCCGGTCAAGCTGCGCAGCCTGCCCTATGTCACGATCACCGGCTCCGACGGCAAGCAGCGCAGCTATGAGACCAACGCCATCCCGCTGCTGTTCAACCGCGCCTGCTTTGGCTGGCGCATGTATCTGGGCGGCCCCAACCGCTCGGTGACGCTGACGGAAGTGCTGACGACCTCGCAGCCCGCCGAGCAGGTGATCGCCGGGCCCGAGACCAAGGTCAGCCCCGACAAGACCACGGCGACGACGACCATGCGTGAGGTCGTGCAGGACGGCGTGCTGCAGCGCTCCTGGTGCATCATCCCGGGCGATCCGCCCGGCACCTACACCTACGACATCTCGATCGACGGCGAGCCGCGCGGACAGTTCGTGTTCTGCGCCATCGAGGTGCCGGACCAGAATCCCGACACCGATCCCCGCGACCTGAACTGCCCCAACAAGTTCAATTCGGTCGAGCGGCTGCGCTCGTTCCTGCGCAAGGCGTCCTGATGCCCGACAAGCGTCCGCGCCCGGCCGTCTTGTGCATCCTCGACGGCTGGGGCTTCCGTCCTGACCCGCGCGACAACGCCATCCTCGATGCCCGCACGCCCAACTACGACAGGCTGGTCGCGACCTGTCCGCAAAGCCTGATCGATGCCTCGGAGACCTTCGTCGGCCTGCCCAAGGGCCAGATGGGCAATTCCGAGGTCGGCCACATGAACCTGGGTGCGGGCCGTGTCGCCGTGCCCGACCAGCCGCGCATCGACAAGGCGATCGAAGACGGATCTCTGGCCAGGAACAAGATCCTGCTCGAGCTGATCGAGACGCTGAAGAAGAGCAAAGGCTGTTGCCACCTGATGGGCCTCACCTCGCCCGGCGGCGTCCATGCGCATGAAGACCACTTGATCGCTCTCGCCAACATGATCGCAGGCGCCGGCGTGCCGGTGAAGATCCACGCCTTCCTCGACGGCCGGGACATGCCGCCCCGCTCCGCGCACGAGTGCCTGAAGAGCGTGCAGAAGGGCCTGAAGAAGGAC
The DNA here is from genome assembly GCA_035501235.1 of Reyranella sp. Classification (GTDB taxonomy): domain Bacteria; phylum Pseudomonadota; class Alphaproteobacteria; order Reyranellales; family Reyranellaceae; genus Reyranella. The sequence continues at coordinate 12,803 of DATJWN010000114.1, forward strand.
CTGCCGATCGCCTTCGCCACGGTCAGCGGCCGTTTCTACGCCATGGACCGCGACAAGCGCTGGGATCGCGTGCAGGCCGCCTTCGAGGCGATCGTCGACGCGCACGGCAAGCAGTCGGCCGCGACGGCCGACGAGGCGGTCGACAAGGCCTATGCCGCGGACAAGAGCGACGAGTTCGTCGAGCCCACCGTGATCGAGGGCTACGAGGGCATGCAGGACGGCGATGGCCTGCTGATGTTCAACTATCGATCCGACAGAGCGCGCGAGATCCTGACCGCGCTGCTCGATCCGATGTTCGACGGCTTCAAGCGCGCGCGCCTGCCGAAGTTCGCCGAGTCCGTCGGCATGGTCGAGTATTCGGCGGCGCTGGACGAATTCCTGAAGACCCTGTTTCCGCCGGTCCAGTTCAAGATGGGGCTGGGCGAAACCATCGCGCGCGCCGGCCTCAGGCAACTGCGCATCGCCGAAACCGAGAAGTACGCGCACGTGACGTTCTTCTTCAACGGCGGCGAGGAGCAGCCGTTCGACGGCGAGGAGCGCATCCTCGTGCCCTCGCCCAGGGTCGCGACCTACGACCTCAAGCCCGAGATGAGCGCGCCCGAGGTGACGGACAAGCTCGTCGAGGCGATCGGGTCGGCCAAGTTCGACCTCGTGGTCGTGAACTACGCCAACTCCGACATGGTCGGCCACACGGGCGAGTTGCCGGCGGCCATCAAGGCCATCGAGGCTCTCGACGCCTGCCTCGGCCGGCTGATGGAAGCGGTGAAGAAGGCCGGCGGCGTGCTGCTCGTCACCGCCGACCACGGCAACTCCGAGCAGATGTTCGACGAGACGACCGGCCAGAAGCACACCCAGCACACGCTGAACCGCGTGCCCGCGCTCCTGTTCAATGGCCCGGCGAACGTGCGCTCGCTCACGGACGGCAAGCTCGCCGACGTGGCGCCGACCATGCTGTCGCTGATGGGGGTGCCCCAGCCCGCCGAAATGACCGGCCATTCGCTGCTTTCAGAGGCTGCGAGAAAGGCCGTTCTGGCGGTGCCTCACGGCTCCGTGGCCAAATCCGCCTAGTTGTGAAGCGCCGTGATCCCCGCTGCCTTGATCCTGCCAAAGACGCGCTAGTATTGTAACCCTTCCGCCCGAAGACCCCGTGTCGCCCGGCCGCCGGCCGGCCCCGTTTCGCAAAGGTTTCCGAATGATCCGTCTGCGCTCTGCTTCCCTCGTTGCGACCCTGGCCTTCCTCGCGGTCCCGGCCATCGTGCCCGCCTCCGCCCAGGACAAGGCCGACGCCGCCAAGCCCCAGGGCGACAAGAGCGAGCTCTACCAGCAGCTCAACCTGTTCGGCGACGTGCTGGAGCGCATCCGCCGCGACTATGTCGAGCCGGTCGACGAGAAGTCGCTGATCGAGAACGCCATCAACGGCATGCTGGCGTCGCTCGACCCGCACTCGAGCTACATGAACCCCAAGGCCTACAAGGACATGCAGGTCCAGACCCGGGGCGAGTTCGGCGGGCTCGGCATCGAGGTCACGATGGAGAGCGGCGTGATCAAGGTCGTGTCGCCGATCGACGACACGCCCGCCGCCAAGGCCGGCATCCAGTCGGGCGACCTGATCTTCGCGCTCGACGGCGAGCCGGTGCAGGGCCTGACCCTGCAGGAAGCCGTCGACAAGATGCGCGGCAAGATCGGCCAGCCGATCAAGATTTCCGTGCGCCGCGGCAACAAGGATCCGTTCGACCTCACGCTGGTGCGCGAAAGCATCAAGGTGAAGTCGACGCGCTATCACATCGAGGGCGGCGACGTGGGCTATATCCGCGTCACCTCCTTCACCGAGCAGAGCACCTCGGGCGTGCTCGACGCGGTCGACCACATCAAGAAGGAGGCCGGCAACAAGCTGAAGGGCTACGTGCTGGACCTGCGCAACAACCCGGGCGGCCTGCTCGACCAGGCGATCTCGATGTGCGACGCCTTCATGGACAAGGGCGAGATCGTCTCGGTGAAGGCGCGCAAGGCGGAGGACGTGCAGCGCTGGAACGCCAAGCCGGGCGACGTCGCCAACGGCTTGCCCATCGTGGTGCTGGTGAACGGCGGCTCGGCCTCGGCCTCGGAGATCGTCTCCGGCGCGCTGCAGGACCATCGCCGTGCGATCATCATGGGCACCCGCACCTTCGGCAAGGGCTCGGTGCAGACCATCATGCAGGTGACGGGCGGCGGCGCGATCCGCCTCACGACCGCCCTCTACTTCACGCCATCGGGCCGCTCGATCCAGAAGGAAGGCATCAAGCCCGACATCGAGGTCGAGCAGGCCAAGGTCGAGACGATCCAGTCGCGCCCGGGCTTCCGCGAGGAGAACCTGCGCCGCTCGATCGCCAATCCGACGGACAAGCCAGCCGCCACGCCGGCGCCGGACGCCAAGGCCCAGCCGACCGACAAGAAGGGCGACGCCAAGCCGAACACGACCAGCCAGCTGCCGCCGGGCGCCACGCCCTCGACCGCGCCGCCCTCGGCCACGCCCGCCGCGCCAACGCAGGCCACGCAGCTCGATCCCGACGAGCCGCCGAAGGATGGCGCCGGCGACTATCAGCTGATGCGCGCCGTCGACCTGATCCGCGGCATCTCGCTGTACAGCAGCCGCGCCAACTGAGCGCGGGCTCGCTGAACCCCGAGGGCGGGATGCCATGGCAGCCTGGACCGACAAAGTCCTGCGCTGGCGCCCGCCCGGGGTCCTGACCCAGGGACCGCTTCCCGCCTACGCGCTGGTGCTGGGCCTCACCGCCGTCGCCGCGATGCTGGTCTTCGGCAACGACGAGCGGCGCCCGCCGCTTGTCGAGGCGGAAGTGCCGCCCACGCTCAGCATGCCGGCGCTGGCGCCCCAGCGCATCGTGGGTTCGCTGAAGCTGCCGGCGCGGCCGGCGGGCCAGCCGCTCACCAACTTCCGCACCCTCTCGCCCGCCGACCGCAACGACCTCATCGAGGTCACGCCGAACGGCCAGCGCCTGCCCAAGATCGCCGCCAGCGGCTGGATGCCGTGGATCGCCTATGCGCGGCGCTACGATCCCGACGGTCCGCCCGCGCGGGTCGGGCTGCTGATGATCAATCTCGGCGCCAACGAAGCCGTCATGAAGCGCGCCATCGACGAGCTGCCGGGCGAAGTGAGCCTCGCCTTCCTGGCCGCCACGCCCGACCTGCCGAAATGGCAGAAGCGCGCGCGCGAGCATGGGCACGAAAGCTACCTGATGCTGCCCATCGACAATCCCGAGGGCCTCGCCGAGCGCGGCGTGAAGCCCATCGAGGCCGCGGCCCTGCCGGACGAGAACGTGCGCCGGCTGCGCGCGGCGATGGCGCGCGGCGAGGGCTATATGGGCTTCGTGCTGGCCGAGCCCGGTCCCGCCTCGCAGGCCGAGGAGATCGCCCAGCCGCTCACCCAGGAGATCGCCGACCGCGGGCTCGCCGTGATCGAGATCAACCCGACGCCCTCGGGCACGGCGCTCTACCGCCTGGCCGGCGAGCTGGGCGTGGGCTATGCGCGCAGCTCCACCGTGCTCGACTATCGCCTCGCCGGCCGCACCGTCGCGGGCAATCTCGACCGGCTGGTCGAATGGACGGGCGAGACGCAGCCCGACCGCGTGCCGCGCCACGATTTCGGCGTGCTGCAGCCCAATGACGCGGCGATCGATGCCATCGTCGCCTGGCGCAAGAAGCTCTGGCACCAGAACGCCGTCTCCTTCGTGCCCATCATCGGCCACTTCGAATGCCGCGCCACCTGCATGGCGCGGCTGCGCGCCCAGCCCGCGCAGTTGCGGCCGTGATCGACCCGCCGCCGCGCTTCTATCGTCCCAATGTCGGGCTGATGCTGATCGCGCCCGACCGCCGCGTCTTCGTCGGCCGTCGTCTCAACCAGCAAGACGCCTGGCAGATGCCGCAGGGCGGTGTCGACAAGGGCGAGACGCCGGTGGAAGCGGCCTGCCGCGAGCTCGCCGAGGAAGTCGGCACGACCCGCGCGCTGCTGCTGCGCGAGAGCCGGGACTGGATCACCTACGACGTGCCCGAGCCAGTGCGACCCGCGCATTGGAAGGACAAATGGCGCGGCCAGGCACAGAAATGGTTCGCTCTAGGCTTCACCGGCCGCGATGCGGACATCGACCTCGCTGCGCACGAGCGCGAGTTCGACGCCTGGCAATGGGTGCCGGGCTCCGAGCTCGGCAGGCTGATCGTCGCCTGGAAGCGTCCGGTCTACGAGGCCGTGGTGAAGGAGTTCGCCGACCTTCTGTAGGTCAGGCGCCGCGGGCCGCGAGCTGCTGGGAGCGATGGCGCAGGAACCAAAGGCCGGCCCGGGTCATCAGCCTGTTGAGCAGGCCTGTCGAGCCCAGCCCCACTGCCTTCAGCACCATCGCCATGGCGCGCTGCACGTGGAAGGGCCGATAGAGCGGATAGGCGCGCCGGGCGTAGGCATCCTTGAAGCGGCGGCGGTCGTAGACCGTGTCGCCGGGCTCGTTGGCGGCGAAGTAGGCGTAGGCGAGCTCGTCGTCCTCGCTCTCGGCCAGCCGCGACCAGCCGACGCGCAGCCGCGCCCAGGTCCCCAGCCGATCGCGCTCGAGGCAGTTCTGCAGGTGATCGTAGAAGAGCTTGTAGTGGCGGAACTCGTCGGAGGCGATGTGGGTGCAGATCTGCTTCAGCACCGGCTCCTCGGTCGCGTCCTTGAGCGCGCTGTAATAGGAGCTGGTGCCGGTCTCGACGATGCAGCGCGCCATCATCTCGCCGGCCTGGCTGCCGCGGACCGAGGCGGTCGCGTCGAGCGGCAGCCGGTAGCCCTCGCGGAAGCGCGCGAAGGCGGCGTCGAAGTCCCACGACGGATCGGCGAGCTGCGCCCAGCGGCCGAGCGCCAGGCCGTGCTGGATCTCCTCGGCCGACCAGCGCCTCACGGTCTCGATGAAGGCCGGATCGTCGGCGAAGACGCGCGCCAGATAGACGCCATAGTCCGACCCGTTGCGCTCCACCATGGCCGCCGCCTTGATGTTGCGCAGGATCTCTGGATCGACTTTCGAGGCATCGAAGCGATCCCAGTTGATCGTCTCGAGGGTCCAGTGGTCCATCGTCTCGCCGTTCCTATGGCCGCTGTCGCGTCACTGTCATAATTATGCGGCCCGAACCGGCTTTCAATGCCCGTTCGGGGGACAGCTCGACAGCTAAATATTTATTTCGCGCGGGAACTGCAGTCGCAGGGAATCAACGGCTAGCGTAGTAAGCCTGTGCCCGACGCAGGTCCTTGGCCACCGCCAGGTCCTTCTGGGCGGCAGCCTTCTCCGCGTCCGTGGCGGCGTCGGTCAGGTCGTGCTCGGCCTTCGCCTCGCGCTCGGCGAGCTGCTCGGGCGTGACCTGCTCGAAGGGCGTGGCCTCGTCGGCCAGCACCGTGCAGCGCTCCGGCGTCACCTCGGCGATGCCGCCCACGACCATGAAGCGTTGCTCGACCTTGTTGCCCTGCAGCACCTCGAGGACGCCCGGGCGGACGGTCGAGATCAGCGGCGCGTGGCCGTGCAGGACGCCGAAGTCGCCCTCGCTGCCCGGCACCACGACCATGTCGGCCTCGGTGTTGAGCAGCTCGCGCTCCGGCATGACCAGGCGGAAGGTGACCTTGGCCATGTGATTACGCCGCGTCGCCGGCGAGCTTCTTCGCCTTGGCGACGGCCTCGTCGATCGTGCCGACCATGTAGAAGGCGGCTTCCGGCAGGTTGTCGTATTCGCCCGCGACGATGCCCTTGAAGGCCTTGATCGTATCCTCGAGCTTCACGAACACGCCCGGCGTGCCGGTGAAGACCTCGGCCACGTGGAAGGGCTGGCTGAGGAAGCGCTGGATCTTGCGCGCGCGCGCCACGACCAGCTTGTCCTCTTCCGAGAGCTCGTCCATGCCCAGGATGGCGATGATGTCCTGCAGCGACTTGTACTGCTGCAGCACGCGCTGGACCGACAGGGCCGTCTGGTAGTGCTCCTCGCCGACGACGCGCGGATCGAGCATGCGCGAGGTCGAGTCGAGCGGATCGACGGCCGGGAAGATCGCCTGCTCGGCGATCGAGCGGCTGAGCACCGTGGTCGCGTCCAGGTGCGCGAACGAGGTCGCGGGCGCAGGATCGGTCAAGTCGTCGGCCGGCACGTAGATCGCCTGCACCGAGGTGATCGAGCCCTTCTTGGTCGAGGTGATGCGCTCCTGCAGCGCGCCCATGTCGGTCGAAAGCGTCGGCTGATAGCCCACCGCCGACGGGATGCGGCCGAGCAGCGCCGACACTTCCGAGCCCGCCTGGGTGAAGCGGAAGATGTTGTCGACGAAGAACAGCACGTCCTGCCCCTCGGCGTCGCGGAAGTACTCCGCGGCCGTCAGGCCCGACAGCGCCACGCGCGAGCGGGCGCCCGGCGGCTCGTTCATCTGGCCGTACACCAGCGCCACCTTCGAGCCCGGACCGTCGAGCTTGATGACGCCCGATTCGATCATCTCGTGATAGAGGTCGTTGCCCTCGCGGGTGCGCTCGCCCACGCCCGCGAACACCGACACGCCGCCGTGCGCCTTCGCGACGTTGTTGATCAGCTCCATGATGGTCACGGTCTTGCCGACGCCGGCGCCGCCGAACAGGCCGATCTTGCCGCCCTTGGCGTAGGGCGCCAGCAGGTCGATGACCTTGATGCCCGTGACCAGGATCTCCGCTTCCGTCGACTGCTCGACGAACTCGGGCGCCGAACGATGGATCGGCAGGGTCTGCTTGGCATTGACCGGGCCGCGCTCGTCCACCGGCTCGCCGATGACGTTCAGGATGCGGCCCAGCGTCTCGGGGCCGACGGGCATGGCGATCGGGCCGCCGGTGTCCGTCGCCTTGGTGCCGCGCACCAGGCCGTCGGTCGTGTCCATCGCGATGGCGCGGACTTCCGACTCGCCCAGATGCTGCGCGACTTCCAGCACCAGACGGCGGCCGTCGGCATCGACATGCAGCGCGTTCAGGATGTTCGGCAGCTCGCCGTCGAAGTGCACGTCGACGACGGCGCCCGTGATCTGGGTGATGCTCCCGATATTGTTGGAGGCCATGGTGGTGTCCCTTTCTGAGCTCTAGACGGCTTCGGCGCCGGAGATGATTTCGATGAGTTCCTTGGTGATCGACGCCTGGCGCGAGCGATTCATCTGCAAGGTCAGCTTCTTGATCACGTCGCCCGCGTTGCGCGAGGCGTTGTCCATCGCCGTCATCTGCGAGCCGTAGAAGCTCGCGGCGTTCTCCAGCAGCGCGCGGAAGATCTGGACGGTGAGGTTGCGCGGCAGCAGATCGGCCAGGATCTCGGCCTCGTCGGGCTCGAACTCGTAGATCGCGCCGCCCGTGGTGGCCGGAGCCGCACCGGCCTCGGGGGCCGGCGGCGGGATCAGCTGCTGGACGGTGACGATCTGGGTCATTGCCGACTTGAAGCTGTTGAAGATCACGGTCGCGACGTCGAATTCGCCGGCATCGAACAGCTCGGAGATGCGAGCCGAGACCTTCTGCGCGTCGGCGAACGACAGGCGCGGCCGGCCGAGATCGGTGATCGTGTCGATGATCATCGGGCCGAAGTCGCGGCGAAGCTGGTCGCGGCCCTTGCGGCCGACGCACAGGATCTTGACCGTCTTGCCTTCGTTGATCAGCGAACGGATGAAGCGGCGCGCCTCGCGCACGATCGAGCTGTTGAAGGCGCCGCACAGGCCGCGATCGCCGGTGGCGACCACGACGAGCTGGACCTTGTCGGAGCCGGTGCCGGCCAGCAGCTTCGGGCCGGTGCCCTTGAAGCTCTGGCCGAGCGCGGCCAGCACCTTGTCCATCGCCTGGGCGTAGGGACGCGCGGCCGTCGCCTGCTCCTGCGCGCGGCGCAGCTTGGCGGCAGCCACCATCTTCATGGCCTTCGTGATCTTCTGCGTCGACTGGACGCTTCGGATGCGAAGGCGGAAGGTCTTCAGACTGGGCATGTGAGCTCAGCGATCCTTAGGCGAACTTCTTGCCGAAGTCGGTCAGGAAGCCCTTCAGCTTGTCGTCGGTCTCCTTGACGATCTCGCGCTTCTCGCGGATCGAGCCCAGGATCGAGCCCTCGGCGCGCAGCGCGTCGAGCATGCTCTTCTCGTACTCGCCGATCTTGTTGACCGGCAGGCTGTCGAGGAAGCCGCGGGTGCCGGAGTAGATCGAGGCGACCTGCTCCTCGACCGGCATCGGGCTGTACTGGCCCTGCTTCAGCAGCTCCGTCAGGCGCTGGCCGCGGGCCAGCAGCTTCTGGGTCGTGGCGTCGAGGTCCGAGGCGAACTGCGCGAAGGCCGCCATCTCGCGATACTGCGCGAGCTCGAGCTTCATGGTGCCCGCGACCTGCTTCATCGCCTTGATCTGCGCGGCCGAGCCGACGCGGCTCACCGACAGGCCGACGTTAATCGCGGGCTTGATGCCGGCGTAGAACAGTTCGGCTTCGAGGAAGATCTGGCCGTCGGTGATCGAGATCACGTTGGTCGGGATGTAGGCCGACACGTCGCCGGCCTGCGTCTCGATGACCGGCAGCGCCGTCAGCGAGCCCGAGCCGTTCTTCTCGTTCAGCTTGGCGGCGCGCTCGAGGAGCCGCGAGTGGAGATAGAACACGTCGCCGGGATACGCCTCGCGGCCCGGCGGGCGGCGCAGCAGCAGCGACATCTGGCGGTAGGCGACGGCCTGCTTGGAGAGATCGTCGTACACGATCACGGCGTGCATGCCGTTGTCGCGGAAGAACTCGCCCATGGCGCAGCCGGTGTAGGGCGCCAGGAACTGCATCGGCGCGGGGTCCGAGGCGGTCGCGGCGACGACGATGGAGTATTCCATCGCGCCATTGTCCTCGAGCGTCTTGACGATCTGGGCGACGGTCGAGCGCTTCTGGCCGACGGCGACGTAGATGCAATAGAGCTTGCGGCCCTCGTCGGTGCCCTTGTTGATCGGCTTCTGGTTGATGAAGGTGTCGATCGCGACGGCGGTCTTGCCGGTCTGGCGATCGCCGATGATCAGCTCGCGCTGGCCGCGGCCCACGGGCACGAGGCTGTCCAGCGCCTTGAGGCCGGTCTGCATCGGCTCGGTCACCGACTTGCGCGGAATGATGCCCGGCGCCTTCAGCTCGACGAGGCGGCGCTCGGTCGACTGGATCGGGCCCTTGCCGTCGATCGGATTGCCGAGACCGTCGACCACGCGGCCGAGCAGGCCCTTGCCCACGGGGACGTCGACGATGGTGCCGGTGCGCTTGACGGTGTCGCCTTCCTTGATGGTGCGATCCTCGCCGAAGATCACGACGCCGACATTGTCCTTCTCGAGGTTCAGCGCCATGCCCTTGATGCCGCCCGGGAACTCGACCATCTCGCCGGCCTTCACCGAATCGAGACCGTAGACGCGGGCGATGCCGTCGCCGACCGACAGGACCTGGCCCACTTCGGCCACTTCGGCTTCGGCGCCGAAATTGGCGATCTGCTGCTTGAGGATGGCCGAAATCTCGGCGGCGCGGATATCCATTACCCAACTCCCTTCATGGCAAGCTGCAGACGGGCGAGCTTGCTGCGGATGGACGAATCGAACAGACGAGAGCCCACCTTCACCACGAGGCCGCCCAGAATCTCGGGCTCGACGTGAGCATCGATGGAAACCTTGGCACCGCCCAGCACGCCGCGCAGCGTCTCGGTGAGCTGCTGCATCTGGGCGGGCGAGAGCGGCACGGCAGACGTGACGACGGCGGTCGTCTCGCCGCGGCGGCGGGCCAGTTCGGCCAAGAAGGCCGAGGCCATCGCCGGCAGCTCGCGCGCGCGGCCGTTGGCCGACACGGTGCCGATGAAGTTGCGGGTGAGACCCTTGATTTCGGCGGCATCGAGCACGGCGAGCAGCGCCTTGCCCTGCGCCTCGCGGCCGATGACGGGGCTCGCGATCAGCCGGGCGAGCTCGGGGCTCTCCTGGACGAGCTTGCGGAAGGTGCCGAGATCCTGCGCCACTTGGTCGAGCGAATGGCCACTGTCGGCCAGCTCGAACAGAGCGCTGGCATAGCGACCGGCGACGCCTGAAGCGGCGGAGGTAGAACCTGACACGTCGATAGCCTCTCCCCGGCCGGATGCCCGGCTGGTAAGCCATTGATTAATTTAGCTCTTTCCGGAAGAACGCCCCCAAATCGCGTGTCGCCCCGGCCCGGAAAAGCGCGCGTTGCTACCATGGGCTTTTTCCCGGCGCAAGGTTGCTAAAGGCCCGTATTACCTGCCTTTTCCTCACGCTGACGCCTCGCTCATCTACATGAACGAGTAAGGATCGACGTCGATCTGCAGTCGCACCGAACCGGGCAGGCCGATCTTCTCCAGCCACGCATGAAGCAACGGTTGCACCGCAATATCGCGCGACGTCTTCAGGAGGAAGCGACGGCGATGGCGACCGCGCAAAAGGGCGAGCGGCGCGGTCGAGGGACCGAGCACCGTGATGCCGTCCTGGTGCGGCGCGCGGCGGGCAAGAGCGGCACAGACATTGTCGACGGCCGCCGGATCGGGACCGGAGATGATCAGCGACGCAAGACGGCCGAAGGGCGGCATGCCCGCCGCATCGCGTCCCGCAAGTTCCGCCGTGACGAAGCGATCGCGATCGCCCGAGACGAGCGCCTGCATCACCGGATGCTCGGGCGCATAGGTCTGGATCAACGCGCGGCCGGGCCGTTCCTCGCGGCCAGCGCGGCCCGCGACCTGATAGAGAAGCTGGAAGGTGCGCTCTCCCGCCCGCAGGTCGCCGCCCTTGAGGCCGAGATCGGCATCGATCACGGCGACCAGGGTGAGCTTGGGAAAGTGATGGCCCTTCGCCGCCATCTGCGTGCCGATCAGGATGTCGATCTCGCCATTGATCATCCGCTCGACAGCCTCGTTGGCTTCGGTGCGGTTCATCAAGGTGTCCGACGTGAAGAGCTCGACCCGCGCCTCGGGAAAAAGCGCCTGCGCCTCCTCCGCCAGCCGCTCGACGCCCGGCCCGCAGGCCACGAACTGATCGGCGACTCCGCAATGCTTGCAGGCCTGGCTCGGCTGCTCGCTGTAGCCGCAGTGGTGGCAGACCAAGGTGCGGCGGAAACGATGCTCGACCAGCCAGGCCGAGCATTGCGGACATTCGATGCCGTGGCCGCAGGCACGGCAGAGCGTGATGGGCGCGTAGCCGCGGCGATTGAGGAAGAGCAGCGTCTGCTCGCCCGCCTCGAGCGTCTGCTTCATCGCCTCGACGACCGGCGGCGAGAGCCAGCGCCCGCGCGCCGGCGGATGGAGCTTGAGATCGACGGCCGAGATGGCGGCCAGCCGATGGCCGCCATGCCGGCCCGGCAGATGCAGCGCGCCATAGCGGCCGGTCGTGACGTTGGTGACGCTTTCGAGCGACGGCGTCGCCGACGCCAATACGATCGGCGCGGAAACCAGTCGCGCGCGCACCACGGCCATGTCGCGCGCATTGTAGGTGACGCCGTCCTCCTGCTTGAAGGAGCCGTCATGCTCCTCGTCGACCACGATCAGGCCGAGATCGGCGAAGGGCAGGAACAGCGCCGAGCGCGCGCCGACCACGACGCTGACGCGTCCCTCGGCGATGGCGCGCCAGGTCTCGCGCCGCTCCAGGCTGGTGAGGCCCGAATGCCAGGCGGCCGGCGGCGCGCCGAAGCGGTCCTCGAAACGCTTCAGCCACTGCGCGGTGAGTGCGATCTCCGGCAGCAGCACCAGCGCCTGCCGCTTCCCGGCCAGCGCCGCGGCGATCGCCTCGAAATAGACCTCGGTCTTGCCCGCTCCCGGCACGCCATCGAGCAAAGTCGCGGAGAAGGCATGCGCCCTCACCTTCTCGACCAGCGCCTCGGCGGCATGCTTCTGCTCGGACGAGAGAGTGGGACCGTCGCGCGTGCCGTCGGGCTGCGGGAAGTTGCGCCGCACGGTGCGCTCGACGGCTTCGAGCAGACCGACCGACGCCATGGTCTTCACGACCGACGCGCCGACGCCGGCGAGATGGGCGAGCTCCGCCGCCGGCATCGCCGGACCGTCCTTCAACACGTCGAGCACGCGGCGGCGCGCGGCGGTGAGCTTCAGCGGCTCGTCGTCGGTGGCCTCGGCGGGGCGATAGATCAGCTCGGTCCTGGGCTCCTCCAGCGCCGACACCGATCCGATGGTCATGCGCATCACCGCACCGGGCGGGGCGAGCGTGTAGGCCGAGACCCAGTCGACGAAGCGGCGCAGCGATTCCGCCATGGGCCGTGCGGGAAGCACGCCCACGATGTCGCGCAGCTTCTCGGGCGCCACCTCGCCCGTTCCCTCGCCCCACACGACGCCCAGGGATTCGCGCTTGCCGAGCGGCACCACGACGAAGTGACCGGCCGCAACCTCCAGCCCCTCCGGCACGCTGTAGTCGTACGCGTCGCTCAACGGCAAGGGCAGCAGGACACGCACGGTGCGCTTGGCTGTGTGCTTGGCCATGGGCTCGGCAGGGGCTTCTTTTTCCACCGATTCAGGCCCCACGGAGGCGGCCCCATCTGCTAGAAATTGTGGCGGCGCGTAGGTCTGGACCACTGGCCATTGAGGTACTTTATATGAAGTTCTTCGTCGATACCGCCGACGTCGCCGACATCAAGGATATCGCCGCGACCGGCCTGCTGGACGGCGTCACCACCAATCCCTCCCTGATCCTGAAGTCGGGCCGGCCGATGCTCGAGGTGATCAAGGAGATCTGCGACATCGTCCCCGGGCCCGTGAGCGCCGAGACGGTCTCCACCGACCACAAGAAGATGCTCGAGGAGGGCCACAAGCTCGCCAAGATCGCCAAGAACATCGCGGTCAAGGTGCCGCTCACGCCCGACGGCCTCAAGACCTGCAAGGCGCTGCGCGCTGAAGGCATCATGGTGAACGTCACGCTGTGCTTCTCGGCGGGCCAGGCGCTGCTGGCGGCCAAGGCGGGCGCCACCTTCATCTCGCCCTTCGTCGGGCGCATCGACGACAACGGCCACAATGGCATGGAACTCATCCAGGAGATCATGACGATCTACCGCCAGTACCCGCAGTTCAAGACCGAGGTGCTGGTGGCGTCGGTGCGCCATACGCAGCATCTGATCCAGGCGGCGAAGATGGGCGCCCATGTCGCGACCGTGCCGCCCAACGTGATCCGCCAGCTCTTCAAGCACGTGCTGACCGACAACGGCCTCAAGGCGTTCCTCGACGACTGGGCCAAGACGGGGCAGTCCATCCTCTGATGACCAACGATGGCACCGTAACCGCTCCCGACGGCTCGGGCCGACAGGTCAAGCTGATCACCGCCGACGACGTGGTGGCCTATCTCAAGGCCCATCCCGACTTCTTCGACAAGCATGCCGAGCTCGCAAGCGAGCTCGGCATCACGCCGCGCGTGCGGGGCCCCGGCGTGATCGACATGCAGCAGGCGATCCTGAAGCGGCTGCGCAGCGAGATCGACAAGCTCAAGAACGAGCGCACCGAGATCATCGCGAACTCGAAACAGAACCAGATCGTCCAGAACCGCATCCAGGCCGCGGTGATCAGCGTGATCCAGGCGCCGACCTTCGAGAAGGTGATCCACGTCGTCACCCACGAGCTGCCCGAGCTGCTCGACGTCGACTTCATCACCCTCGCCATCGAGACCAACGCCGATGCGCCCAAGAGGCTGCCGGTGCGCGGCGTCTACGCGCTGGCGCCGGGAACCATCGACGCGGCCTTGGGGCCCGAGAAGCACGCCCGCCTGCGCAGCAACATCGCGGGCGAGGAGGCTTATTTCGGCGACGTCGCGCGCTTCGTGCAATCCGACGTGCTGCTGCGCCTGCGCATCTCCGCGGGCTCGCCCGACGGCGTGATGTGCTTCGGCTCGCGCAATCCCGAGGCCTTCGGGCCCGACATGGCGACCGAGCTCCTGTTCTTCCTGGCCAAGGTGCTGGAAAACACCATCCGCGCCTGGCTGGACCTGCCGGAATAACAAAAGTGCCGTCATCCCGACCGAAGCCGAGCGCAGCGAGGCGAAGCGGAGGGACCTCTCTTGTGTTCGGCGCCGAAGAAAGGTCCCTCGGCTACGCTCGGGATGACGGGATATGAAGCTCGATGCCGCCCGCGCGAGCTGGCGCGACTGGCTGAAGAGCGAACGGCGGCTCGCCGGCCACACGCTGATCGCCTACGAGCACGACGTCGCGACCTTCATCGAGTTCATGACGTCCTATCTCGGCGCGCCGCCGACCCTGGAGGCGCTCGCCAAGCTGAAGCCCGCGGAATTCCGTGCCTGGCTCGCCGAGCGGGCGCGATTGGGGCTGGCGCGCAGCTCGACGGCACGCGCCTTCTCCTCGGTGCGCTCCTTCTTCCGCTTCCTCGACAAGCAGGGTCTCGCGCACAACGCGTCGATCGGCGCCCTGCAGACGCCCAAGCTGCCGCGCGCCGTGCCGAAGGCGCTGTCCGAACCCGACATGGAGGACCTGCTCGACACGCCGCCCGATCGCGAGGGCGAGGCATGGATCGAGTTGCGTGACCGGGCCGTCCTGCTGCTGCTCTACGGTGCCGGCCTGCGCATCGGCGAGGCGCTCGGCCTCACCAAGGCGATGGTGGCGGGCCTGCTCACCGAAGGCCGCGACACGCTCACGGTGACCGGCAAGGGCAACAAGACGCGCCTGGTGCCGCTCTTGCCGCAGGCGCTGGAGGCGCTGGCCGCCTATCGCGACGCCTGCCCCTTCATGGCCGCCCTCGGTCCGAACGACACCTTCTTCCTGGGCGCGCGCGGCGGGCCGCTCGATCCCGCCATCGTGCAGAAGCGCGTGCGCGAGATCCGCCTTGCGCTCGGCCTGCCGGATTCCGTGACGCCGCACGCGCTGCGCCATTCCTTCGCGACGCATCTCCTGGGCGCGGGCGGCGACCTGCGCACCATCCAGGAGTTGCTGGGCCATGCCAGCCTGTCGACGACCCAGCGCTACACCGACGTCGACGCCGCGCGCCTGAGCGCCGTCTATCGCGCTGCCCATCCGCGGGCGAAAGCGAGATAGCGGCGCCAAAAAATCAGGCCGACGATCGCCGGCCTGATTCCTTACCTGAGTAGCGCGACTACCGGTGTGCGCATCGACTCGCGGGGGCTAGGTGCTTCAAACGAGATAAACCTGAAGCTCCGGAACGGACTGACCCGACTTCGCCGAAAGTCCAGCACGGCAGAAGAAAACAGCAAGACTCTCGCACAGCTGATCGGCCTGAATAGCCACCGTCTAGCAGCGATGCGGCCCAGTCGCTTGAGGGCGGTCGGAGCATTTCGAATCTGGCCCAATATTATCCATTTATAATTTACTTCTGCTGCAATGCATGCATACTGTTGACGGGGACCCGGACCCTGAAGCGATTTGGCCGCTCGCGGCCAAATGCGCGCAAGCGCGGGGACCGCAGGAGACGCCGCACCGTGGGGCGGATCGAGTGCGGCTGCGGAAACGACGGCGATCCCGTCCTAGTCCGCGGGCATTTTGCACCTTGAGCTGAGTTAGCGCAGTTAGCGACGCTGCGCTGGAGGTGTGTGAAGGGCGATACCGGGTCGTTTCAAGCCGGCAATTTGCACTCGGACGGGAGTTAGCGGAATTAGCGCCGGTCCGCCGGACCCTCGTTCCATTATTTTTTCGTCCTTTAACGGGAGAGCCGGTTAGCGCAGTTAGCGCTAGTGCGCTGGGGTCGCTTCAATATTTTCCCGTTTCTTTAACGGGAGGCCTCATGTCCCTCTCAGCCCTCTGGGCGGAGAGGCTAGGAGAGGTGGGTCATGGGATGCCCACGAGCGCACGCTCTCAGTCCAGACAGATTCTGAATTTTGAAGCGATCTCTCTTAGCGCCGCAGGCAATCATCCTCAGCGGCCACTCACCTCTCCTAGCCTCTCCCCACGCTACGCGGGCGGAGAGGAACATGAGGCGATGACAAGAAGTTGCTACTTCGCCGGCTGCGGCTGCTTGAAGACGGGCACGCCCTCGGTCCTGTCCTCGAGCGCCTCGGCGCCCTCGGTCGGCAGGATCTTCACCCAGTTGAGCGCGGCGTCGATGTCGCCTTCCCAGACCTCGCGCGGCAGGTCGTAGACGAACTCCACGCCGTAGCCGTTGGGATCGTGGATGTAGAGGCTGTGGGTCATGCCGTGCTCGACCCGGCGGTCGAACTTCACGCCCTTCTTCTGCAGGTAGGCGAGATGGGCGAGCCAGGACTCGCGGTCGGGCATGGAGATGGCGATGTGGTTCACCGCGACCGGCATGCCGAACATCTTCCACTCGACCGGCGGCGCCGGCAGGTCGCGGTTCTCGACCAGGGCGATGTCGTGATGGTGCGTGTCGCCGCCCGCGCGCGAGCCCGAGTAGAAGCGCATCTTGGGCGGGTTGGGGCGATCGGGCCGGGGCTTGATCTCGCCGACCTGGCGAAAGCCCACGATCTCCGTCCAGAAGCGGTGCGATTCCTCGATGTCGCGGACGTTCAGCACCAGATGGTTGATGCCGCGCGGTGTCACCGGCTTGTCCATGGCGGTTCCCTCCGTATTACCCCGACAGGATAGCGCCAAATCGTCCGGCCCGAAACCGGGCCTGTTTCCGTCAATGCGGGCGGGGGTTGATGACGTCATCCCGGCTGTACAGGAACAGCCGGCGGGCATTCTGCGGCGGATCATGCGGGGGGCTGGTGAAGCCGCGCGGGCCCTGGACCACGATGTCGAACTTGTCGGGTTCCTCGGCGGACAGGCTGACATAGCAGGCGGGCTCATAGCCGCCGTCGAGCTCGGTCCCGATCTCGAAGGTCGGGCCCATGATCTCGGGCAGCGCCATGCCGGCGGCGCTGAGATCGTCGTAGAGCTTGTCGATCTCGTCCTTGCTGCGCGTGGCGCTCGCGATCTGCGCGGCGAGCCGGCCCTTGGCCTTGGAGGCCTGCATATTGTCCTGCATGCGCTGCAGCATGTAGAGCTTGGCCTGCGCCGCCGTCATCGGCGTCACCTTGGGCTTGCCCTCCGGCAGCTTGCCGAGCGAGTTGACGCAGACATTCTTCGCCTGCACGTCGAGCGCGGCCGTCGGCCGGTCGAGGCCGATGGGGCAGACGTGGAACGACAGGAACTGGCCCACCGTCTCGATGTACTGGAAGTCCTCGACCGGCCGGCCCATCAGGCTCGCCACGAAGTTCGGCGCCATGCCCATGTCGCCGGCGTAGCGCACCAGCATGGCGGCGCCGCCGCGGGCATCGGCGAAGCCCTGCATGCGGCTCGCCACCGGATCCTCGGACGTGCCCTCGCGTATCGCCGCGCGATTGAGGAAGAAATTGTGGAACGCCACCTTGCCGCCGATCTCGAGATTGCATTCGGTCGGATAGGGCGAGGACGGCCGGTGCGCGTTGCCGCCGAGGAAGGCGAAAGCGCAGGACGACATGCAGAAGTCGTGCTGGCGGACGATCGCGATCACCCTGTACTTGCGCATCAGGGTGCCGATCTGGAAACCCTCGTCGAGGGTGCCCCCCATGCTGCTCATTTCCATGAAGGTGAGCGGCTCGCCGGGCTTGGGCTTGGTGTCGGCCGCGATCTTCTCCAGCAGCGCGCGCAGCTTGTCGGCATCGCCGGTCACGATCATGCCGGTCATGCGGATCGCGGGCACGCCGCCCAGCCTGAGCGCCTTGGCGCCGGCCGGCGTCTGGGTGATGAGCTCGAACTCCGAGGCGCGGGCGGTGAGCGACGCAACGCAAAGCAGGAAACACAGGAGCGGGACGCGGATCAGGGACGCTGGTCGCATCGTCGGCCCTACGCGCCGTCCAGCGTCTGCCGCAGCATCGCCGCGAGGTCGCTCTTGCGGAACGGCTTGTTGAGCAGCCGCACGCCGGCGTCGATCTCGCCGCGCTGGGAGAGGACATTGTCGGTGTAGCCCGACATGAAGACGATCTTCGTCCCGGGCCAGCGCGCGGCGACGGCGTCGGCCAGCGCCTTGCCGTTCATGCCCGGCATGACGACGTCGGTCAGGAGCAGGTCGAAAGGCTGCGGCGCGGCCTGGAAAGTCGCAAGGCCGGCCGCGCCGTCGGCCGCCTGCGAGACGACGTAACCCAGGCTTTGCAGCTGGCGAACCACGCTCGCCCGCACCAGCGGATCGTCCTCCACCACCAGCACGCGCTCGGTGCCGCCGGTCATGGCGGCGGGCGGCCGCGCCGGCGGGTCGGAGACCTGGGCCAGGCGCCTCGGCAGGGTGATGCGGAAGGCGGCACCGCGGTCGATCTCGCTCACCACGCCGATATGGCCGCTGGACTGGCGGATGAAGCCATAGACCGTGCTGAGGCCCAGCCCCGAGCCCTTGCCGGCGCCCTTGGTGCTGAAGAAGGGCTCGAAGATCTTCTCGAGATCGGCGGCGGGAATGCCGTGCCCGGTGTCGCTCACCGTGATGCGCACGGCATCGCCCACCGGCATGCCGGGCTCGCGCGCCGCCTCGTCCTTGCCGATCGAGACATTCTCGGTCTGGATCAGGACATGGCCGCCCGCCGGCATGGCGTCGCGCGCGTTGAGGCAGAGATTGACCAGCGCGCTCTCGAGCTGGGCGGGGTCGACCTCGACGGACCACAGGTCGTCGGCCAGCACCGAATCGATCTCGACCTGCTCGCCGAGCGTGCGGCGCAGCAGCCTTCCGGTGTCGTGCACCAGATCGTTGACGTTGGTCGAGCGCGGCCGGAGCGGCTGCTTGCGGGAGAAGGCGAGCATCTGGCGCGTCAGGTCCTCGGCCCGTTGCGCGGCGTCGCCGATGCGGCTCAGCGTCTTGCGCGTGTCCGTCTCGACGCCTTCCTTCTCGGCAAGCTCCTCCACGTTGTCGATGATGACCATCAGGATGTTGTTGAAGTCGTGCGCGATGCCGCCGGTGAGCTGGCCCAGCACGTCCATCTTCTGCGCCTGCCGCAGCTGCTCCTCCGCGGCCCGTCGCGCGCGCTCCGCCTTCAGCCGGTCGCTGACATCGACGGCGACGGTCAGGATCGCGCGGCGGCCGTTATAGTCGATCCTGCGCGCGGTCAGCTCCACGTCGATCATGCCGCCTGCCTTGTTGTGATGGCGCTGGTCCGGGATGAACGTGTCGGAAGTGTCCGAGAGCTCCTGCCGGCGATTGGCGAGCTCGGCGAAGTCGGCCGACAGGGCCTCGTCGCCGGACCAGGCGTATTGCAGCGTCGCGGCCTGGTTGTAGGCGAGGATCTTCTGGGTCTCGAAATCCGAGACGAGCACCGGATAGGGGATGGCGTTGAACAGCGCCTGGTAGCGGCTTTCGACGGCGCTGCGCGCCTTCATCTCGCGCCGCAGCCAGAGCCCCAGCAGCGCCAGCGCCAGGGAGGCCGCCACCCAGGTCAGGCCGACGACCCAGGCGACCCGCCACCAGCTCGCCAGCACGATGGGGACCGGCTGGGTGACGAAGATGGCGAGTTCGGGATAGGCCGCGACCCGGCGATAGGCGACGAGGCGCGCGACATTGTCGAAGGGGCTCGCGATCTGCAGCGCATCGGAGGGCCGATTCCGCGCCAGCGCGTTCAGGATGTCGGGATCGGCGACCGAACGGCCCATCAGCTTCTCGTCCAGAGGCCGGCGCATGATCACCGAACCGTCGGACGCGATCAGCGCGATGCTGAGGCCCTCGATCTCGGAGTCGAAAGTCCAGGCCTTGTCGAAGAACTGCCGGTCCATGATGCCGACGATCAGGCCCATGAACTCGCCATCGGCCTTGCGCCAGGCGTGCCACACGGGAATGACCCAGTCCTCCGCGCCGCCGGGCACGGCGTGCCGGAAGGGCACGCCGAAGCCGAACTGCAGCGCCTTGTCCTTCTGGAAGCGCGCGACGTAGGGGCGGGCGGACCAGTCGGCGCCGATGTCGGTCTTGCCGCTCGCCTGGTAGGCGACATGGCCCTTGGCGTCCAGCACGAGGATGTCCTTCAGGCCGCGCGAATTCTTCGCGACGTCGACCAGCATGGCGCGGATCGAGTCCTGATCGGCCGCGCCGCCTTCGGTGGCCACGGTCAGCGTCACCTCGGTGAGCTTCAGCGCCTCCTCGAGGCCGATCGCGACTTCATACGTGTGACCCGCCGTGAGCTGGGCGAAGGCGCCCAATTCGCGCTTCGCCGCCTGGATGGCCTCGCCGCGCAGCTGCCACAGCAGCCCCGCCAGCAGCCCGCCGGTGACGAGGATGTAGGCGAACACCAGCAGGCCCGCGCGCCGGGTGATGCTGAAGCCGCCGGCGCGCTGCGCCTGGGCGGCGGCCGGCGCCGGGCTGGCCGGCGGGATCTGAAGTTCGGCGGTCGACATGCGAATGCGGGCCTCGGGCGATATCAGGGTGGTGATGCGCTCAACGCTTCGCGGACTTTTTCGGCGAGCTCGGACTTGCGGTAAGGCTTCATGAGGAACCACGCCCCCGCCTGGGCGCCGCCCTCGAAATTGCCCGAGGCGAACAGGATCCTGAGGCCCGGCCGCAGCGCGACCGCCTTTTCGGCGACGGCGTTGCCGTCCATGCCGGGCATCGACATGTCGACGAACAGCAGGTCGATGTCGACCCCCTCGCCCAGGATGGCGAGAGCCTCGACGCCGCCCGGCGCCTCGCGCACGCGATAGCCGAGGCCGGTGAGCTGGCGCACGGCGATGCGGCGGATCTGGTCGTCGTCGTCGACCACCAGGATCTGCGGTCCGGCCGTGGCCGGCGCAGCGGCGGCCGATGCGGCGGCGGCCTTCGCATGCACCGCCTCGGCGTTCAGGAGGCCGCCGAAGCCGACATGCTTCTCGCGTGCGTCGTAGAGCGGGATGAAGACGCTCTGCACGTCGAGCCGCGTGCCGTCCTTGCAGATCAGCCGGCCCGTCTCCTCGTGGCGGCCGCGCGCCAGCGCATCGCCGAGCGCGGCTGCGACGTCGGCGGCGGCATAGAGGCGCGCGACGGGCTGGCCGACGATCTCGTCAGCCACGTACCCCAGGATCGTTCGCGCACTGGCGTTCCAGGTCAGGACCTTTCCCTCGACATCCAGAGTGATCAACGTATTCATCGACGCTTACTCCCAACCCCACGCAAAAGACCCCTCACCCCACGCCATCGAGCAGCTCGCGAATCTTCACCGCTAGATCGATCTTGCGGAACGGCTTGGACAGGATGTGGGCGCCCGAGGCGACACGGCCGTGATTGACCGCGGCGTTCTCGCTGTAGCCCGACATGAACAGGACCCTGAGGCCGGGCCAGCGTTGCGCGGCGATCTTGGCGAGCTCCGAGCCGTCGAGCCCCGGCATGATGACGTCGGTCAGCATCAGGTCGAAGGTCGCACCGCCCTCCAGCAGCTTCAGCGCCGTCGGCCCACCGTGCGCCTCGGTCACCTGGTAGCCGAGGCTGCGCAGCTGACTCAGCACCGCACTCCTGACCTGGCCGTCGTCCTCGACGAGCAGAATCCTCTCCTCGCCGCGCGGCAGCACGGGCGTCTCGCGGGCCGCGGCCTCGACGGGCGCATCGCAGCGCGGCAGGTACATGCGGATCGTCGTGCCGCGACCGACCTCGCTGTAGATCTTGATGTGGCCGTTCGACTGCTTGATGAAGCCGTAGATCATGCTGAGGCCGAGGCCCGTGCCCTTGCCCACTTCCTTGGTGGTGAAGAAGGGCTCGAAGACCTTGTTCAGCAGCTCGGGCGGAATGCCGGTGCCGGTATCGCTCACCGCCAGCATCACGTACTCGCCGGGCACGACTCCCGGATTGGCCGCGGCGTAATCGTGGTCGAGCTCGGTGTTGTCGATCTCGATCAGCAGCCGGCCGCCGCCCGGCATGGCATCGCGGGCGTTGACGCAGAGATTGACCAGGGCGGCCTCGACCTGCGAGCGGTCGACGTTGGTCGTCCACAGATCGTCGGCGAACATCGATTCGATCTCGATCTGCTCGCCCAGCGTTCGGCGCAGCAGCTTGTCGATGCCGGCCACCTGCTCGGTGAGGTTGGTCGGTTGCGGCGTCAGATGCTGCTTGCGCGAGAAGGCGAGCAGCCGGCGCGTCAGCTCTGCCGCGCGCTGGCCGGAGGCAGCGATGTTGTTCAGCTGCTCGGCCTGGCCCTCATCGAGATTCTCGGCCTCCTGCAACTCCTCGACGTTGGCCAGGATGACCATGAGGATGTTGTTGAAGTCGTGCGCCACGCCGCCGGTGAGCTGGCCGACGGCCTCCATCTTCTGCGACTGGCGCAGCATGCCCTCGGTGGCGTTCTTCTGGGTCACGTCCTCCATGGCGAAGGCGACGCCGCGCAGGGAACCCGCCACGTCGTAGAAGGGCGAGGCCGAGCCCACGATGTCGGGCTCCTTGCCGTCCCGGCGGCGGCAACGGAAGACCTGGTCGCGCAGCACCGCGCCCCCCAGGGTCCGGGCGAACAGAGCGCGCTGTTCGGCCTTCGCCTTCTCGTCGTCCGGCAGCAGCGGATAGGGCTTGCCGGTGATCTCGTCCGCCGCGTAGCCGAAGATCCGCTCGGCGGTCTTGTTCCAGAGCAGCACGTCGCCGCGCGGCGAGAGCGCCACGATGGCGAGCGACGAGGAATCGACCACCGCGCGCAGCGTCTCCGCGGTCTCCAGCGAGGTGCGGTCGGCCGCCTCCGCACGATGGACGGCGGCCGACCGTTCGCTGTCGAGGTGCTGGGCGAGCCGCGTGTAGAGCGCACGGGTCTCGAGCAGCAGCATGATCAGCACGAAGCTCGCCGAGAACAGCCCGTAGGCGCGGCCGGCATAGAAGCCGAGATCGAAGCGCTTGGCGTTGAGGGCGGCGCTCAAGCCCACCTCGCAGGTCCAGGCGACCAGCACCACCATCATCCACAGATCGAGCGCGGTGTGCGGCCGGCGCATCCACAGCAGCGCGAGCGGCGGCAGGTTGAGCAGCCACACGACGAGGATGAGATCGACCATCAGCGGCGTGTAGCTGTTGTCCGGCTGCAGCAGCGCGGGCATCAGGGAATGTCCCGCCGTGGTCAGGAGCGTCAGTCCTATGACGGCCGCCACCGTGCCTCCGATCGCCACGAGCAGCGCGCGCGACGTCGGCAACGGACGGTCGTCGTCCTTCACCAGGGCATAGACCACCATCAGGAGCGGGAAGCCCGAATGCCAGAGCATGTAGATCCAGACCGTGGTCTGGGGTCCCGCGCCGATGACGCCCGGACCGAACAGTCCCGGAAAGGCCAGCGTGTGCGGAACGATCATCAGGGCAGTGAAGAGGTAGGCGCATCCCAGGACGAGCAGCGCGCGCGTTCGCTGGATGGAGAACTGCCCGAGGAACACCGCAGCGGTGATCAGGTCGCTGTAGAGAAGGGCTGCCTGGTAGGCCGGCACGAAGGCCGGCAGCTGCGCCAACGGCACTTTGGCAAACGGAATGAGCGCCCCGAAGATCGCGAACGACAACGCGATCAAAACGAGGGCCAAGCTGCGATCACCGCTCAGGGGCGGCAGCAGGGACAGAAATACGGTTCGACGGCCGAAACCGCCATTGCTCGCCGCCACAGCCATCGCGTGACCTCAAACAGCGAACGACGCTTCGTGTGAATCCTAACGGAGAGTAGCAAATAGGTTGTAGGACGATCCTGCTACAAAATCGCATACCACACTGCATAGTGACTGCAGTTGCTACCCAAAATGGGACGTCTTTTGGCTGATTACAACCCTTCGGCCAAGAAATCTGGCCTTTTATGACGAGCGTGTCAGCCAGAAATAGCCAAATATTCCAATCCTGTAGGCAGACTCATCGCCGGCGCGAATACAACTTGCAGGCGACTCTCAACAGTATGCCTATTGGAACTACCTACTGGGCTGCAATTACGGAACTCACAATTTTTCTTGAGGACCGTCAGAGGTGGATCGGCTTCTCCCACGCCGCGAGCGCCGCTTCCTTCATCGCCTCGTTGACCGTGGGATGGGCGTGGCAGACGCGACCGATATCCTCGGCCGACGCCTTGAACTCCATCGCCATCACAGCCTCGGCGATCATGGTGCCGGCTTCGGCGCCGATGATGTGCACACCCAGCACCTGGTCCGTGGCCTTGTCAGCCAGCACCTTCACGAAGCCCTCGGTCGTGCCGTTGGCGCGGCTGCGCGGATCGGCGGTGAAGGGATACTTGCCGATCTTGTAGGCGACGCCCGCGGCCTTGAGCTGCTCCTCGGTCTTGCCGACCCAAGCCACCTCGGGCTGGGTGTAGACGACCGAGGGCACGAGATCCCAGTTCACGTGACCCTTCTGGCCCGCGATGGTCTCGACGACGGCGATACCGTCCTCACTCGCCTTGTGCGCCAGCATCGGTCCGTCGATCGCATCGCCGATCGCCCAGATGCCGGGCACCGAGGTCTGCAGGTGTGCGTCGACCTCGATGCGGCCGCGTTGCGTGAGCTTCACGCCGGCCTTGTCGAGGCCGAGGCCATCGACATAGGGCCGCCGGCCGATGCAGACGAGCGCAACGTCGGCCTCGAGCATTTCAGCCGCGCCGCCCTTGGCAGGCTCGACCGTGAGCTTCACGCCCGCGCCCGAGGTATCGGCCTTGGTGACCTTCGAGCCAAGCTTGAAGACCAGCCCCTGCTTCGCCAGTGCGCGCTGGAAGTGCCTGGTGATCTCATCGTCGATGCCGGGGCAGATGCGGTCGAGGAACTCCACGACCGTGACCTCGGCCCCGAGCCTACGCCACACCGAACCCAGTTCCAGACCGATGATGCCCGCACCGACCACGATCAGGCGCTTCGGGACCGCCGACAGCTCGAGCGCGCCCGTCGAGGAGACGATCTTCTTCTCGTCGACGACAACACCCGGTAGCGGCGTCACCTCCGAACCGGAGGCGATCAGGATGTGCTTAGTCGCCAGCGTCTCCTTGATCGCGCCATCCTCGCCGACGACGGCGACCGAGCCCGCCTTCTCAATGCGCCCGGCGCCTTGGAACGCCGTGATCTTGTTCTTCTTGAACAGGAAGGCGACGCCCTTGGTCGTGGCCTCGACGACATCCGCCTTGCGCTTCATGAGCTGCGCGAAATCGAGCGTGGGGGCACCGACCTTGATGCCGTGCACCGCGAGGTCGTGGCCCACCTCCTCGAACAAGTGCGAAGATTGCAGCAGCGCCTTGGAGGGGATGCAGCCGACATTGAGGCACGTCCCGCCGAAGGTCGCGCGCTTCTCGACCACGGCCACCTTCATGCCGAGCTGCGCGGCACGGATCGCGGCGACGTAACCGCCCGGCCCGGCGCCGATCACGACGAGGTCGAATGTGTCAGCCATGATTGCCGCTCCTCAGACGCCGAGCAGCAGGCGCTCGGGATCCTCGATGCATTCCTTGACCCGTACCAGGAACAGCACGGCCTCGCGGCCGTCGATGATGCGATGGTCATAGGAGAGCGCGAGATACATCATCGGCCGCGCCTTGATCTCGCCGCCCACGACCATCGGCCGCTGCTGGATCTTGTGCATGCCGAGGATGCCGGACTGCGGCGGGTTCAGGATCGGCGTCGACATCAGCGAGCCGTACACGCCACCATTGGAGATGGTGAAAGTGCCGCCGGTCAGGTCGGCGATCGAGAGCTTGCCGTCGCGCGCCTTGCGGCCGAGATCGCCGATGCCCTTCTCGATGCCGCCGAAGGAGAGCTGGTCGGCGTCGCGCAGCACCGGCACGACGAGACCGTTGGGCGTGCCGACGGCGACGCCGATGTCGTAGTAGTTCTTGTAGACCAGGTCGTCGCCTTCGATCTCGGCATTGACCGCGGGCAGCTCCTTCAGCCCCGCGATGCAGGCCTTGACGAAGAACGACATGAAGCCCAGCCGCGCGCCGTTCTTCTTCTCGAAGTCGTCCTTCAGCCGGTCGCGCAAAGCCATGACGTTGGTCATGTCCACCTCGTTGAAGGTGGTGAGCATGGCCGCCGTGTTCTGCGCTTCCTTGAGGCGATTGGCGATGGTGCGGCGCAGCCGCGTCATCTTCACCCGCTCCTCGCGGTCGGAGCGCAGACGCGGACCGGCGGGCGCGGCGGACTTGGCCGCCGGCGCCGGCTGGGCGGAGATCGAGGAGAGTGCGGCCATCACGTCGGCCTTGGTGGCGCGCCCATCCTTGCCCGTGGGCTGGATCGCCGAAGCAGCGACGGCCGCCTCCTCCGCGAGCTTGCGTACGGCAGGACCGGAGGCGGCGAGATTGACCACGTTGCTCATGGCGGCAGCGGCGGGGGCAGGAGCTGGCGCGGGCTTCGGGGCCGCGGCCGCCGCAACCGGCGCGGCTGCGGGTCTGGGAGCGGCGCCCGCGCCCGCCTCGATATGGCAGAGCACGCTGCCGACATTGATCGTGGCGCCTTCCGCGACCGCGAGGTCGGCGATGGTGCCCGCGACGGTAGCGTTCACCTCGACCGTGACCTTGTCGGTCTCGAGCTCGCAGAGAGGCTGGTCGATCGCGACCGCGTCGCCCGCCTTCACCAGCCACTTGGAGACCGTCGCCTCGGTGACGGATTCGCCCAGCGCCGGAACCTTGATCTCGACAGCCATCGAACTCTCCTCAGCCCAGCGTGAGGGCACGGTCGACGAGGTCGGCCTGCTCCTTCAGATGCGTGCGCGCCGAGCCGGTGGCGGGCGACGCCGATTCGGGTCGGCCGACATAGACCGGCCGCCGTGCCCGCACCTCGATGGTCGACAGCGCGCGATCGATGCGACGGTCGACGAAGTGCCAGGCGCCCATGTTCTCCGGCTCCTCCTGGCACCACACCACCTCGGCGTTGGGATATTGTGACAGGCGAGCCGCCAGCCGGGAGATCGGGAACGGATAGAGCTGCTCGACCCGGATGATCGCGATGTCGTCGATCTTGCGCTTGCGCCGCTCGGCCACGAGATCGAAGTAGACCTTGCCGCTGCACAGCACGACACGCTGGATCTTCGAATCGTCGGCGAGCTGATCGGTCTCCGGCAGGATGCGATGGAACGACGAGCCCGGGCCGAAATCCTCGAGCGTCGACACGCAGTCCTTGTGGCGCAGCAGCGACTTCGGCGTCATGACGATCAGCGGCTTGCGGAAAGTGCGCCGCATCTGCCGGCGGAGCGCATGGAAGTAATTGGCGGGCGTCGTGGGCACGATCACCTGCCAGTTGTCCTCGGCAGAGAGCTGCAGGTAGCGCTCGAGGCGCGCCGAGCTGTGCTCGGGCCCCTGCCCTTCGTAACCGTGCGGCAGCAGCATCACGAGGCCGTTCATGCGCAGCCATTTGCTCTCGCCCGAGCAGATGAACTGATCGATGATGACCTGCGCGCCGTTGGCGAAGTCGCCGAACTGCGCCTCCCACAGAACGAGAGCGTTGGGCTCGGCCGAGGAATAGCCGTACTCGAAGCCCAGCACGCCCGCCTCGTTCAGCGGGCTGTCGATCACCTCGAACCGCGCCTGTCCGGACGCCACGTTGTTCAGCGGGATGTACTTGTGCTCGTTGCTCTGGTCGACCAGCACCGAATGGCGCTGCGAGAAGGTGCCGCGACCTGAGTCCTGGCCGCTCAAGCGCACCGGCGTACCCTCGGCGAGCAAAGTGCCGAAGGCCAGCGCCTCGCCGGTCGCCCAGTCGATATCCTTGCCGGTGTCGATCGACTTGCGCTTCTCCTGCAAGAGCCGCGCGATCTTGCGGTTGAGGTCGAAGTCCTTGGGCGGCTCGGAGAGGGCGCGACCGATCGAGATCACCTTGTCGGTCTCGACGGCGGTAACGCCCTTGCGGTCCTCCTCGCCCGGCGCGACGGTGAGGCCCGACCACCTGCCTTCCAGCCAGTCGGCCTTGTTGGGCTTGTAGTTGGTCGCGGCCTCCAGCGCCTTGTCGAGCTTGGCGCGCAGCTCGGCGTCCATCGCGGCGACATCCGCCGCCGTCACCACGCCCTCGGCCTCGAGCTGGGCCGCGTAGACTTCCTTCACCGTCTTGTGGCCGCCGATCTCCTTGTACATCAGCGGCTGGGTGAACATCGGCTCGTCGGACTCGTTGTGGCCGTAGCGCCGGTAGCAGAACATATCGACGACGATGTCGCGCTTGAAGTGCTGGCGGAACTCCGTGGCGACGCGGCAGGCATGCACCACGGCCTCGGGATCGTCGCCGTTCACGTGCAGGATCGGCGCCTGCACGATTTTGGCGACCTCCGTGCAATAGGGACCCGAGCGCGAATAGGTCGGCAAGGTCGTGAAGCCGATCTGGTTGTTCACGACCAGATGGATCGTGCCGCCGATGCGGTAGCCGCCGAGATCGGAGAGGTCGAGGCTCTCGGCCACGAGACCTTGCCCCGCGAAGGCCGCGTCGCCATGCATCAGGATCGCCATGACCTGGCTGCGGTCGGTATCGCCTCGCTGCTCCTGTTTTGCGCGCGCCTTGCCCAGCACGACGGGATTGACCGCCTCAAGGTGCGAAGGATTGGGCGCCAGCGACAGATGGATCACCTGGCCGTCGAACTCACGGTCCGCCGAGGCGCCGAGGTGATACTTCACGTCGCCCGAGCCGCGCATTTCCTCGGGCTGCGAGGAGCGGCCCTGGAACTCGGAGAAGAGCGCCGTGTAGCTCTTGTGCATGACGTTGACGAGCGTGTTGAGGCGGCCGCGATGAGGCATGCCGATCACGACCTCGCGGATACCGAGTTGGCCGCCGCGTTTCAGGATCTGCTCGATGCCGGGGATCAGCGATTCGCCGCCATCGAGGCCGAAGCGCTTGGTGCCGACGAACTTGATGCCGAGATACTTCTCCAGTCCTTCGGCCTCGACCACGCGCTCCATGATTGCGCGGCGGCCCTCGACCGTGAAGTCGGTGCGGTTCTCGATATGCTCGATGCGCTCCTGGATCCACGCCTTCTGGTCGGGATCGGAGATGTGCATATATTCGACGCCGATCTTGCCGCAATAGGTGCGGCGGAGACGATCCCAGATCTGGCGGAAGGTGGCCTGCTCGCCGAGTCCCAGCGCGCCGAAGATCAGGATCTGGCGGTCCCAGTCGGCGTCGCCGAAACCGTAGGTCGCGGGATCGAGCTCGCGATGCAGCACGCCCTTGTTGAGGTGCAACGGATCGAGATCGGCCTCGAGATGGCCGCGGATGCGGTACGAGCGGATCAGCAGGAAGGCGCGCTGCGTGTCGTAGGCCGCGGCACGGATCTCGGCCTCCGTCTTGCCCGCGAGAGGGGCAGCGCCGTTGCCCTTGGTGTTCCTGTTGGCCGCCTGCGGCGGCTCGGGCACGTCGATGACGCGGGCTCCATTGGGCGCCCAGGAGGCGCCACGCACCTCGGCCATCACGCTGCCGCGGTCGTCGGCCAGCGCCTCGAAGAAGGTGCGCCACTCGGGATCGACCCGGCCGGGATCCTGCAGGAAGCGCGCGTGCAGCTCTTCGATGAAGGGCGCATTGGCGCCGAACAGGAACGATGTCTGCTCTGCTTGCATGACGCTAACTCCTTCATTCCTCCTCTCCCCCGATAGGGGGAGAGGTTGGGTGAGGGGGTTACGTACGGTCTTCGAAGCCCCCTCACCTAGCCTCTCCCCCTATCGGGGGAGAGGAATGGGCGGTCAGCCCTTCATCGCCTTAAGCATTTCCTCGCCCAAAGCGGCGGGCGATTCGGTGACCCTGATGCCCGCCGAGCGCATGGCCTCGACCTTGTACTCCGCCGTGTCATGGCCGCCCGAGATCACGGCGCCGGCATGGCCCATGCGGCGGCCCGGCGGCGCGGTGCGGCCGGCAATGAAGCCGACGACGGGCTTCTTGGTCTTCGATGCCTTGATGAATTCAGCGGCCTTCACCTCGGCATCGCCGCCGATCTCGCCGATCATGACGATGCCCTGGGTCTCGGGATCGGGCAGCAGCATCTCCAGGCACTCGACGAAGTTGGTGCCGTTCACCGGATCGCCGCCGATGCCGATGCAAGTCGTCTGGCCGAGACCCACCGCGGTGGTCTGCGCCACGGCCTCGTAGGTCAGGGTCCCCGAGCGTGAGATGATGCCGATCTTGCCGCGTTTGTGGATGTGGCCCGGCATGATGCCGATCTTGCACTCGCCGGGCGTGATGACGCCGGGGCAATTGGGCCCGATCAGCCGCGACTTCGAGCCGGTGATGGTGCGCTTCACCTTCACCATGTCGTTCACCGGGATGCCCTCGGTGATGCAGACGACCAGCGGGATCTCCGCATCAACCGCCTCGAGGATCGCATCGGCCGCGAAGGCCGCCGGCACGTAGATCACGGTCGCCGTGGCACCGGTGGCAGCAACCGCCTCGGCCACGGTGTCGAACACGGGCAGGTCGAGATGCTTGCTGCCGCCGCGGCCGGGCGTCACGCCGCCCACCATCTTGGTGCCGTAGGCGATCGCCTGTTCGGAATGGAACGTGCCCTGGCTGCCGGTGAAGCCCTGGCAGATGACCTTGGTGTTCTTGTCGACGAGGACGGCCATTAGTTGGCCTCCTTGACGGCCTTGACGATTTTTTCAGCGGCGTCGGCTAGATGATCGGCCGAGGTGATCTTGAGCCCGGAGTCCTTCAGGATCTTCTTGCCGAGATCGACATTGGTGCCTTCGAGGCGCACCACCAGCGGCACGTGGAGATTGACCTCGCGCGCCGCGGCGACCACGCCTTCGGCGATCACGTCGCAGCGCATGATGCCGCCGAAGATATTGACCAGGATGCCCTCGACGTTGGGATCGCGCAGGATGATCTTGAAGGCCGCCGTCACGCGCTCCTTGGTGGCGCCGCCGCCGACATCGAGGAAGTTCGCGGGCGAGGAGCCGTAGAGCTTGATGATGTCCATGGTCGCCATGGCGAGGCCCGCGCCGTTCACCATGCAGCCGATCTGGCCGTCGAGCTTGACGTAGTTCAGCGCGTACTTCGCGGCTTCGGTCTCGGAGGGATCCTCCTCGTCGAGGTCGCGCAGCGCTTCGATCTCCTTGTGGCGCTCGAGCGCGTTGTCGTCGAAGTTCATCTTGGCATCGAGGGCCACGATGTCGCCCGATGCCGTCACGACCAGCGGATTGATCTCGATCAGCGAGCAGTCGAGCTCGGTGAAGGCCCGATAGAGGCCGCCCAGCAGCGAGACGAAGGCGCCGACCTGCTTGCCCGAGAGGCCGAGCGCGAAGGCGATCTTGCGGCCCTCGAAGGACTGGAAGCCCGAGGCGGGATCGACCGATTGCTTGACGATCTTCTCCGGCGTGTCGTGCGCCACGGTCTCGATGTCCATGCCGCCTTCGGTCGACGCGATCACCGAGATGCGGCTCACCGCCCTGTCGACCAGCATCGAGAGGTAGAGCTCGCGTTTGATCTCGCAGCCTTCCTCGATATAGAGGCGCTTGACGGTCTTGCCGCCCGGACCCGTCTGCTTGGTGACGAGATCGTGGCCCAGCATGGCCTGCGCGTTGGCGCCCACTTCCTCGACCGACTTGGAAACCCGCACGCCGCCCTTGCCGTTGGGGTCGTCCTTGAAGCGTCCCTTCCCGCGCCCGCCGGCGTGGATCTGCGCCTTCACGACGGTGACCGGGCCGCCCAGCTTGCGGGCCACGTCCATCGCCTCGTCCTTGGTATAGGCGACGCCGCCCTTCAGCAGGGGGACGGCGAATTTGGCCAGCAATGCCTTGGCCTGGTACTCGTGGATGTTCATGAATTCCTATAGTTGCAATTTGCAACTCATCGGTCGTTACGGCACTTTATGAGTGCCGTAACGCCTTGGCAACGACGGTCTGGTGACGCTTTTGAGACCCTAAAAGCACACAGAAATCGTGCTGATTACGCGGCGGCGACGATCTTCTTGGTGGCCTCGACCAGTTCCTTCACGGCCGCAACCGACTTGTCGAACATCGCCTTCTCCTCGGCATTGAAGGAGACCTCGACGATCTTCTCGATGCCCCCCTTGCCGATCACGACCGGCACGCCGATGTAGAGCCCCTTCACGCCGTACTCGCCGTTCAACATGGCAGCGCAGGGGATCACGCGCTTCTTGTCCTTGAGATAGCTCTCGGCCATCGAGATGGCCGAGGCGGCCGGCGCATAGAAGGCCGAGCCGTTGCCCAGCAGCTTCACGATCTCACCGCCGCCATCGCGCGTGCGCTGGACGATCTTGTCGAGCTTCTCCTGGGTGGTCCAACCCATCTTCACGAGATCGGGCAGCGGGATGCCGGCGACGGTCGAGTAGCGGACGAGCGGCACCATCGTGTCGCCATGACCGCCCAGCACGAAGGCGGTGACGTCCTGCACCGATACGCCGAACTCCTCGGCGAGGAACAGGCGGAAGCGCGAGCTGTCGAGCACGCCCGCCATGCCGACCACGCGGTTGGTCGGGAAGCCGGTGACCTCCTGCATGAGGCCGACCATGGCATCGAGCGGGTTGGTGATGACGATGACGAAGGCGTTGGGCGCATTCTCCTTGATGCCCTTGCCGACGGCGTTGATGACCTTGGCGTTGATGCCGACCAAATCGTCGCGAGTCATGCCGGGCTTACGCGGCACGCCCGCCGTCACGATGATGACGTCGGCGCCCGCGATGTCCTTGTAATTCGACGAGCCCGAGTAGGCCGCATCGAAGCCCGCGACCGGCGAGAGCTGGCCGATGTCGAGCGCCTTGCCCTTGGCCGTGCCTTCGGCCTGCGGGATGTCGAACAGGACGATGTCGCCCAGATCCTTCTGGCCCGCCAGCAAGGCGAGAGTGCCGCCAATCTGTCCGGCGCCGATCAGCGCGATCTTCTTGCGAGCCATGCGAAAATCTCCAATTCGTGAACGCGGCGCGTGGTAGCGCGATTCGGCTTGAGCGGCAAGAACGGGCCGGAAAGACGTTGGTTCGCCGGCCATTTCATAGTCTTCTCAGGTGAAACCGGGGAGCGAGACATGACGGCCGTCCAGGTTCACGATTTCTTCAAGGGGTACGTCCGGGCCTTCGTCGACAACGACATCGACGGCATCTGCGCACGCTGGAATTTCCCCGCCTTGCTGGCCTCCGGCGGCCGGCAAGTGGCGCTCGACCGCGAGGCCTTCCATCGCAATGCCGTCCGGCTTAGCGCGTTCTATGTGGCCCAGGGCCTCGCTCGGGCAGAGAAGGACGTGATCGGCTTCCTGTCCCTCAGCGAAACCACCGCGGCCGTGCGGACACGGGACAGGCTCTACGATCGGACCGGCACCCTGATCGTCACGTGGGAGCATGCCTATCTGATGAGCGACACGCCGGCGGGCATCAAGGTTGCCGCCGCGATGCCCGACGGCGAGCATCGCGCCTGGCGGGAACGCGGCACGCCGCTACTGCTCTAGCGCGGCGGCGGCCCCATGCCGGGCGGCGGCGGACGGCCTCCGGGAGGACCCATGCCGGGCGGCGGTCCCTGCTTCACGAAGGTGCGGCTGATGGTGCCCACGAAGCAACGGGGCACGTAGGGGAATTGCGCGGTGATGACGTAGTAGTAGGTGCCTTGCGGGAACTCGGCCGTCTTGCCATCACGGCCGTTGCATTCGTCGAGATCGCCCGTTCCGGGCACGTACTGGAAGTCACGGGCGAAGGTGCCATCGGGAGCGCCGCCCGGACCGCCCGCGTCGCGCGCCTTCTTCAAATGCCATCCCGGCCGCGCCTTCTCGTCGACATAGATCGGAAAGCCGTCGGCCGCCCAGCCGACCAGCGCCGGCCGCGCCGAGCCCAGGGTCGCGACCAGGCCGGTCGGCACGCCGTGATAGTGATAGGCGCCGCCCGGCTGGACATGGGCGTTATTCTGGTCGATGCCGAGCGGGCGCGCGCCCGACAGCGCCTCGATCATCCAGCGCCGGTCGTTGTGCCAGAACTCCGCCGTCTGCGGATCGAACACCACGCCGTTCACCGCGACACCGAACAACGTGTTGGGCGGATAGTAGTAGGCCTGCCCCGCCTTCAGCGGATGCAGCGCGACCTGGAACGAATAGCTCTGCGCCGAGATACGATTGGGGTTGTCGCGATTGGGGAACTGGCCGGTCGCATGGTTGGGCAGCCCGTCGGCGCGGATGTAGCGGAAGCCCAGCTTCTCATCGATCTCGATCGTCTCGGCGGCGGCCGCCCGCGGCACGAGATCGAGCCACCAGACCTGCTGCTGGTCGGCGCCGGGCAGCTTGTCTTCGTCATGGCCGCCATGCGCCAGGGCCGGCGCGCCGAGCAGAAGCAGTGCCGCGATCAAAAAATTTTCCCGACCCCAGCCAAACTTGGGCACTTCCCCGCTTCCGCCGTTAAAAAAACGGAGAAAAAACGGGACGGGTCTCTCGATTGCCGGTTTCTCTCGGGAGAGCGGAGCACGGGCTGCAACGCTGCGGAGGACACCATAGCAGAGTGCGAGCCCTCGGCGAATATTGATCAATGGACCGTCTCTCATGCCGGATGCTTCTTCATATGGGCGAGCATCAGGTCGGTCGCGCGGGTCGCTGCCTGGTCCATGACGAAGTGGCCGACACCCGGCAACACCTCCATCGCATAGGCCGCGCTCACGAAGTCGCCCGTTCCCCGCGCGGCGACAGCGCCGACGGTCGCATCCGCATCGCCCCAGATGTAGAGCGTCGGCACCTTGATCGGCCCGAAATCGCCCGACAGGCCTTTGTTGGCGCGGTACCAGGCGAGCGCTGCCTCCATGCCCTCGCGCGTGCCGAGATTGATCAAGTGATGGGCCACGGTCTTCGGATCCTGCCCGAACAGACCCTCGCGCATTGACTTCGCATTGTCGGCGAGAAGCTTGTCGGCCGTGTCGGCATCGAGGAACTTGCCGTGATGGCGCGAGCGATGCTTCTGGTCGGGATCTTCCTGCAGCGCGCGGCGGAAGGAGAGCGGATGGGGCCGCGACAACACGGTGAGCGAGGCGAGGCGATCGGGGTGCCGATGGGCGACGCCCCACGAGACCTGGCCGCCCCAGTCATGGCCCACCAGATGGAAGCGCTTGCCCTCGGCGCCGATTGCATTGGCGATGTCGATCGCGTCCTGCACCAGTTTGTCGAAGGCGTAGTTGGAGAGGTCGGCGGGATCGGGCCGGGCGCCCGGCGAATAGCCGCGCTGGTCGGGGGCCACGGCGCGATAGCCCGCCTTCGCCAGCTCCGGCAGCGCGGCGCGCCAGGAGTGACGCGATTCGGGAAAGCCGTGCAGCAACAGGACGAGACCGCCGCCTGAGGGACCCGCTATGTCGGCGGTGAACTTCAGACCCGAAGCGATCTCTATGTCCCGCGTTTCAACCCCTTGCATGTCTTCCATCACGGCAGAGTGACCGACCCGCAGCCTAGCGTCGGAATAAGGCCCATGCCAATCTTCCGGCCCCAAACAGGGAGGAGAGCATGCGGACACTAGTGCTGGGCGCGTTGTGCGCCATTGCCATGGTCGCGAGCGCAAAGGCCGAGATCAAGGAAGAGGCCGTCACCTACACCGACGGCAAGACCACCATGAAGGGCTTCGTGGTGTATGACGTGGCAAGCCAGGCCAAGCGCCCCGGCATCATCATGGTGCACGAATGGTGGGGCATCACTCCGCACATCCATACGGAGGCCAAGCGGTTCGCGCAGGAAGGCTACACGGTCTTCATCGCAGACATGTATGGCGACGCCAAGACCGCCGACAATCCGAAGGATGCGGGCGGCCTCTCGGGCGGCGTGATGAAGGATCCGGCGGCGATGGAATCGCGCTTCAAGGCTGCGCAGGCCGAGCTCGCCAAGAACGTCACGGTCGACCCCCGGCGCATCGGCGCCGTCGGCTACTGCTTCGGCGGAGCGGTCGTGCTGAACATGGCGCGCAGCGGCGACGATCTCAAAGCCGTCGCGGGCTTCCATGCCTCGCTCGGCCTCAACACGCCGGCGCCGGCTCCCGGCGCCGTCAAGGCGAAGGTCCTGATCCTGAACGGCGCGGACGATCCCTTCGTGAAGAAGGAGCAGTACGAGGCGCTCAAGAAGGACTTCGATGCGGCGAAGGCGGACTACAAGATCATCACCTATCCCGGCGCGGTGCACGCCTTCACCAATCCCGAGGCGACGGCGCTTGGCGAGAAGTTCAAGCTGCCGCTGAAATACGACGCCAATGCCGACAAACAGTCGAAGGCCGAGGCGGACAAGCTCTTCGCCGCCAATCTCAAGAAGTAGACAGACAAAGGGCCGCCCGGCGGGCGGCCCTTTTCCTTTCAGGCGATGTGCTCCAGCGCCAGATACTCGGGGCTCTGCATTTCCATCAGGCGCGAGACGGTGCGCTGGAACTCGAAGGCACCGTCGCCTTCGGTGTAGAGCCGCTCGGGCGTCGCCTCGGCCGAGCAGATGAACTTCACCTTCCGCTCGTAGAAGCTGTCGATCAGGGTCACGAAGCGCGCTGCCTTGTCGCGATTGTTGGCATCGAGGCGCGGGATCTCGGCCAGGATCACGGTGTGGAAGTTGTCGGCGATGCAGAGGAAATCCGCCGCTCCCATGGGCCTGGCGCACCAGTCGAGGAAGTGCGCCATGGCTACGCCCGGTGCCGCGCGCGGCACGGCGACGTCGCGGCCTTGCGTGCGCAACACGCGCGGCTCGCCGTCGGCACCGTCGGCCAGGGCGCGAAAGGCCTCGTCGAGCTTCTTGGTCGCCCATGCGCCCAAGGGCGTCAGGTAGACATTCAGCTCGCGGATGCGGTCGAGGCGATAGTCGCGGCCGCCGCCCAGCTCCAGGATCTCCAGCCGCCGCTTCAGCAATTCGATGAAGGGCACGAAGCGGTCGCGCTGCAGGCCGTTCCGGTAAAGGTCGTCGGGCGCGCGATTGGAGGTCGCGACCACGGTGATGCCCTCATCAAACAAAGTCTCGAACAGGCGGCCCAGGATCATGGCGTCGGCAATGTTGGTGACCTGGAACTCGTCGAAGCAGAGCAGCCGCGTCTCGCGCGCGATCTCCTTGGCGATCGGCACGATCGTGTCGGACTCCGGCGGCGCGCCCTTGGCCGCCAGCTCCTCGCGGCGGCGATGCAGGCGCGCCTGGACCTCGAGCATGAATTCGTGGAAGTGCACGCGGCGCTTCTTCGCGACCGGCGCATCGGCGAAGAAGAGATCCATCAGCATCGACTTGCCGCGTCCGACCGGTCCCCAGATGTAGAGGCCATGCGGCCCCGCCGGCACCTTCGCCGCGCCGCCCAGACCGAGCTTCGCGAGCCAGCCGGACTTCGGGACGTCGCGCGTCATCGCCGCCAGGCGGTCGTGCACCTCCTGCAGACGCTGCACGATCTTTTCCTGCACGGGATCGGCGCGGACCTGGCCCGCGGCGCGGCGGGCGGCAAGGTTGGCGACAGGCCCCTTGCCGGTCGAATGGGTGTCGGAATCCATGGTCGGGGCATACCTAGCTCAGCCGCGCGCGGCTGCCTATAAGATGCGGCGATGAAGATCGCCTTCCTCGGCACATCCGACTTCGCCGTGCCCGCTCTGCGAGCGCTGGTCGAGGCGGGCCACGACGTGGTCGCGGTCTACACGCGCGCGCCCAAGCCCGCCGGACGCGGCAAGCACGAGCGCAGGACACCGGTGCACGAGGTGGCCGACACGCTCGGCCTGCCCGTGCGCACGCCGCGCGGCCTCAAATCCGAGGAAGAAGCGGCCGCCTTCAAGGCACTCGATCTCGATGTCGCCGTCGTCGTCTCCTATGGCCACATTCTGCCCAGGAGCTTCATCGACGCACCGGTGCTGGGCTGTGTGAACATCCACGGCTCGCTGCTGCCGCGTTGGCGCGGTGCCGCGCCCATCCATCGCGCCCTCCTGGCGGGCGATGCCGAAAGCGGCGTCACCACCATGCGCATGGATGAGGGCCTCGACACCGGCCCGATGCTGCTCGCCGAGCGTACGCCCATATCGGCCGCCGATACGGCCGAATCGCTGCACGATCGGCTGGCGGCGATGGGCGCCACGCTCGTCGTCTCGACCCTCGACGGGCTGATGCGCCGCACCCTCGAGCCGGTGCCGCAGCCGGCGGAAGGCGTCACCTACGCCCACAAGCTCGGCCGGGAAGAAGGCATCCTCGATTGGCGCCGGCCGGCGGCGGAGCTGGAGCGCAAGGTGCGCGCCTTCCATCCCTGGCCCGGCACATCGTTCGAGGTCGGCGGAGAGCAGATCAAGGTCCACGCGGCGGCATTGGCGCTTGCCTCGGGCGCACCGGGCACGGTGAGCCTCGCGCGCGATGGCTTTCCCGTCATCGCCTGTGGTTCGGGCGGGCTGAAGCTCCTGAAGCTTCAGCGGCCGGGCAAGGCGGCCGTCGCCGCCGACGCCTTCCTGCGCGGCTTCAACCTGCCGGCGGGCACGGTGCTGTCCCCGCCTGCCGTGGCATCGCTGCCGCAATCCAGGCCGGTCTGATTGGCGTCGTCGGGCCCATGTCGGGCGAATGTCGTGGCCGTGACGTGGTCGCGTCCGACCTTTCTTGCCATTGTCCGGCCGTGACCGACGACTCACCCCTGCTGATCCAGAAGCTGCGCGTGCAGCGCGGCTGGTCGCAGGAGCAGCTCGCGACCGTGAGCGGCCTCAGCACCCGGACCATCCAGCGCATCGAGCGCGGGCAAAATCCGAGTGCCGAGTCGCTGAAGGCGCTGGCGGCGGTGTTCGAGGTCGAGTTCTCGGCGCTGAAGGAGGCGCAAATGGAACCGTTGGACAATCGACACGTCAGCTCCGAGGAAGCCCTCGCCTTTGCCAAGGTCCGCAGGATCAAGGGCTTCTACATGCACGCCATCGAGTATGCGCTGATCATCGCCTTCCTAGCCGTCATGAACGCCTTCGTCACGCCGCGCCATCTCTGGGTGCAGTGGGCGGCCATTCCCTGGGGACTGGTCCTCGCCGTGCATGGCCTCAGGGTCTTCGACCGGATCCCGTTCCTGAGCGGCGACTGGGAGAGGCGCGAGGTCGAGAAACTCCTGGGTCGGAAGCTCTGATTGCCGCGCTACAGGATCACCGTCGAGTATGACGGCGGGCCCTTTGTCGGCTGGCAGCGCCAGGACACGGGCCCGTCGATCCAGGCGGCGCTGGAGGACGCCGTCTTCGCCTTCACGGGCGAGCGCGTGCATGTCCAGGGCGCGGGCCGCACCGATGCCGGCGTCCACGCGCGCGGACAGGTCGCGCATTTCGACCTCGCCGTGGAGAAGCGACTGGAGGAAATCCGCGGCGCGCTCAACTTCCACCTCAAGCCGCATCCCATCGTCGTGCCGACGGCGGAGCTCGCCGCACCCGACTTCCATGCCCGCTTCTCGGCGACCTGGCGGCGCTATCGCTATCGCATCCTGAATCGGCGCACACCGGCCGGTCTCGATCGCGGACAGGTCTGGCACGTGCCCGTGCCGCTCGATGAGAAGGCCATGGGCGAGGCCGCCGCCGTGCTGGTCGGCCGCCACGACTTCAACAGCTTCCGCTCGGTCAACTGCCAGGCGGCCTCCTCACTCAAGACCCTCGACCTGCTGCAGGTGACGCGCACGGCCGAGGAGATCGACATCGACGTCGGCGCGCGCTCCTTCCTGCACAACCAGGTGCGCATCCTGGTCGGCACCTTGCAGCTCGTGGGCCGTGGCCAATGGACGAAGCGCGATGTCGAGGAGGCGCTCGCTGCCCGCGACCGAACGCGTGCCGGCCCCACGGCGCCGCCGCTCGGCCTTTGCCTGATGGAGGTGCGCTACGAGCCGCTAGAGCGGCTTCCGATCAGACGGAACCACTAAAGCGGTTCCGTCTGATCGGAAACGCGTTGATCGAAGCGCCTCGACCGTCGGCACATTCCGTTCGGCCGATTCCAGCCGAACGGAACATGCCCTAGCCGCCAGGAAGCGCGTGGACGCCGAGGTGGCCGATGACGAAGAGTGACAGGAAATAGGAAAGCGCCCAGTTCATCAGGAGCAGGCCGAGCGAGAACAGCCAATTGGTGCCGAGCGCCAAGCGGGTTGCCATCCAGAACCAGTAGAGCTCGAAACCGAGAAGCGCGAGGTTGAGCAGATCGCCCGCGAGCGGTGGCAATTGGAGCACGAGCACCGCCGCGATCGTCTCGAGCACCACGAACAGCAGCTGGATCCAGTTGAGCGCCGAAATGTAGCGCGGGTAGCGGTCGATCCAGTTCCGCAAGCGCGCGATCTCGTAGAACAACACCGGGAAGAGCAGCCAGTCGGCGACGAAATGGAGGCCTTCGACGAGGATGATCTCGGTGTCGTCGGCCTCGACGGCCACGGTCGCGTAATTGAGCACGCGGCAGAGGGCGTAGAGCGGCGCCGCCAGCAGCATCACCCGGAACGAGCGCAGGCAGGCTTCGATGCTGTTCTCGAAGTAGAGCGGAGCGGCGCGGTCGCCCGTCAGGAACTTCAGGGCCCCTTCCGTGCCGCGGGCAATCTCGCCGGTACTCAACGCCGAAAGTCCTTCAGGTCGCGAAGTAGCGGTCGAGCACTGTCTCGTAGACGCGCGCCAGGGCCTTGAGGTCGGCGACAGAGCTCTTCTCGTCGACCTTGTGCATGCTCTCGCCGACCAGGCCGAACTCCAGCACCGGGCAGTAGGCGCGGATGAAGCGCGCATCGGACGTGCCGCCGGTGGTCGAGAGCTCGCACTCCACGCCGACGACGTCGCGCACCGCGCCGGCCACGAGATCGGAGAGCGGGCCGGGTGGCGTATAGAAGGACTCGCCCGAGACCGACACCTCGTACTCGACCGTTCCGTTGCCGCCGATCGCCGCGAGCGCGCGATCGATGCGCGCCTGCAGATGTGCGAGCAGGGTCTTGGAAGTCCAGAGATCGTTGAAGCGCGTGTTGAAGCGTGCGCGGGCCACGCCGGGGGCGATGTTGGTCGCCTTGTTGCCGACATCGACGGTCGTCCATTGCAGCGACGTCGGCTGGAAATGCGTGCTGCCCTGATCTATCGGCTCGCGGATCAAGGCCTCGATGATGGCCGACAGGCGATGGATGGCATTGTCCAGCCGCTCGGGGTAGGCGACATGGCCCTGCACGCCGCGCACGACCAGATCGACGTTCATGCTGCCGCGGCGGCCGATCTTCATCATGTCGCCGAACTTCTTCGAAGAGGTCGGCTCGCCCACGATGCAGGCATCGATCGTCTCGCCACGCTCGGCGAGCTTCTTCATCATCTTGACGGTCCCGTTGACCGAGGGCCCCTCCTCGTCGCCGGTGATCAGGAGGCTGATCGCGCCGCCGAAGTTCGGGCCGCGCCTGCCGAGGAAACGCTGCACGGCATCGGTGAAGGCCGCGATCGCGCCCTTCATGTCGGCGGCGCCGCGGCCGAACAGGTAGCCGTCCGACAGCTCGGCGGCGAACGGACCGATCGTCCACGACGAGAGATCGCCCACCGGCACGACGTCGGAGTGGCCCGCGAAGCAGAAATGCTTGCCGTTGCCGTCCTTGTCCTGGCCGACGCGCGCATAGAGGTTGGCGACGTCGTCGGTGCCCTTCTCGGTGAAATCCATGCGCTCGCAGCGGAAGCCGAGCGGCGTCAGCGTCTGTTCCAGCAATTGCAGCGCGCCTGCTTCGCGCGGCGTCACGCTCTCGCAGCGCACCAGCGCGCGCGTGAGATCGATCACGTCTGTTGTGGCGGGAGCAAGCGTATCGGGCATGGCCGGACACTACATCCGAGCCCCCTCAAAGAGAAGAGCGCCGGCCTGGCTAGACCGGCGCTCAGTTCTTGCGAGAGGAAGACTTGTCTTGTTGTTCTGAACCTATGCCACCAGGCGATCGGCTTCCTGCAGGTTCACCGAAACGAGCTGGGAGACGCCCTGCTCGGCCATGGTGACGCCGTACAGCCGGTCCATGCGCGCCATGGTGACGCGATGGTGGGTGATGATCAGGAAGCGCGTGTCGGTGCGGCCGGCGATGTCGTTCACCAGGCCGCAGAAACGCTCCACGTTGAGGTCGTCCAGCGGTGCGTCCACCTCGTCCAGCACGCAGATCGGCGCCGGATTGGTCATGAACACGGCGAACAGCAGCGACAGCGCCGTCAGCGCCTGCTCGCCGCCCGACAGCAACGACATGACCTGCAGCTTCTTGCCCGGCGGCGAGGCGTGGATCTCGAGGCCGGCCTCGAGCGGATCCTCGGACTCGGTGAGGCGCAGCTCCGCCTTGCCGCCGCCGAACAGCTTGGTGAAGAGCTGCTGGAAGTGGCCGCTCACCTGCTCGAAAGCGGCGAGGAAGCGCTCGCGGCCTTCGCGGTTCAGGCTCTGGATGCCCTGGCGCAGGCGGCCGATGGCGGCGATCAGGTCGTCGCGCTCGGTCGTCATGCCGGTGATCTGCTGCTCGAGCTCGCCGGCTTCTTCCTCGGCGCGCAGGTTCACCGCGCCCATGGTCTCGCGCTCGTGCACCAGCCGCTCCAGGCGATGCTCGGCCTTCTCCATCTCGGGCAGCTCTTCCAGCTTCTCGACCTCAGCCAGCGCCAGCACGCCATCGGGCTCGCAGCGCAGCCGCTCGAGGATGCGCTCGACGACGGCGTCGCGATCCTTGGTCGCCTGCTCGACGAGGCCCTCGCGGCGCACGCGGTTCTCGCGGGCGCCGCCAAGCTCGCTCTCGGCGCTGCGCATCGCCTTGTCGGCCTCGGCCAACCGGTTCTCGCCAACGGCCAGGCGGTCCGCTGCTTCCTGACGCTGGGTCTCGGCCTTGGCGATCTCCTCGCCCAGGGCGAACTTATTGGCCTTGATCTCGGCGGGCTTGGCGGCGAGCTCGGCGATGGTCGCCGTGATCTGCCCGCGGCGCTGGTCGAGCTCGGCGATCTGGCGCGCGGCATCGCTCAAGCGCGTGCTCCAGCTCGCATGGTCATGGCTGATGCGGCCGAGCTGCTCGACCCGCATCTCCGCCTCGCGCGCCAGACGATCGCAATTGCCCTCGGCTTCCACGAGCGCGCCACGCAGCTCGGCGATGCGGGTACGCAGCGCACCCGCCGCCACGCGATCGGCCTGCGTGTCGGAGATCGAGGAGAGCCGCGCCTGACGGAAGGTCCGGCGCATCTCGGCGTCGGCGAAGTCGACGCCGAGCTCGGCCATCGCCTGCGTGGCGCCGGCGAGACGCGTGTTCAGCTGATCGGTCTGGCGGGCAACCTCGGCATGACGGTCGCGGGCCGTCGCCATGACCTGTTCGGCGCCAGCGATGGCGGTCTCGGCGGCGCGCACGGCGTTCCGCGTCGCCTCGCCAGCTTCCTGGGTCTTGCCGCGCGCGACTTCGGCGACTTCGCGCTCGTTCTGGCGCGCCTGCTCGACCGACGTGCGCTCGAGCTCGCGCGCCGCGGCGAGCATCGTCGCCTCGGCATCGACCGCTTGCTGCGCCTGGCCCTGCTCGGCCGCGACGCCGTCGATCTGCTGGCGGATCTCGGCCAGGTGATTGCGCTGGCTGAGCCGCACCGCCGCCGGCGACGGCGCGCCGGCCCGCACGGTGAAGCCGTCCCAGCGCCACACCGCGCCTTCGAGAGTGACGAGCTGCTGGCCGGGCAGCAGCGAGGCCTGCAGCGCGGCACCCGTCGCCTCGTCCGACACGATGCCGATGAAGGCCATCCGCCGCTCCAGCTCGGGCAACGCCTTGACGTGCTGCGTGAGCGGCGTCGCGCCTTCCGGCAGCGACGGGGCATCGGCGATGGGGCCGAGCGGCAGCCAATGGATCGGCGCGCCACGATCGGCGGACGCTTCCAGCTCCTCGCCGAACGCCGCGGCGAGAGCCTTCTCGAAGCCCGGCTCGACGGTGAGCGCATCGAGCAGCGGCGGCCAGAGCGAATCGGCGGCCGACTTCAGGGCCGCGGCAACGCCCGCCTCCTCGGCGCGGAGCTTGGTGAGGCGCGCCACGATCTTCTGCAGCACCTCGTTGGCGGCGGCATGGGCGGCTTCGGCGGCCTGCCGTTCGGTGGCACGCGTGCGCTCGATCTCGATGCGCTCGGCCTCGGCCTTGGCGACGGCTTCACGCGCGGCCTCCGACTGATAACGCTCGGCCTCGCGGGCAGCTTCGATCTGCGCGGCGCCATGACGGCGGGCCTCTTCGAGCGCGGCGCGCGCCGTCTCCAGCGTGCCCGCGACCTCCGGCAGGGCCGGCAGGTTGGACAGCTCGCCTTCGATCAAACGCTGTTGCGCGGCGATCTCGTCGCGGCGGATTTCCAGGCGGCGCAGGCGTTCCACCAGCTCGGCGATCTCGCGGCTGACGCTCTGGCGCAGCGCCTCGTCGTCGGCGATCTGGCGGGTCAGGCGATCGTGCTCGCCCTCGGCCGCGACCGTGGCGGCATGCGCCTCGTCGCGTGCGGTCTCCGCCGCCGTGGCGCGCTCGTCCTCGCCCACGCGCTCCTGCTCCAGCCGCGTGCGCTGCGCGTCCAGCTCTGCGATTGCCGCTTCGGCATCGCCCTGGCGGCCCTGCTCGCGGCCGAGATCGGACACGGTCTGATGAAGGCGCGTCTCGGCCTCCTGCTGGGCGGCGGCGACGCGCTCGGCTTCTGCGGTGAGCGCATCGTGCGCGACGCGCAGGCGCTGCAACGCGGCGGCGGCGGCGGCCTCGTCGTTGCGCAGCGGCGGCAGCGCCGTCG
Organism: Reyranella sp.; assembly: GCA_035501235.1. Classification (GTDB taxonomy): domain Bacteria; phylum Pseudomonadota; class Alphaproteobacteria; order Reyranellales; family Reyranellaceae; genus Reyranella. The sequence continues at coordinate 57,157 of DATJWN010000114.1, forward strand.
CGGCTTCGGCCTGCGCCGTCGTCGCGAGGCCGACCAGGCGCGTCAGATCGGCGACCTGCGCCTCGGCTTCCTTCAGGCGCTCGCCGGCCTCGGCCAGCTCGCTCTCGGTCTTGGCCAGACGCAGCGCCAGCACGGCGGCCTCGGCGCGGCGGATATGATCGGAAAGGTTGCGATAGCGGCTCGCCTGGCGCGCCTGGCGCTTCAGGCCCTTGTGCTGCTCTTCCAGCGCCACCAGCACATCCTGCACGCGCGCGAGATTGGCTTCGGCGGCGCGGAGCCTGAGCTCGGCCTCATGCCGGCGCGCGTAGAGGCCGGTGATGCCGGCCGCCTCGTCGATGATGGTGCGCCGGTCGGCCGGCTTGGCGTTGATCAGCGCGCCGATGCGGCCCTGGCTCACCAGTGCGGTCGAACGCGATCCCGTAGCCGCATCGGCAAAGAGGGTCTGCACGTCGCGGGCGCGGATCTCGCGGCCGTTCACCGAATAGGCCGAGCCGTGGCCGCGCTCGATGCGGCGCACGACGTCGAGCTGGTCGGTGTCGTTCACCATGGCGGGCGCGGTGCGCGTCTTGTTGTCCAGCGAGAGCATCACCTCGGCGATGTTGCGCGCAGGCCGCGTGCCGGCGCCGGCGAAGATCACGTCCTCCATCTCCGAGCCGCGCATCTGCTTGGCCGAGGTCTCGCCCATGACCCACTTCAGCGCCTCGACCAGGTTCGACTTGCCGCAGCCGTTGGGGCCGACGATACCCGTCATGCCGGGCTCGATCATGAGCTCCGTCGGATCGACGAAGGACTTGAAGCCGGAGAGCCGGAGTTTGTCGAACTGCACTTAGAGGTACCCCACGCTGTTTGTTTCTTATTTGACGAGCTTGGCGAACACGCCGTCGAGCTCCTCGACCGAGCGCGCGCCGCTGAACAATTCCCCGTTGATGAAGAGGCTGGGCGTCGCCTTGACGCCGACCTTGTCGCCCCCCTGGGCCGAGGCCACCACCTCGTCGGCGATCTTGGAATTGGCGAGACACGCCTTGGCCTCGCTCTCACCGATGCCCGCGATGCGCAGCGACTTGGAAAGCTCGGCGATCGGGTCCTGGGCCAGCGCCCAGGTGCCCTGGGTGCGGAAGATCATGTCGACCACGCCGAAGTAACGGTCGGCGGGCGCGCAGCGCGCGAGCTGCGCCGCCTGGGCCGCCGTCTGGTCGAGCGGATAGTCGCGATAGACCAGCTTCAGCTTGCCGGTGTCGATCCACTTGGTCTTGATCTCGGGCAGGATCATCACGTTGAAGTGCGCGCAGTGCGGGCAGGTGAAGGAGGCGTACTCGATCAGCGTGATGGGCGCGTTCGGGCTGCCCTCGACGTGATCGTCCGGCAACGCCTTGAGCAGCGCCGCCTTGTCCGGAGTCGTGGCCGCAGCCACCGGAGCGGGCTTCGGTGCCGGCTGGCGGGTGCCGTAATAGACCCCGCACGCGATCAGAATCACCGCCGCCACGCCGGCGACGACGATCAAGATATTCCGCATAACCCTCTTCCTCTCTACAACATCTTGGGGATTTTACCTGTGGGGAGTCAAACGTTTAGCGCCCCGACTTCTCGAGAATCTGATTAATGGTTTCGGCGGTCGGGCTGCCCGTGCCGTCGCCGTTGATGATGACGGTCGGCGTCGCCTTCACGCCCAGCACCTGACCGGATTGAACGTCCTCGATGACCTTGTCCAGAAGCTGGTCGTTGGCGAGGCATCTGTCGGAGGGCAAGCCTGCCTTGTCGAGGACCTTCGCCATCTCGGCCTCGGGATCGCCCGACGTCAGCCAATCGACCTGGGCATGGAACAGCACGCCTATGGCGTCGAAGAATTTGTCGGCGCCGGCGCATTCGGCGAACTGGCTGGCATGCGTGGCGATCGAATCGGAGGGGAAGTGGCGATAGATGAAACGCAGCTTGCCCGTATCGATCCACTTGCTCTTGATCACCGGGAAGATGGCGGCGTGGAAGTTGGCGCAGTGCGGGCAGGTGAGCGAGAAGTAATCGATCAGGAGATTGGGCGCGTCCTTTTTGCCGAGTGCGTGGTCGTGCGGCATCTCGAACAGCGCGCGGCGCTGCTCGGGACTGGGCTGCGGCTGGCCCGCCGGCGGATTGGCCTGCGCGGACGAGCGCCGCGCGACGAAGGGCGTCGCGAGCGCGCCGAGCACGATGCTCCGCCGGCTCGCGGATACGCGCGCGCCGAGCCGCGCCAAAGCGGCCTTCAACTCGGACTCCTCCATGCCGTCGAGACGCTCGGCCACGCGCGCGGCCGCGCCTTTGTCGAGCGGCGGCGGCATGCGCTTGGGCGGCGGACCCGAGAGCGCGCCCTGCACCAGACGGATCTCCTCGATCGCCCGATGGCCGACATAGCCGTTCACGCGTTCCACCAGCAGGCCGGCCTTATGCTGAAGTTCGAGCGCGGCGGCGCCCAGCACGCGCAGCCTGAGCGCCTTGCCGCCGGTACGGCTGCGGCCGGGAAGCAGCGCATCGGGTTCGCAGACGCGCGCGATCTCCGGCCCGACGATGGCCGGCCACTCGACCTTGAGGCGCGCGACCTGCAGGCCGCGTCCCTTGCCCTTCGCCTGGACCAGGCCGCCGGTCAGCCCCTGGGCCAGACCGCCGATGGCGCGGAAGCCATTTTCCCGCATAAAGCCTTTCAAACTTCTCCTCTGCTCATGCTAGGGCAGCGCTCCTTACATGGCCATGACCCACGCCTCACGGCTGCTTGAGTGGTACGACCGTCATCGTCGCACCCTGCCCTGGCGCGCGCCCGCCGGGCAGCGCACGCCGCCCTACCTCGTCTGGCTGTCGGAAATCATGCTGCAACAGACGACCGTGGCGACGGTGGGCGACTATTTCGTGAAATTCATGACGCGCTGGCCCACGGTCGAGGCGCTGGCCGCCGCTCCGTTGGACGAGGTGCTGTCGGCCTGGGCGGGCCTCGGCTACTACGCCCGCGCCCGCAACCTGCATGCCTGCGCACGCACCGTGACGGAACGGCATGGCGGTCACTTTCCCGAGACCAAGGCGGAGCTGCTCTCGCTGCCCGGCATCGGGCCCTACACGGCGGCGGCCATTCGGGCCATCGCCTTCGACCGGCCGGCTTCTGCAGTCGACGGCAATGTCGAGCGCGTGATCGCGCGGCTCTACGCCATCGAGACGCCGCTGCCCGACGCCAAGGTCGAGATCAATGTGCGCGCGGCCGAGCTGGTGCCCAGCGAGCGCGCCGGCGATTACGCCCAGGCGATGATGGATCTCGGCGCCACGGTCTGCGTGCCGCGCACTCCGCGCTGCGTGATCTGTCCGCTCATGAACGGCTGCGAGGCCCGCAAGCGCGGCATCGCCGAGGAGCTGCCGCGGCGCGCGCCCAAGGCCGACAAGCCGACGCGGCGCGGCCTCGCCTTCGTGCTCTCCAACCGCGACGGCGCGATCCTGCTGCGCAAGCGCCCGGCCAAGGGCCTGCTGGGCGGCATGGACGAGGTGCCCTCGAGCGCCTGGCGCGAAGGCAAGCTCTCGATCGCGAGCGCGATGAAGGAGGCACCGGTGCCGGCCAACTGGAAGGTGCTGGAGGGCGGCGTGCGCCACACCTTCACGCACTTCCATCTCGAGCTCACCGTCGCGCGCGCCACGGCCGCCACCTCACGCCTCGCCAAGCTGGCGCCCGGCAGCGACTGGGTGACGATCGATCAGATGGAGGCGCGCGCCCTGCCCACGGTCATGCGCAAGATCATCGCCCACGCGGTCAAGGAGTAGAGTCTCGGCAGGCTCTTGCCGGAGTCTCAGGGGCCTGAGACTGGTTCGATGCCCATGGCACAAGGGTTTTAGCCCCGGAGTCTCAGAGTCTCACCCACCCCCTAGGCTAAGTGTCTGAAATCCCTAGAAACCCACTTTCCTCCCCATCCATATGGGGAGGTGGCGCGTCATACGCGACGGAGGGGTCAGCGTTGCGGGCCTTTGGCCCGCGATATGACCCCATCGCCCCTTCGGGGCACTTCCCCAATTGAATGGGGAAGCGAAGAAACTAGAGACCCGCCCTGACCTGTTGGCGGAGGTGATCGATCGGCCGGCGCGCGCCTTCGACCTCGACATGCCAGAAGGTCCAGCCGTTGCAGGCCGGCGCGCCCTGCACCGCGGCGCCCACCTGATGGATCGAGCCGCGATGCTCGCCCAGCGCATTCGACGAGGAGAGCGTGCCGTCGGCGCGCACGCGGGCATGCACGCGGCCGGCGAAGTCGCTCAGCACCGTGCCGGGCTGCAGCAGCCCCGCCTCGATCAGAGTGCCAAACGGAATGCGCGGCTCGCTGCGCTTGCTGGGCTTGGGCGTCACGTCCTCGCCGGCGAGCGGCGAGACCTCGGCGATGCGCCTGCGGGCAAGGGCGGCATAGGTGTGATCGCGTTCGAGGCCAATGAAGTGGCGGCCGAGGCGCTTGGCAACGGCGCCGGTCGTGCCGGTGCCGAAGAAGGGATCGAGGATAAGGTCGCCGGGATTGGAGGCGGCCATCAGGCAGCGGAAGAGCAGCGACTCGGGCTTCTGCGTCGGATGCGCCTTCTTGCCGTCGTCGCCCTTCAGCCGCTCGCCGCCGGTGCAGAGCGGCAACAGCCAGTCCGAGCGCATCTGGATGCCCTCGTTCAGCTCCTTCATGGAATCGTAGTTGAAGGTGTAGCGCGCCTTGCGGTCGCGCGCGGCCCAGATCAGCGTCTCATGCGCGTTGGTGAACCGCTTGCCCTTGAAGTTCGGCATCGGGTTCGACTTGCGCCACACGATGTCGTTCAGCAGCCAGTAGCCCTCGTCCTGCAACGCGGTGCCGATGCGGAAGATATTGTGGTAGCTGCCGATCACCCAGAGCGAGCCCTCGGGCTTCAGCAGGCGACGCGCGGCCTTCAGCCAGGCGCGGGTGAAGGAATCGTAGCGCGCAAAATCGGCGAACTTGTCCCAATCGTCGTCGACGGCATCGACCTTGGAATTGTCGGGCCGCAGCAGCTCGCCGCCCAGCTGCAGGTTATAAGGCGGGTCGGCGAAGACCATGTCGACCGAACCTTCCGGCAGGCCGTTCATCAGCTCCACGCAGTCGCCGACGAGCACGCGATCGATATTGTCCACAGGCATCGGGGGAAGATGAGTCATCCACCGAGTCATGGTCAAGAAATTACAATTGATTCAATTGTTTGCGAGATCGATCCACAAGATGGAGTCTCGTGCACAGCAGTGGGATACAAGAGCTAGCAGGAGGAGTTGCCGTGTCCGATTCCGCTCGCCCCTCATATGCGCTGTTCACGCCATCCGCCCTGCCGCGTCTCGCGGTCATCGGCGTCGCTTTGCTGGTCGTCGCGGCAGCCTTCGCCTGGACGGCCGGATGGTTCTCCGACCGCCTCGATCCGGACGGCATGATCGATACGTTCGAGGCGGTGAACGGCCCGCACGAGGGCTTCCGCCGCAACCATGCCAAGGGCGTCTGCCTCGCCGGCTGGTTCGAGAGCAATGGCCGGGGCGCGCGTCTCTCGACGGCTGAGGTCTTCAAGCCCGGCAGGGTGCCGGTGTTCGGCCGCTTCTCGCTCGCCGGCGGCATGCCCGCGATGCCCGATGGCCCCGACTCCGTGCGCAGCATGGCGCTCAACTTCACGCTGCCCGATGGCGAGATGTGGCGCACCGGAATGATCGTCCTCCCCGTCTTCCCGTTCAGGGACGCCCAGGCGCTTTACGAGCAGATGCTGGCCGCGAAGCCCGCGGCCAATGGCAAGCCCGATCCGGCGAAGATCGCTGCCTTCTTCGCCGCGCATCCCGAGGCTGCAAAGGCGATCTCCGTGATCAAGACCGTGCCCTTCTCCTCGGGCTTCGCCAACGCGCCCTACAACGGCCTCAACGCCTTCCGCTTCATCGCGGCCGACGGCAAGGCGACGGCGGTGCGCTGGTCGATGCGGCCGGTCGATGCCTTCGAGCCCGAGCCGGCTGAGACGCCCAAGGACAAGAACTACCTGTTCGACGATCTCGCCAGGCGTCTCGCGAAGGGCCCCGCGCAATGGCATCTGATCCTGACCCTCGGCGAGGCGGGTGACGTCACCAACGACGCGACCGTGGTCTGGCCCGCCGATCGCGAGACCGTCGATGCCGGCACGCTTTCCATCGAGTCGTTGAGCGCCGAAGCCGACGGCAATTGCCGCGACATCAACTTCGATCCGCTGGTGCTGCCGGCGGGCATCGAGCCATCGGACGATCCGCTGTTATCGGCTCGCTCAAGTGCTTATTCGGAATCCTTCACGCGACGCGCCGGCGAACCGAAAACGCCCAGTGCCGTACAGACAGGCGCCGTGCAGCCGGGGAAAGGAAACTGACCATGGCACCCTCGTTCCCGATCTTCTCCCGGCTGCTGCATTGGCTGATGGCCGTGCTGATCGTCGCCATGCTGTTCGTCGGCGCGGCGATGGTGACCTCACTCAACGACTATCACCGGCTGGTGGCGATCCATCGTCCGCTCGGCATCCTGATCCTGGCACTGGCGGCGATTCGGCTGATCCATCGCCTCTTCCGGCCTGCGCCGCCGCTGCCGGCGGCGATGCCGGCGCTGCTGAAGTTCGCCGCGCAGGGCTCGCACGTGCTGCTCTATGTGCTGATGTTCGCGCTGCCGCTGGTCGGCTGGGGCATGCTGTCGGCGGCGGGCTATCCCATCGTGCTCGCGGGAAGCTGGCACCTGCCCGCGATCCTGCCGCACAGCGACGGCCTTTATGCGTTGCTGCGGCCCGCGCACACCGTGCTGGCCTACCTCCTGTTCGCGACCTTCCTCGCCCATATGGGCGCGGCACTGACGCATGCGCTGATCTTCCGCGACGGCGTCTTCCAGAGCATGGCGTCCTGGCGGCGCTAGAGTCTTACCGACCGCAATTGCGCGAAGCTTTCCTCCCCATTCAGATGGGGAGGTGCCGCCTCTTAGGCGGCGGAGGGGTCACGGGCCACGAGCGAGATCTCGTTTGAGACTCATGACCCCATCGCCCCTTCGGGGCACTTCCCCATCTGAATGAGACCTCTGCAAAAGGTCTTGGCACGAGGGATCAGGAGTGATTCAGAGAAGGCCTCTGTAAGGAGGCTTCGATGAAGCGCGGTCAGGACGGTCAGCTTGGGCTGGCCGAAGCGTTCATGGCGAAGGGACTGGGCAGT